>DAOPYW010000001.1:0-18880 GCA_035353055.1 Bacilli bacterium
CACAAAATAGACAAGGCGGTCATCACCGTTCCAGCCTACTTCAACGATGCGCAGCGACAAGCCACTAAGGACGCTGGCCAAATCGCCGGCTTAGATGTCGTCCGCATTATCAACGAACCCACCGCCGCAGCTTTGGCTTATGGCCTCGACACGCAAAAAGCCGAGAAGATTCTCGTCTTTGACTTAGGCGGCGGAACCTTCGACGTCTCGATCCTCGACATTGGTGACGGCACCTTCGAAGTCATTTCTACCGCTGGTGATAACCATCTCGGTGGCGATGACTGGGATCAGGTCATCGCTGATTGGATCAAAGCTCAAATCAAGATTGAATCCGGCGTTGACATTACCGATAAAGGCTCGCTCCAAAGAATTAGAGAAGCGGCTGAAAAAGCTAAGATTGAACTCTCAGCTTTGATGGAAACCGTCATCTCCTTACCTTTCATCAGCATGAAGTCCACCGGACCAGTGAACTTTGAGATCACTCTCACCAGAGCGAAATTCCAAGATTTAACCAGACATCTCTTAAAGAGATGTGAAGAGCCAGTCAGACGCGCTTTAGCAGATGCTAAACTATCTTCTAAAGACCTCGATCAGATTCTCTTAATCGGCGGCTCCATCCGTATGCCAGCCGTCCAAGAATTAGTCAAATCTATGACTGGAAAAGCCATCAACCTATCCGTCAACCCTGATGAAGCTGTCTCCATTGGTGCAGCCTACCAAGGCGGCGTGGTCAGCGGAGATGTTAAAGATGTCGTCTTGCTCGACGTCACTCCTTTAACTCTCGGCATTGAAACATTAGGCGGAGTGATGACTCCTCTCATTGAGCGCAATACGACGATTCCAACCACCAAGAGCCAGATCTTCTCGACTGCCGCGGATAACCAACCCGCTGTCGACATCATGGTCTATCAAGGTGAGCGCCCAATGGCTCATGACAATAAATTGCTCGGCCACTTCCAATTGACCGGCATCAAACCCGCTCGCCGCGGTCAACCTCGCATTGAAGTCACATTCTCAATCGACGTTAATGGCATTGTGAAAGTCAACGCCAAAGACCTCGACACTCAAAAAGAGCAGAATATTACCATCTCTGGCAGTAGCGGCTTGAGCAAAGAGGATATCGATCGCATGGTTCGCGAAGCGAAAGAAAACTCTGAAGCGGATAACAAGCGAAAAGAAGAGACTGAGCTCAAGAATAAAGCTGAAGGCTTGATCAATGATATCGACATCGCGATGCAAGAAAAAGGCCAATCGATGGATCCCACTCAAAAAGAGCAGACTCAGAAAATGCGCGATGAATTAAAGACCGCCTTAGACAACAATGATATCGACACTTTAAGAACTCGCATCAAAGAGTTAGAGCAGGCGGCCGCATACATGCAGCAAGCTCAAGCTGGCGGTGCCGCTGGCGCTGATGGAAAAGCCAAAGAAGAAGCTAATCCAGGCAGCTCGAGCGATGATGTCGTCGATGCTGACTTTACCAGCAAAGACGGTCACAAAGCTTAATCGCTAATTACTAATCAATTCACCAGTAGAGATAAAACTTTACTGGTGATTTGCAAAAAGGAGGATGGATATGGCCGAAAAAAGAGATTGCTATGAGATTCTTGGTCTTAAAAAAAATGCCACCAAGGACGACATAAAAAGCGCCTATCGCACATTAGCTAAAAAATACCACCCTGATAATAAAGTCAGCGGTGATGAGAATAAATTCAAAGAAGTCCAGATGGCTTATGACATCCTTTACGATGATCAAAAACGCGCGACTTACGACCAATTTGGGCACGCCGCTTTCGAGCAGCCGGGTGGCGGAGGCAATCCTGGAGGAGCTAATCCTTTCGCTGGTGGCTTCGGCGCTGGCGGTGAAGGATTTGACTTCGGCGATATCTTCAATTCATTCTTTGGCGGAGGTGGCTCGCGCCGCCAAGCTAACCCAGCCGGTCCCAAAAGAGGCAATGATGTGGTGATGCGCGTCAAAGTCGATTTCATGGATGCCATTCTCGGACGCGACATTGATATATCGATAAATGTCGATGAAAAATGCGCGAGTTGTGGCGGTACTGGAGCCAAGACTCCTCATGACATAAAAACTTGTCCTACTTGCAATGGGCGCGGATATGTTCGGATGCAAAGAAGAAGCTTGTTTGGAGTGATGGAGAGCGAGGAAGTCTGCCCGAACTGCGAAGGATCAGGTAAAATCATCACCGATAAGTGTCCCAGCTGCGGTGGCAAAGGCTATATTCGCAAGAAAAAGGATGTTACTGTTCATATTTTAGCCGGCATTAACGAAGGCCAGCAGATTCGAGTGACTGGTCTCGGTGAGCGCGGAACAAATGGTGGTGATAATGGCGATTTATATGTCGAAATTCTCATCAAGCCCCATTCCGATTTCAAAAGGGATGGCAATGATATCCACTTGGAAGTGCCAATTGATTTTGTTGATGCGGCCTTAGGAACAAACATCGATGTCCCCACCGTCTACGGCGATGTGACACTGAATATTCCCGCCGGCACACAGCCAGGTCAAACTCTTCGCATGAAGGGTCAAGGCATCAAGGATTTAAGAACTGGCAAGCCAGGCAACCAATACGTGCATCTGACAGTCAAAGTTCCGACTTCCCTTACTAAAGAGCAGAAGAATATCCTCGAATCGTTCCGTAGCGCATCTAATCCCAAGGATTCACTCTTCACGAAATTCAAAAAATCATTCAAAAACTAAAGACTCGCTAGAGTCTTTTTTTATTTCACTTATCACTTTTAAAACAAATTGATCTTGACCTCCTCTTATTAAGCAGGAGGTTTTATGTACTACATTCCCCAAATTGGCCAATATGACTGTGGCTTCGCTTGTTTAAAAATGATGCTAGCCCATGTTCACCATGACAAGAATTATCTCTATTTGCCCTTTCGCGAGAGAAATCAACCCTTCTCATATCAGCAGCTCAGCAATATCGCTAGTCAGCATCATCTCGAGCTGATTGGTTTTAAGGTGGAGAGCGAAAATGAGATTCTAAACAACCGCGAATTTCCGCTTCTAGTCAGCTTAAATTATGAGGGTAATAATAAACACGCGGCATTAGTCTCCGAAATAAAAGGAAAAACAGCGAAGATCATCGATCCTGAAAAAGGAATATATCATATGAGACTCAATAAGTTTTTTACCCTTTGGGATAAGAGCGGCTTGTTGATTAAAAGCTTTGAGAGAACTCCTTGCTCTTTTATCTATCAAAATCAGCTAAAAAGGAAAGATTACGTTTTGCCATTTATCTGCCAGATTATGACCGCTGTTTGCGGCATTTTAGCCGTCTATTTCATCACTAGCAACGTCCCGCCTTTTATTCCCATCATTTTGCTAGTTGCTTTTATATTTTTTGAGATACTATTGCGTAGCAATTTATTCCAAACAATGCGAAAAGTCGATGATGAAGTGGTGGAAAGCGCCGTCGTCAAATCGAAAGAATATAGCGCGTTTCATCAGAGATTAGAGAAGTATAAATTAACAGCGATAGCCACACCTCTAAAGTTCCTATATGCTTTCCTTGTTAGCGCTTTCTTAATCTTTGTCGTCATCATCAATGATCCTCGGAATATCTTCTTGATTTTCGCTCCAGCGATTTTAGCTTTCGCTGATGCTTTTTATGTTCTTCCCAACCTGAAAAAGAGAGAAGAAAGCATATTAATCAATGAGAGAGTTCTAGTTTTGTCAAAGGATATTGAAAGCTTCCGGCAAAGAGAAAAGACCATACACGAAAAGGCCTACCGATTTGGAAGATTGACCTTGATAAAAAAATACTCGTTCATTTTTTTAATGCTGCTCGCGACTTGTGGAGTAATGATTATCAATCAATTCTTTTCCATTCCCTACGTGGTTTTTTACCTCTGCATTGAGTTCGCTCTATATACCGAGCTGAAATCTCTCTTCTCTTTTCCCGAGGAGAAAAAGGAGTATTTGCGGGCTCAAGTATCGCTTGTCAACATCGTTCATCAAAATGATGAAATAATCTAGCAACTTTTATTGGCTCGTGCTATCATATATTCCCAAAAATGGAACTAGATTTTCAGACTGCATTTTCCGAATTCTCTTCGTTTGAAGAGGAATATAACCGCTTATTAGAGATTGCTCTCAACCATCTCGGCATCCGCGGCGATGTTATCGTCAGCGTCAGCTTGGTGGATAACGACTTCATTCACCAGCTCAATCGCGATTACCGCCACATTGATCGGCCGACCGATGTCATCTCATTCGCCTTTCTCGACGGAGAAAAAAATGCCCTTGAGACGCTAAAAAATAGCGCCCTTCCAACTTGCTTAGGAGATATCTACATCTCGGTAGAAAAAGCCCGCCAGCAAGCAGAGGACTATGGTCACCCAATAAAACGGGAATTGCAGTTTCTCTTCGTTCATGGATTGCTGCACTTATTAGGCTATGACCACATGAATGAAGCAGACGAGAAAATAATGTTTGAATTACAAGATGAAATACTTAAAAAGGAGTAATACGATGAAAAAAGAACAACTAATTGAGAGAGCAAAAGAAGCGAGGAAGCTATCCTACTCCCCCTATTCAAAATTTGCTGTCGGAGCTGCACTAGAGTGCAAAGATGGAAGCGTTTTTGTGGGAGCGAATATTGAAAATTCTGCCTACCCTTTATGCATGTGTGCAGAAAGAAACGCTCTCTACAATGCCTTTATGCATGGCTATAAAAAGGAAGATTTTGTGGCTTTTGCGGTCTGCGCCAACACTGATGATCCCACCTCACCTTGCGGAGCATGCCGCCAAGTGATCAGCGAGTTATATCCCAAGGACGCGCCAATTTATATGGCAAATCTAAAAGGCCAAATCAAAGAGACTAATGCAGTGGAATTATTGCCATTTGCTTTTTCCCCAGAAGATCTCAAATGATGAAAGTTGGTTTTGTTTCTATCCTCGGGCGACCAAATGTTGGCAAATCGACCATTCTCAATGGCATTTTAAATCAAAAAATTTCGATTGTGACCGATAAATCACAGACGACTCGAAATAATATTCGCGGCATATTAAACCGAGATGATGCCCAGATTATTTTCGTCGACACTCCCGGAATTCATAAGCCCCACGAAGTCTTAGGCAAACGCATGAATAACATGGCATACAGCACCGCCCATGATGTCGATATCAATCTATTAATCGTTGATGCTTCTGTTTCTTTTGGCCCGGGCGATCAATATCTTATTGAGCACCTAGATATCCATAATTCGCCTTTGATTATCGTTTTTAACAAGATCGACAAAGCTCGCCTGCCACATGTCAATAGCCTCAAAGAAAAATATCTCGCTCATTTCCCTAACGCCATCATCGTCGAGACAGTAGCAACAGAAAAATTCAACCTTGATGATCTGCTTAATAAAATCATCTCGCTTTTGCCTGAGGGAGAACCTTTTTATCCCACGGATGTCAAAACCGATAAAGATGAAATATTCCAAATCAAAGAAATTATTCGCGAGAAAGTTTTGCGGATGCTAAAAGAGGAAGTACCTCACTCCATTGCAGTTTATATGGAGAGCATTGAATGGGACAAAAACCCCATGCCAATTAAGGCGAATATCATCGTCGAAAAAGAAAGTCAAAAAGGCATCGTAATCGGCGCGGATGGCAAGAGAATAAAAGTCATAGGAACCCGAGCTCGCCAAGATATCGAATCACTATTAAAAAAACATGTCTATCTCGAGCTATTAGTCAAGGTTGAAAAAGATTGGCGAAACGAAGAAAAAGCCTTGGAAATGTTTGGTTACAAGCTGGAGAAATAGCATGAGAGTAATTGTGATTTCCGTTACTACATACAAAGAAAAAGATGGGATTGTCAATGCAATTAGTAGTGACGATACCATTACTTTTTTAGTGAGAGGCTTGTTTAGCCCCAACAGCAAAAATGCTGCTTTAAATACTAGTCTTGTCGTCGCTGATATCGAGCTGCAAGAAGGAAACTTTAAATATCCAGTTTTGAAATCGAGCACGATTGTTTCTTCTCCCATGAAACTCACAAATGATTATTACTACCTCGGAGCTTTAATGGTCATCAATGAAGCGAGCAAATGCTTGCTGCAAGATGAAGAAAAGGTCTTGATTTATAACGATCTTATCGAAGTGACCGAGACGCTGAAAAAAAGAGCTGACCCATGGATGCCTATGCTCGTTTTTCTCGCCAAAATATTCAAGATTTCTGGATATGAGTTTGAAGTTAACAAATGCGTTTTTTGTGGCAGCAAAAAGGACATACGCGCCTTTTCCTTTGCGGATGGTGGCTTCATCTGCTCATCTTGTCTCAATCAGGGTACTGAAAGAGATTTCTCCAAAGAGCAGATGCTCCTGTTGAGGACAATATTCACCGCTGAAAAGAGCGATGTTGAGTCTCCATATTTTAGTAAAGAAAACGCGTTCTTTGTTTTTAATAAATTTGTCATTTTTATCGCTGATTCCTATGGTTTTTCGCTTAAAACTGCTGCTCTTATGAGCAAATAGTGATCCATTCTTTTTAATACACTCATAATAGGTTGACAATTCTTCGCACGTGCTCGTATATTATATAAGCACGCATCTTCACGGAGGAGATTAAATATGAGTAAATATGATTTTGACAAAGTCACTAACCACTTTATCGTTTCTGGTTTCTTATACCAAGGTTCAGAAATCTATGGTGGTTTGTCTAATACCTGGGATTATGGCCCATTAGGTTCTGAAGTAAAAAGAAACATTGAAAAGATGTGGTGGAAGAAATTCGTTCAAGAATCACCCACCAATGTCGGAATTGATGCTGCCATTTTAATGAATCCAAAAGTTTGGGAAGCCACTGGACACGTTTCCACTTTTAATGACCCTCTTCTCGATTGCAAAGATTGCAAGATGAGATTCCGTGCTGATCAATTAATCGAAGGTCAATTCCCCGATGCTGATGTGGCGGGAATGAACGATGCACAACTGATGAATTTTATTCGCGACAATCATGTAAAATGTCCAAATTGCGGCGGGACCAATTTCACTGATATTCGCAAGTTTAATATGATGTTCAAAACGCATATTGGCGTGACTGAAGACACCAAATCGGTCGTCTATCTGCGCCCCGAAACCGCTCAGGGCGTTTTCGTGAACTTCAAAAACATTCTAAGAACTACCAGAAGAAAATTGCCTCTTGGCATCTGCAATGTCGGCAAAGCTTTCCGCAATGAAATCACTCCTGGGCAAATGACCTTTAGAATGCGCGAATTCACTCAGATGGAAATGGAATTCTTCTGCAAGCCAGGAGAAGACTTAAAGTGGTTTGATTATTGGAAAAAGCACTGCCTTGATTTCATCAATGATTTAGGCATTAAGAAAGATGACTTGCGCTTCCGCGATCACGAACCAGCCGAATTAGCTTTCTATTCAAAGGCAACAACCGATATTGAATATCGCTTTCCTTTTGGATGGGGCGAGGTTTGGGGCATCGCTGATCGCACCGACTATGACTTAAAGAGACATATGGAATACAGCGGCGAGGCTTTGGATTACTTTGATTCAGAAACCAACGAAAAATACGTTCCTTTTTGCATCGAGCCATCCGTCGGTCTTGATCGCTTGATTTTAATGACTCTTTGCAACGCTTATGACGAAGAAACAATCGGAGAAAACGATTCCCGCATTGTCATGCACTTAGCCCCGAGCGTAGCGCCTTACAAAGTCGCGGTTTTACCGCTCAGCAAAAAGCTCGAAGAAAAAGCTCAAGAAGTCGAGAAGATTTTATCCACTTATATGAGCACCATATACGACGATACTGGAAGTATCGGAAAACGCTATCGCCGCCAAGATGCAATTGGCACACCTTATTGTGTGACAATTGATTTCAATACTCTCGAAGATAGTTCTGTCACTATTCGCGATCGCGACACTATGCAGCAAATCCGCTTGCAAATTAAAGACTTAGAGAAATATTTATCGGTAAAAATTTTCTATTAATTTGAGGTGAACATGGCGTTTGATGAAAGCTTAATTAACGACGTATTAGATCATGCGGATATCGTCCACGTGATATCCTCTTTTATTCCCGTCAATAAAAAAGGAAAGAACTATATCGCCAAATGTCCTTTTCATGACGACACCAATCCTTCGATGAGCATCAGCCCCGAAAGAAAGATGTTCAAATGCTTCGTCTGTGGAACTGGTGGTTCCGCGATTTCGTTCGTTCAAAAATACCTGCATATTTCCTTTATCGAAGCGATGAAAAAAGTCGCGGATATATCAGGTTATCACGATGAGAGACTAGACAGGAAACAAGCCTATGTCAAACCCGAAGATCCCGAGAAAGTACCACTTTTAAAGTGCTTAAAAGATTTGACGCTATATTATCAATACGCTCTGAATACTGCCGAAGGCAAAGAAGGTTCCGATTATTTTAAAAGCCGCCACCTTGACAGCGCCATTCAAGCCAAATTCCAATTAGGCTATGCCTTTAAAGATGGTCAGGCTACCTGCCAATTTCTCATCAATAAAGGACATTCGGTCAAAACTTTAGAAGATGTCGGCATCGCGACTTTGATCAATGGCGTTTACACCGATAAAAATCAGGGGAGAGCCATCTTTCCTATTTGGGACACTGAAGGTCAAGTCATCGGCTACAGCGCCCGAAGAATCGGCGAAGGTCCGGAGGCTAAATATGTCAACTCTCCTGAAACGCATCTCTTTCATAAGAGCAATGTCTTATATAACTATCACATCGCAAAGGAAAAGGCTCGAATCGCGAACTGCGTTTATGTCTGCGAAGGATTTATGGATGTTTTCGCCCTATCAAAGATTGGCATCGACCACGCTGTCGCCTTGATGGGCACAGCTCTTTCTAGCGAGCATATCGCTATGCTTCGGCTTCTCAATGTTGAAGTCCGCCTTTGCCTCGATGGCGACTTGCCTGGACAAACAGCAATGATGAAAGCGAGCAAAATGCTCCAAGAAGCGCAAGTTCCCTGCATGATCGTCGATAATCAGGGAAGCATCGAAGATCCCGATGACATCTTAAATAATCGAGGAGAAGAAGCCCTGAAGTTCTATTTGCAAAAGCTCCTAAATCGCGTGGATTTTGCACTTAAATATTTCCAGAGAAGCAATCCTTTAAAAACCGCGGAACAGAAAAAGCAATTAATCAGCGAATTTATTCCCATTTTGCTGAGCATCAAGAGCCAGTTGGATTTGGATAATTATCTTCATCAATTATCCAGTGTAACTGGTTATGACATCGATAGCCTTCGCTCATTGCTCAAGCGCATTCGCAACGAGCAAGGAATGCAGAAGCCAGAAGATATTATTCGCTCCTTTCATCCCGAGAGGAAGATTCTTCGCCGTCTTGAGATGGCGGAGCGCGAATTTCTCTATCAGATGTTGCAAAACAAAGAAGCGATTTTGTTCTACGAGGACAAGGTCAGCGGTTTTTATGATGAAATCTACCGCCAAATCGCCAATTATCTCGTCGATTATATGCAGAGTCACGGAAAGCTTGAACCAGTGGATTTATTAGCATCGCTGGAAATGAGCGATCTGCCCGATAAGGAATCGTTCATCAACGAGGTCACCGCTCTATATCTCGAAAAAACTCATCCGCAAAAGTGCGACCAGCAGCTGCTCAATAACTTATTGGAAGCCATCAACGATGAGAAAGAAAAAATCTTTGAAAAAGATACGCTCGAGCAATCTCTTCAAGGCAAATCGCAACTCGAACAAGCGCGTATTCTCGCCGAATACAATCGCCGAAAGGCCAAAAAGAATAAATAGTTTTATTGGAGGAAACCATTATGGGAAGAAAACCAAACATTCAAAGTGAAGTAGTAGTCGAAGAAACCGCCAAAAAGAAGCGCGGAAGACCCAAAAAAGAAGCGCAAACGCCTGATACAAAAGTTAAAAAAGCTAAGATTTCGCCAAAGAAAAAAGATGGGGACATCATGTCTCTAGAAGATGTCGAAATAGAATTATTAAAAAAAGCTAAAGTCACTGGAGTCATTAGCCAAAGTGAAATATATGATAGTCTTAATACCTACGAATTAGATGATGATGCTGTCAGCGACTTAATGGAGTTTTTCGCCTCCCACGAAATTGAAGTAACCAACGACATGGAGGAAGAGGAAGAAGAGGAAGAGGAAGATCTCGATAAGATTGACGAATCGAAGATAAATCTCGAAGAGCCAATCGAAGATGATGATTTCTTTGTCGATGACTCCGTTAAAGAAGAGGAAGAGGAAGAGGACATCGATGTCGAAAATCTCAACGCTTCTCTCGGCAGCGAAGTCAGAGTCAACGACTCTGTCAAAATGTATTTAAAAGAAATCGGCAAATTTTCCTTGCTCAAGCCAGAAGAAGAGCCCATCATCGCTAAAAAGGCTGATGAGGGTGATGAAGATGCTAAGCAAGAATTAATTAACCGCAACCTCCGACTAGTGGTTAATATTGCCAAGCATTATGTCGGCAGAGGCATGGCCTTCCTTGACCTGATTCAAGAAGGCAATCTCGGTTTGATGAAAGCCGTCGATAAATTCGACTACACCAAAGGCTACAAGTTTTCGACCTATGCCACCTGGTGGATTCGCCAAGCCATTACCCGCGCGATTGCTGACCAAGCGCGCACCATTCGCATTCCCGTCCACATGGTGGAAACCATCAACAAGATGACCAGAGTGCAGAGAACTCTCATCCAGGAATTGGGAAGAGAGCCAACCGCCGAAGAGATCAGCGATGCTTTAAATGGCGATCTCTCTCCAAAGCGCATTCGCGAGATTCAAAGAATCGCGATGGAGCCAGTCTCCTTAGAAACTCCAATTGGAGAAGAAGATGATTCTCATCTCGGAGACTTTATCGAAGATAAAGAATCAGAATCTCCCACTGAATACACCACAAGACAATTATTAAAAGAAGAGCTCTATTCCATATTAAAAGATCTGTCAGATCGCGAAGAGAGAGTGATTCGCCTTCGCTATGGGCTCGATGACAATCGCCCCCGCACTTTGGAAGAAGTCGGCCGCGAATTTGGCGTCACTCGCGAAAGAATTCGCCAGATTGAGGCTAAAGCCATCCGCAAATTACGCCATCCGACTCGCAGCAAGAGACTCGGAGATTATAAAGGCAAGATTTAAGGGCGAAAAGTGAATAGAAAAGAAAGTTCAGTACCTATAAAAAAGAGGAGGGGGAGACCAAGCCAAACTCTCGAAGAGAAACTGCTTGGAAAAGCCATCAATTCTCATCCTCATTTTTTTCCGCTCACCCGAAATTCTCCTATTGATTTAAAAGCTATTGAGCAACGTTTTTCAGAAATACATCAATCCAAAGGCGAAATTTTGCAGAGCGAAGTTGATGAAGTTATTTCCTCTTTTCGCCTCGAAGAAGACGATATCGAAAGATTGACTAATTTTCTTCTTTCTCAGTGCAAGATTAGCGATGATGACGAAGAAGAACTCGATGAATTTGAAGATGAAAAAATGCTTTTTGATGACAGCGAAAAAGAAGTTCTCATCAGCGAGGAAAGCCGATCTAGCGACTATCCGTTAGAAGAGATTAAATCGACCGATTCAGTGCGCATCTATCTCCATGATGCCGCGCGTTTTCCCCTTCTCACAACCACGCAAGAATTGGCGGTTGCCAAGCGAATCGCTGAAGGTGATGAAGAGGCTAAAAATGAGCTGATTAATCATAACCTACGATTAGTTGTCAATAATGCGAAGAAATACATCGGCAGAGGCATTGCCTTGCTCGACTTAATTCAAGAGGGAAACTGCGGCTTGATGAAAGCCGTCGATAAATTCGACTACACCAAAGGCTACAAGTTCTCAACCTATGCCACCTGGTGGATTCGCCAAGCCATTACCCGCGCGATTGCTGACCAAGCGCGCACCATTAGGTTGCCAGTTCATATCGTCGAGAGAATGAATAAAATCAATAAAGCCAAGACGAATTTCTTAAGAGATAATGGAAGGGAAGCTTCCGCCGAAGAAATCAGCGCATCGCTGAAGGGAGTTCTCTCCGCAAAAGAGATTATAGAAACGCAGAGATTGACCATGGATACAGTATCGATGGACCTTCCAGTTGGCGATGATGAAGGTTCGCGCCTCGGGGATTTTTTAGAAGACAAAAACATCGAATCTCCCAGCGACTACGCTTCGAGAAATCAATTGAGAGAAAAGCTCGATTCCATTCTTTCTTATCTCACTGAAAAGGAGGAGAGAGTCATACGCCTTCGCTACGGATTAGACGATAATTGCCCTCGTACTTTAGAAGAAGTTGGCCGCGAATTTGGCGTCACTCGCGAAAGAATTCGCCAGATTGAGGCTAAAGCCATTCGCAAGATGAGAGCGAGCCAGAAAAAAGAAAAATACGATGATTATCGAGGAGGTATTTATGATTAAACTATCACTTCGTCTCGAGACAATCCTCGAGATGACACCAGTCAGTGTCGTGGCCGACGTCGGCAGCGACCATGGCAAACTAATGATCGCATTATATGAGTCGGGCAAAATCACCCATGGTTACGCCATTGAAAACAAAAAAGGCCCATATGACCGGCTGGTAAAAGCCTTGTCAAAAGAGAAATTAGAGGACATTGTTGTCCCGCTATTTTCTGATGGCATTTCGGAATTGCCAAGCTGCGTCAACACTGTAATCATCGCTGGAATGGGCGGAGATTCTATCATTAAAATTTTGAAAGATCATCCCAAGAAATTAGAGAAAGTGCAGACCATCATCATCGATGCTCACAGCCAGCTTAAAGAGGTCCGCGATCAAATCACCAAAATGGGTTTTATCATCGCTGATGAAAGGATGATCAAAGAAGAAGAAATTTATTACGAAATCATTCGTTTTATACGCTCAGAGATTGCTTTTTATAGCGAAGAGGACTTAACCTTCGGGCCTATATTAAGAGTCGAAAAAAATGCCGCTTTTAAAGAGAAGTATCATTCCCGAATTGCCGAGATTGATCACCTGATGAGAAAGCACAATATGCCAGCCAGTCGCCTCGCGGAATTGAAGCGTGAAAAAGACATCATCGAAGGGATTATTTGATATGAATTTCAAATCTTTTTTGGCCTTGATGGCTAAGCGCTTTCCGAAGCGTTTAGCTGAACCATTTGACCGAGTCGGGTTGATGACCGGCCAACTTCCTGAAAATGTTAACAAGGTACTTTTATGCTTGGATTTAGATTGGGAGCTATTGCCGATGGTAAAACAATCTAAACCAGATTTCATCATCACTCACCATCCTTTTATCTTTGGCACAAAGTACCAAGTGTTCAAAAAAGATGAGAGCAAGCGCTTGCTCTGTGAGGAAATTGATAAATTAGGAATTCCCGTCTATAGTTTTCACACTAATTTTGATGCTGGTGTCGGGGGTATGAACGATGCATTAACTAATGCTTTAGGTTTAAAAGACATCTATACTCCAATCGATAATCCCATGATGCGAATCGGCTTTTTAGAAGAAGAGATGGATATTTTCTCTTTTGCAAGCTATGCGAAGCATCGGTTGGATGTAAACTATGGCTTATTGATTCATGAAGGCCATCCGATAATTGGAAAGGTCGGAATAATTGGTGGTGGAGGCAGCCGAGACTGGGAAGTCGCTCAAAAAGAAGGATGCGACATCTACATTTCTGGCGATGTTCCTCACCATGTTCGACGAGATATCGTAAACGCTCAATTCAATTATTTAGATTTGCCTCACGAAATTGAAAAAATCTTCATGCCTACCATGGAAAAGTATTTGCTCAGCATTGACAAAGACTTAGTGATTCAGTCTTATGATCACGAGCGGTTGCCAAAAATTATTTGATATTAGCTAAACTATTTTGAATTTCTTCAATCAGCGATAGCGGTGTGCTAGCGCTGCTAGATATAACAATATGTTTTTTATTCTTTAAGAGAGTCCTGGGCAATTGTTCAGGATTTTCTATAAGAAGAACATCAATTTCTGGGTGGCGAGATAAGGCGATTTCATAAAGCCTTTTGGCATTGCTGCTTTTTTCGCTTCCGACAATGATGATGGCGTCGACATCTTCATCGAGATGAAATAGGGCTTCTTGCCGACTCCTGGTGGCTTGGCATATTTCATTGGTGAAGCGAGCGTTGGGAAAATGCTTCTTGATTTCTTGATGGATTTCATTTAGAGAAAGAAAATTTAAAGTCGTTTGATTGATGACTAGCGGCGAAGGATCGATGACAGCATCAAAGTTAAACTCATCATCAATTGGGTAAACAAAAATATTACTGGTATAGGAAGTGGCGGCCGCTGTCTCGGGATGAGAGACATAGCCGATATAGATTACTTGATGGTGGTGTTTTTCTTCTTTGATGATAGCGGATAGATTTTTCTTCACGAGTGGGCAGACAGCATCATAGATGATTAGCTTTTTCTCTCTGGCTATTTGCTCATGCTCCTTTTCGTGGCCGTGAGCGGTGAAAATAAGCACGCTTTCTGCTGGAGCATCTTCGATATTTTCAATCATTCCAATGCCGTGTTGCTTTAGAAAAGCAATGACATAAGAATTATGGACTAACATTCCTAAAACATTGATCGCTTGGCGAGGGTGTTTTTCTTTGATGGACAAAGCTAAAGAAATGGCTTGGTTCACACCAGCGCAATATCCTTTTGGTTCTAAAATGGTTATTTTCATCGCGTTTGTCCACTCATCAATTCTTATTTATGTTAACATAACTAGGAGGATTTTATATGAAAAATGAAGATATCTTAATTGGCTCACATGTTTCCATGGCGACCCCCGATTTTTATTTAGGCTCGGTCCAAGAAGCTTTGAGTTATGGAGCGAATGCTTTCATGTTTTATACTGGAGCACCTCAGAACAGCTATCGAAAGCCTCTCGAAGAGCTCAAGATAAAAGAGGGATATGATTTAATCAAAAAAGCGGGATTGGATGAGACAAAAATTGTCGTTCACGCCCCCTATATCATCAACTTAGCAAATCGCAGTCGACCCGAACTATACCAATCTTCAAAGGACATGATTCTAAAAGAAATCCGAAGGACTAGCGGCTTTCATGTCTCGGTTTTAGTCCTGCATCCTGGCGCATATGTCAGCCAGGCGAAGAACGAAGCCATCGCTGCTTTAGTGGACGCGCTGGATGAAGTGCTCGATATCGATGGAACGAATGTAAAAATTGCCATTGAGACTATGGCTGGTAAAGGCACCGAAATCGGCACGACATTCGAAGAAGTCAGGCAAATTATCAATGCTAGTCGCCATCAAGACCGCTTAGGTGCTTGCCTCGACACCTGTCACATTAATGATGCGGGTTACGATGTGCATGATGTTGATCATGTTTTAAAAAAATTCGATGAAATCATCGGCTTAAATCGCCTTTTGGTAGTGCATCTCAACGACAGCAAAAACGAGAAAGGCGCTCATAAAGATCGCCATGAAAATATCGGTTATGGGACCATCGGTTTTGAGACACTCAGCGCCTATGCCCATCATCCATTGTTAGTTAATGTTCCTAAAATATTGGAGACTCCATATGTCAATGGGCGTCCACCTTATAAGGAAGAAATAAAAATGCTCAAAGAGAATCGCTTTGAGCAAAATTGGAAACAGAATTTCTAATTACATTTTCTCGATTTCGGAAATCAAGGTTTCAAAAGCGATGTCTTCTGGGACCTTTTTTATTACTTTATCTTTTTTAAAGATAACAAATTCATGATTTCCACCCGCGATTCCGATGTCAGCGTTTTTTGCTTCGCCAGGACCATTCACCACACATCCCATCACTGCGACATGAATAGGCTTGTGGACTTTCTCAAGATACTCCATGACTTTTTCAGCAATTTTCAAGACATCCACCTGTGTTCTTCCACAGGTTGGGCATGCCACTAATGTGGGGTAATCGGGATATAAGTCCAAGTCGTGTAATAAGCGTTTAGCAGCGATGATTTCATCTCTTGGATCTCCAGAGATAGAAATGCGAATAGAATCGCCAATTCCCTCGAGAAGAAGAGGAGCTAAACCAGCTGAGCTGCGTATCAGCGAAATATCTTTAAAGCCCGCTTCTGTGATGCCTAAATGAAGGGGATATGGAAAAGTTTTGGCAGCTAATCGATTGGCTTCAATCGTCTGCTTGATATCGGACCCTTTAAGGGAGATGACAATATCGTAAAAACCAAGGCTTTCTAAAATATCGACATGCTTTTGTGCTGACTTAACTAAATCAGCGCCAGTGTATTGATGAGAGTAATCGTGGATAGATTTGTCGAGGGATCCGGAGTTGACTCCGATGCGAATGGGAATGTGTTTAGTTTTAGCTAAGTCAACAACCTTCTTAATATTATCTAAAGAGCCGATGTTGCCAGGATTTAATCGAATTTTATCCGCTCCATTTTCCATAGCTAATAATGCAAGGCGATAATCAAAATGAATGTCAGCAACAAGAGGAATGCTGATGTGCTTTTTGATTTCTGATATGGCTTTCGCATCTGCTTCGTCCATCACAGAAACGCGCATTAAATCAGCCCCTAAGGCTGCGCATTCATTGATTTGATTGATGACCATTTCGGTTTTTTCGGTTTTGACATTGCACATTGACTGAATTAAAACGCGGTTTTGTCCACCGAGAGTAATGCTGGCGATTTTGACCGGTCGAGTCTGGCTTCGATAATTCATGGACATATTATACATTACGAGTAATGAAATAGTCTCAAAAATATGTTTGCATATCTAGTTATCTATGATAAGATATAAAACGACTTTAAGGAGACAAGTACTATGGCAAAAGATGATCGAATCTCGTTGACATTAAAATGCAGTGAATGTGGCGAAGAGAACTATCTCACATCCAAAAATAAAAAGCATAAACCCGATCGTTTGGAGTTGAAAAAATATTGCTCTCGATGCAAAAAGATGACGCTCCACCGCGAGAAGAAGAAATAAAAGATAGGCTTTGCCTATTTTTTCTTATCAAGAGAATAATATGAATGTCGTGCCTTTTATCTACAAAGATGATGACGATTTATTTTCCAATTGCTATGTGATTATCGATAGTCACTCATCTTGTGTAATCGTCGATCCTTCATGCGATTACGATGGGGTAATTAATTATATTAACAATCATCATCTGCTCTGTCGCGGTATCCTTTTGACACATGCTCATTTCGATCACATGCGGGGCATTGATCGAACTGCCCAAGCTTTAAAAGTGCCACTATTCGTATCATATGAGGATCAGGATGGATTGACCGATGCAAGGCTAAACTGTTCATTTATGTGCCAAAGCGAAGTGATCGTTAAGACAATTCCGACAATAGTGAACGATCAAGAGATTCTCAACCTGCTTGATGAACCAATGAGAGTGATTGCAACTCCATTTCATACAAAAGGTTCAGTGTGCTATTTCATAGCAAACAGCAAGATATTATTTTCTGGAGACACGCTATTTCGCGGATGCATCGGCCGGACTGATCTCCCGTCTTCGGACGCCAGAAAGGTCAAAACATCACTAGCTAAAATATTTGATCTGCCAGATGATACCAAAGTGTATCCAGGCCATCGATCATCAACAAACATTGGTTATGAGCGGAAACTAAATCCGTTTATTAAATAGCAATTATTTGCTATAATAGGAAAGATTTGAATAAGGAAGGATTGAAATTATGGTTAACGTAACAGAATTAAGACCAGGAAATTTCTTTTTAGAAGAAGGAAATATTTTTCAAGTTCAAGATATACTTTTGAACAAAACAGCGATGAGAAAGATGGTCGCTAAACTCAAAGTCAAAAATTTGAGAAGCGGAGCAATCGTTGAGATATCCCGCAATAGCGGCTACATGATTGAGACCGTTCGCCTCGACAAGCGCCAAATGCAATTTTTGTATGATAACGGCGACTTTTTAGTCTTTATGGATCAAGAAAGCTATGATCAAATTGAAGTGCCAAAGAGCCGTTTGGAATGGGAAAAACAGTTTCTCAAAGGCGATGAAGTGGTGGAAATCACTTCTCACGAGGGAGAAATTCTCGGCATCAACTTACCAGCTAAGGTGGCATTGAAGATTACCGCCTGTGAACCAGCGGTTCGCGGCGATACAGTCAACAAAGCTATGAAGGATGCAACATTAGAGACAGGATTAAAAATCAAAGTCCCTCTTTTCATCAATGAGGGTGAAGTTGTCAGTGTGCGCACTGATAATGGCAGCTATGACGGAAGGGCTTAAGAGAAATGACTGTTGAGATATACCTTTTTGTAATTTACCTCGTCGTGGCTTTAATTGGTGGCGGTGCCGCGGGATTCTTCATCGCACGGTTTCTATTTAAAAGGGAACTAAAAAAGAACCCTCCAGTGACCGAAAAAATGATCCGCGTTATGCTGACTCAAATGGGCCGAAAGCCCAGCGAAAAGCAAGTTCGTGATATCATGCGCAACATGAACAGCGCCAATAAATAATTCTCGCAAATAAAGACTCTCTGAAAGGAGAGTCTTTTTATGAAACAAATAAAAACCCTATCTTTGATAGGGCAATTACTTAAAAACTACTAATATTTTACTAGCTATTTCATCCAGGTTATCTTTCGCTCAGTGCCATTTTTTAATCTTTTAATGTTGCTAAAATGGCGGATGATAATGATAATTGTCAGGACGGTCAGTGTGGCTGCAAAAACCCAAGAGGTCAATAGATTAGCTCCATAGGTTGGAAGTGAATATAAGCTGGGCGGAATAACGCCAAAAATGCATAATAGTGCCCAGACCCAAGCGACGATCGTGCAAGAAATAGAGGTGGTGATGCTCGCTAGAGAAACATATTTTGTTATCTTGAGAATGACTAGATAGATAAGGCACGGAATAAAGCCGATCAACCATGAGGAAAAAACGAGAGTTCCAATAAAGACAGCCGCCCCTTTTC
>DAOPYW010000001.1:18890-94864 GCA_035353055.1 Bacilli bacterium
CATTGGGGCCGATGATGGAGACGATCTCTCCCTTTTCCACCTTTAAAGTCAGCAAAAATTGGCCAGCAATGCCCGACCATGCAACCAAAGGTTGCAATCCAGTAGACTGGCCAAGGAATGACATAGGAATAATTGAATCCTAAATTATTGACTTGTTCAATCGGCGAAACCAAGCCCCGCTGTCCATCAAGAGGGATTAAGGTTAATAAAGCCCAACAAATCCAAAGCGAGACAATAGCTTTCAACATGTCGATGAGAATGATGAGTACACCAATCTTTTTTCCCCATAATCTTCCCGCATTAGTGCCGCCGGCATTATGAGAGCCATAATCGCGAGGGTCTTGATTAAAAAAAGCTTTGCCAATCCATACTGAAGAAGGAATGGATCCAAAAAGATATCCAACAACGAAGCAGAATAATGTGGCTAATATATTATATAATATATTCATAAATTACCCTCGTTTTCCTATCTTTTTTATTCTACTAAATAACTTTATATTTGCAACTTAATTTGTATATAATTAAGAGCGATTAGGAGGTTGTGAGTAATGGATAGTTCAAAAAACAAGTCATTGCAGTACACCGCTGACGACATTCACGTCCTCCAAGGTTTAGAGGGTGTAAGAAAAAGACCAGCTATGTATATTGGGTCCACAAACACTAGTGGACTTCATCATTTAGTGTGGGAAGTCATCGATAATGCTGTCGATGAAGCTCTCTCTGGATTTGGCGATAAAATAATAGTAACCATCTATAAAGATGGTTCTTGTTCAGTTTTAGACGAGGGAAGAGGCATTCCAACTGGCATTAACAAAGAAACTGGTAAGCCAGCGGTGGAAATCGTCTTTTCCGAATTGCACGCTGGAGGCAAGTTCAATAGCGCAGTCTATAAAAGCGCTGGTGGACTTCACGGTGTAGGAGCTTCAGTAACCAATGCCCTATCAGAGTATCTAGATGTCATCGTTTATAACGATGGTAATATTTCTCATCTCCGCTTTGAAAACGGAGGAAAACTCGTTGTTCCTCTCGAAGTGATCGGCACGACAAAAAAAACCGGAACTTTTGTCCGCTTTAAACCAGATAGCAAAATATTCTCAACCGTGGATTTCAAAAGGGAAGTAATCGCGGGCCATTTGCAGGAGTCAGCATTCTTGATGAAAGATGTTACTTTCATCTTGATAGATGAAAGAACCAACGAAACTCAAGAATTTCATTACGAGAACGGACTTTACGCATACGTCAATAGCATCAATGTAAACAAGACACCGCTTACCCCAGTAGTGGATTTTTCTGATACGGATGAAACAACGGGGATTATCACCGAAATTGCGCTCCAATATTGCGCTGCAGACTATAACGAAACGCTTATTTCATATGCTAACAATGTGCGAACCAAAGAGGGTGGCACTCACGAAGTTGGCTTCAAAACTGGTATCACCAGAGCGGTTAACGATTTCGCAGAAAACAATGGTTTGTTAAAAAACAAAAAATTGGATGGATCGGACATTCGCGAGGGTTTAACTGCAGTCATTTCTTTAAAAATACCTGAAGAAATTAACGAATTTGAAGGGCAAACAAAGAGCAAATTAGGAACTCAAGAAGCAACCTACATTGTTCAAAATGTTATCTATAATAAGTTCACTTACTATCTCACCGAAAACAAGGAAGTGGCTATTTCGATTATCAAAAAATGTGTCGATAGCCAACAAGCCCGCATCGCTGCTAGAAAAGCAAAAGATGAAGCTAGGCATGCCAAAAAAGCAAAGAGCGAAGTAATTCTTTCAGATAAATTAACTCCTGCCCAAAGCAAAGACTATCAATTGAATGAGCTTTTTATAGTCGAAGGCGATTCCGCTGGAGGCAGTGCAAAAAAAGGCCGAGACCGTCTGCATCAAGCCATTCTACCACTTCGTGGTAAACCATTGAACACCGATGGAATTCCTGTCGCCAGTGTTTTGAAAAACGAAGAGATTGCGACCATTATCAACACAATTGGAGCAGGCTTTGGCCAATCCTTTGATATCACTGACAGTCATTATGGAAAAATTATCATCATGACCGATGCTGATACCGATGGTGCTCACATCCAAACTCTCTTGCTGACTTTTTTCTATCACTATATGAGACCATTAATTACCACTGGCCACGTTTTTATTGCCGTTCCCCCTCTTTATCGAGTTTACAAGGAAGACAAAGGCAAAATCATTCAAGAATATGCTTGGGATGATGATGGCTTAAACGAGGCCAAAAAGAAAGTCGGTAACGGATATAAGATCAACCGCTACAAAGGCTTGGGAGAAATGGATGCCATCCAGCTAAAAGAGACTACAATGGATTCAAGAACCCGCTTATTAATACAAGTCGATATCGAGGATCCGCTTTTAGCGGAGAACCGCGTTTCCACCTTGATGGGCAAAGATACTGTCATCCGCCGAAAATGGGTGGAAGAAAACGTTGATTTTAATCAAATCGATGCATTTTTAAAGGAGGTCAAATAAGAGTATGGCAAAGAAAACCGATGTCGTAGTCGCCGAGCCAATTAAAGAAAAAATCTCTATTGAACCTTTAGAAAATGTAATGGGTGAGCGATATGCCACCTATGCTAAATACGTTATTCAAGACCGAGCGATTCCTGATGTTCGCGATGGATTAAAGCCCGTACAGAGAAGAATTATTTTTTCGATGTACAAAAGCAATAATCTTTTCAATAAGCCAACAAAAAAATGCGCTCATACTGTCGGATCAGTGATGGGAACCTATCACCCTCATGGTGACTCTTCCATCTATGAAGCTCTAGCGAGAATGAGCCAGGATTGGAAAGTGCGTTACCCATTAATTGATTTCCAAGGCAACAACGGCTCCATCGATGGCGATTCGCCTGCTGCCTATCGATATACTGAGTCAAGACTCAGCGAACTGAGCAATGAACTAGTTAAAAGCATCGACAAAAACACTGTAGACATGCAATTAAATTTTGACGATACTGAATTCGAGCCAATCGTTTTGCCCAGCCGCTTTCCCAACTTATTATGCAATGGAACTGAAGGAATTGCAGTTGCTTTAGCAACTGAAATGCCACCCCATAATCTGAGAGAAGTAATTGAGGCGATTATCTACCGCATCAATCACAAGACCGCCACAAGCGAAGAATTACTGACTTTTATCAAGGGTCCAGACTTCCCTGGCGGTGGCGTCATCTATGAATCTGAAGGGCTAAAGAACATTTACACAACTGGCCGCGGAAGAGTGGAGGTTGCAGCTAAAGCTGAGATTGTAAAAACTAAGGACCTTCAGCAAATTGTCATCACCGAAATTCCTTATAAAGTGGTGAAAATTCAACTAGTCTATGAAATCGATAAAATCATCCATGCCAAATCAGTCAGCGGCCTATTAGAGGTTCGCGACGAGAGCGATTGGAAAGGCATCCGCATTGTCATCGACTGCAAAAAAGATGCTCGCGCAGACTTGCTTTTGAAATACTTAATGAAGAAGACTTCATTATTTTCTTCCTATTCCGCCAATATGGTCGCCATCGTCGATGGAAGGCCAAGAACTCTCACTTTGTTAGAATTAGTCGATGCTTATATTGCTCATCAAGTGGATGTCATCACTCGTCAGAGCCAATTTGATCTGGCGAAATTCAATGAGCGATTGCATCTAGTTGTCGGTTTAATCACTGCTTCTCTTTCGATTAACGAAGTAGTGGATATCATTCGCAAAAGTAAAGATAAGGCCGATTCAAAAATCAACTTAAGCAATCGTTTTGGCTTCTCTAACGAACAGGCCGAAGCCATCGTCACCATGCCTTTATACAAATTGAGCCACACAGATGAAGAAGTTTTGGAAAAAGAGAAAATCCAGCTCGAAAAAGATATCGCGACACTTAATGAAATTCTCCAGGATTCCAATAAATTGAACCGCGTATTGATCAAAGATCTCAAGCAGATTAGTTTAAAATATGGCGATGATAGACGAACCGCTGTCGAAGGAAAAATTGAGATTGAGCCTATTGATAAGCGCGATTTAATCGCCAAAGAGAGCGTGATTGTCGCTGTCACAAGAGATGGCTACATCAAAAGATCTTCCATCAAATCTTTTAAAGGTTCGGGCAATGATTCTTTGCCAGGCATAAAGAGTGGCGATTGCCTCGTCAGTATGGGAGAAGCTTTTACTACTGATTATTTGATATGCTTCACCAACTTAGCTAATTACACCTGCATTCCAGTGCATAAAATCCCCGATAACAAGTGGAAAGATGAGGGCGTCCACCTCAATACTTTCGTCACATTAGGTGCCGGAGAAAAAATCATCAAAGCTATCGTTGTCAGCAAGCTAAGAAATGACGTTTATCTTTCCGCATTGAGCCGCTTTGGACAAATTAAGAGAATGGCCAGTGATGCTTTGGACTTCTCCAAAAGACCGCGCCTTTCCCGCTATATGCGTTTGTTGAGCACCGATGAAGTAATCGGAGTTCAAGTGTTGACCGGAAATAGCGATTTACTAGTTTTAACTAGTAATGGTTATGCCACTCGCTTTAACGAAAACGAATTAGCGATTCTCAGCTCGAAAGCTGGAGGTGTTAAATCCGTGACTGGTTTGGGTAAAAATCAGACTGTGAGTTTGCTCGCTTTTGATGTCGATGAAAAATCAAAAGTCCTCATTTTCACTGATAAGGGCCATGAGCGCGTATTAGATCCTAATAAGGTTCCGTGCACGCCGCGCTTAGGAAAGCCAATGCTTGTCATGCCTTGCTTCAAAAGCGATATTCACTCTATCGTCAGTGCATGCAAAGCGAAGAGCCAAGTCGAAGGAGACTATATTGTTAATTTAAGCTTAAATGATCAGAGTGTCTTCTCCTATAAGATCGATGATTTATATCTAACCGATATAAATAAATACGCCAAAAAGAATATTTCTATCCCAAGCAAAACACGGGTTGAATTGCTATTTAATGAAACGATTGATTATATCTATCAGGAATCTATTTCTCATCCAATAATCGAAAAGGAAAGCAAGGAGAAAGAAACTGAAGAAAGCCAAAACATGGAAGAAGAAATCAGCGAAGGCAAACCTGGAGACGAACCTGGCACTTTTGAGCAAATATCCATATTTGATGATGATAAATAAACATACTTTGTATGTTAATCAAAATATTAGTAGTTTTTTAGTAATATTTTAGTATTACACATTTTGTGTGTTAACTTTTTATTCAATCGTTTTAAATCGCTTAAAAGCGATATTTTGTGGCTATTACTAGGCACTCACTGGTTTTTATTATAAAATAAAGGAGAAATTATGTGTTTTAGAAAAAAAGTATTTGCATACGCAAAATCCATCTACGATATCGAGACCTCCTTTTACCTTCAGCAGGGCATTAAGTACTTGCTAATCGATTTAGACAACACTCTTGATTCTTATCGCCTTTGCTATCCGACCTTGCCTGCTATCGACTTAGTCAATAGACTGAAAGAATCTGGCATTACTCCCATCATTGTTTCAAACAATCGCGGCAAAAGGGTGAGAACATATTCCCATTTTATTCAGGTGGATTGCATTAACAGCGCAATGAAACCTTTTGCAAAAAAGATTGTTGGTTTTCTAAAAGAGAAAAATATCAAACATGACGAAGTCATGCTTATCGGCGATCAAATTATGACTGATGTGGGGGCAGCAAATGCTGCTCACATAAAAGTGATATTAACTGATAAAATAGTTAGAGAGGATCAATGGACGACTAGATTGAATCGCCTGATTGATAAGCCCCTTCGAAGACGACTGTTCAAAAAAGGAAAATTAAAAGACTGGAGGACTTTCTATGGGAAAAGTTAAAAGAGTGATGCGATGCTATCACTGCGGTGAAGTTTTGCAAAGCAAAAAAGAGAACGAAAAAGGCTTTATTGCTAATCAGATTTTATCCGCTCCTAATGCCGAAAAGGAAGTTTTATACTGCGATAGTTGCTATGAAAAAATGAAAGCGATCAACACTGGAATGCTCGAAAGAGATGCTGATGAAGAAATATTGACCATCCTCGAAGATGCTGTCGCTACTGATGCAGTCATCGTCTGGGTCGTCGACCTGTTTTCATTTAACGGAACATTAAATCCAGATGTCATTAACAAAGTTAAGAAATTAAAAGTCATCATTGCCGGAACCAAATTTGACTTGTTCCCCAAGAATGTCGAAAAAGAGCAGCTCGTTACTTTTTTAAAGGAGCGCTTTGGCGAAGCGGGGTTAATTCCTTGTGAAATCGTCTTGTTTGGCAATACTGATGGCATAGATGTCGAAAAAATGCTCGATAAGTTATCCGAAGTCCGCGCAGGCCATGATGTCTACATGATCGGCTCCGTAGCTTCCGGAAAAACCACATTGATTAATCGAATGCTCAAATCATATAAGAATACCACTCGCCGCCCTATAAGAACCGAGACTTATCCTGGCACATCCGTAAAATTGTTAGATATTCCATTTTCGAACTCGGCTTCATTTTATGAAGTTCCAGGCTTTTCTTTGGTGACATCTGTCCTTGGAAAAGTGGAAAAAGATATCCAAAAAATGATTATTCCTAAAAAGGAAATCAAGATGACATTGAAAACCTTATCTCCGGGCGATGCTCTGCTTATCGGATCTCTCGCTAGTTATCAATTGATTAGCGGGAAAGCGACGATATTTAAGCTTTACACTGCAGAGATGGTGGAGACGAAAAAGATTCCCACCAAAAAAATGCGCGAAGTTTTACAAGACAACTTCGACAGGAAGTTTTTAAGGCCAGTCAGCTCAAGATTTACTACTTTCACTGATTACGATTTGTTTGATTACACGATGGAGAACGACGGACGGGTGCACGATATTGGTATCGCTGGCCTCTGCTGGATTTCTTTTGTCGCTAGGGGGCAAGTCATCCGCGTTTTATTCCCGAAGGGTGCCGCATTAAAAGAATATTTAGGAAAGTTGAGATAAATATGCTAACTGCTAATGAAAAAAAACAATTGCGAGCGATGGCGGAAAAATTGACCACAAGATATCAGGTCGGCAAGAACGAGATTTGTGATTCTCTCGTCTGCATGCTCGACAAAGCCTTGATTGTCAAAGAGCTGATCAAAATAGATGTGTTAAAAGGAGCCAGCGCTTCAGTGATGGCGATCGCTTTAGACTTGTCTTCTCAGCTCAATGCTGACATAGTACAAGTAGTGGGAAAGGTCATTGTTTTATTTCGGAGAAATAAAGAAAATCCAATAATCCAGTTCAGGAAATAGCATGAATAAAGTCATTTTCGGAGGAGGATTCGATCCGATTCATCTCGGCCATATCAACATGGCACGCTTAGCTTCCAAGCATTTTGATGCGGATGTAATTTTTGTTCCATCCCCCATTTCAATTTGGAAAGAAACATCGACGCCCATCGAAGATAAGATTGAGATGATACGACTTTCCATCGAAGGGTATAAACGTTTCAGCATTGACCTGTTTGAAGCGAAAAGTGGCAAATCTCACAATTACTCCATCGACACCGTCCGCTATTTTCATAGTAAATATCCCGAAGATCATCTTTTCTATCTCATCGGAGGAGATCAAGTCAATGAATTCCACCGCTGGAAAGAAGCTGATGAGCTATCAAAACTGGCTCATGTGATTTTTTTATCTCGCCCAGGTTTTGATTTGAGCAAAGAAAATATCGAAAAGTATCACATGCAAATGCTGCCAGGAAAAGTGGTGGATGTCAGCGCGACTGATATCCGCTCATTTCACTCTTTGAAAATCGACGACAAAGTAATTAAATATATTGAAGAAAATGAGCTTTATTACATAAAGAAGATAAAATCGTTCCTCAAAAGCAAAAGATATGATCATTCGAAAGCGGTGGCGAATCTATCTTATGACATCGCCAAAAAGCATCATCTAAGAAATCGCGATCAATTCTATATTTCTGGATTCCTCCACGATATTGGCAAAGAACAAATCGGAAACGAAATAATGAAAGAGCATTTCTCAAAATACGCGGACTTGCCAACTTTCGCCTATCATCAATTTGTAGGAGCCTATATTGCGAAGACAGAATTCAACATCACTAATCGCTCAGTCATTAAAGCAATTGCTTTTCACGCCACAGGAACCGCGAAGATGAACCGACTCGGAAAAGTCATCTACGCCTCTGATAAAATCGATCCCACGAGAGATTACGATTCAAATTACATGATTGAGGCGATGATGAAAGATATCGACGAAGGTTTCAAGCTAGTTTTGAGCGAGAACAGGAAATTTTTAGAAGAGAATCGCAAAAATATCAACAATCGATTAACAAAAGAGTGCTTTGAGAATTACCTCGGTTAATTATCATTTTCGGTGGTGGAACCAACCACTATTTGGGCAATAATAAATTTTACAAAAGACCATCAAACTTAGAAGGAGATTACTCCTTTTTTTATTTAACCTTTGAAAATATGAACAAAAAATGATTTCTTCTATCTCATTAATCTCATATTGTTTTGTTGAATCTGCAATGAGCAATACCGGTAGTTGTGTATAATCACTCGTAAAATATAGCACTTCGCATAATTTCCGTTATGTTAACTAGAATTAAAATATTGTTAGATATATTCAGTATTTATTTTTTGCGAAATTCAAAATGTTCGCGGTTTAGTAACAGCTAATAAGTAAGTTTTCCACAGATAAGTTGTAGAAAATATCTACTAATTATCTACTAACACTAAACACCACTTTTGTAATCATATTGCAATGTCAGGAGATTTATATAGGCTTGAGTAATCAATTCGACTTTGCGTTCTTCTAACCTATACACTTCATTAGCATGCGTGTCATATTCATTGAATTCTCCATCATTTCCAATCGCTAATTTTGTATAGATTCTCAATTTATCAATCGCTCTTATTTGATTGATCACTGCCAAGGTGCTATGGCCGGTTTTTAAGCACTGAATGATTCCTAAATCCACATCGCTTCTAGGATGACCACCATTCTTGTTGCTTTTTAAGGGACAAACAATAACTAAAGGGTTATATTCTCCTGAGTCGGCGAGCACCACTCCAAAATGGCGATTTGAGAACTCGGCGTTGACGTTGATTCCCCAATCGAATTCTAAGATATCGCCTTTTTTCAAGTCGTAGCGCAACTTGTACTTCTCGGCAAACATTGAATATTCCAGTTGACGCTTAATCCAATCCAGCTGTTCCTTTCTTCCAATCATCTTGCTCGGCAACGAGCGATCATCGTAATCGGTGTTGTCGATCCAGCGATACTTTCCGCTTCCATAATAATTAGGGCCACTCATAATAAATACCCTCCTAGTAGACTTCGTTATCTCCAAAAAGCATAAAAGTTTGAAAAATAAAAAAATAAGCAGGAAATGCTCTTGCTTATTTATTTTATAAATAACTATTAATTAGTCTTTTAGCAATTCGCTAATAGGAGCACCAATTAAGTCGTCTGGCTTGCTGAGCTTGAAGTTTTTAAGAACAGTCGCTCCGATATCAGCGAATGAACTCCTCTCTTCAAGATAGCGGCCATTCTTAAACGATTTAGAACACATGAGGAGTGGGACTTTTTCGCGAGTGTGATCAGTGCCAGTCCAAGTCGGATCGTTTCCGTGATCAGCGGTGACAATCAATAAATCATCATCTCGTAAGGCTTCAATGAGCTCTTTTAATCTGCGATCAAATCTCTCGAGCGCTTTCGCGTATCCTGGGACATCGCGGCGGTGGCCATACTCAGAATCGAATTCGACAAGATTGACGAAGCACAAGCCGGTGAAATCAAAATTCTTAGCTTCGCTAATGGTCTTATCCATTCCATCTTCATTGCTGATGGTTTTTTGTGTTTTAACCACCCCGTATTGATCGAAGATATCGCCAATTTTTCCGACGCAGGTGGTCATGAAACCACCATCTTGCAAAACGTTCATAACTGTCGGTTTGTTTGGCTTCAATGCTAAATCGTGACGATTAGGTGTTCGCTTAAAGTTTGAAGCGCAAGTGCCGATGAATGGGCGAGCGATAATGCGTCCAACCATCCATTCAGGCTTCATGCATAATTCACGAGCAATCTCGCAGCAGCGATATAGCTCTTTGACGCCAGTGACTTCTTCGTGAGCAGCGATTTGGAGAACGCTGTCAGCGGAGGTGTAGACGATGAGAGAATCATCTCTCATTTGCTGCTCGCCAAGCTCTTTTAAGATTTCGGTTCCTGAAGCGGAATAGTTGCCGATCACTTTGTGGCCAGTTCGCTTTTCTAATTCGGCAATCAGCTCTAGAGGGAAGCCAGTATCCGTGAAGGTCTGAAATGGTTTGATGGTGTAAATGCCCATCATTTCCCAGTGGCCAGTCATCGTGTCTTTGCCATTGCTCTCTTCTCGAGCTCTCGCGACATAGGATTGAGGATGAGCCACCTTAGTTGTTCCCACGATTGGAGCGAGGTCTCCAATTCCTAAAGCGTTCATCGTTGGGATGTGTAATCCATTGGCTCCCTCAGAGATGTGAACGATGGTATTGCTGCCAACATCGCCGTATTTATCAGCGTCAGGTTCAGCTCCGATGCCGACAGAGTCGGCAACGATTAAAAATATCCTTTTGAATTTATACGCCATGAGATTTCTCCTTTTGACCGTAGTCATTATAAATTACTTTTTTCTCATATACAAATCATAAGCGCTCAAAATTCGTTTCGTTGAAACGTGAGTGTATATTTGGGTGGTCGCGATATGAGCGTGACCGAGCATTTCTTGAACCGCGACCAGCTGGGCACCATTCTCTAAAAGATGGGTGGCAAAGCAGTGGCGAAGAGTGTGGGGAGAAATCGGGACATCGATTCCCGCTAGAGCGGCGTATTTTTTCACTTGTTTAAAGAAGAATTGCCGGGACAAAGGTTTTCCATATCTATTTAGAAATAGATACTTGCTATCTCTGCCCTGATTTTTGCATCGCACTTCATCGAGATATCTAGCGATGCATTCAATTGCGTAATCCCCTAGGGGAACCTTCCGCTCTTTGGCTCCTTTGCCTAGCACGGTTACAATGCCATTTTTGAGATTGGCTTTTCCTCTTTCCAGCATCAAAAGTTCGCTGACTCTCAGCCCCGTCGCATACATGGTTTCAAGCATGGCGCGATCGCGGATGCCTTCGGGCTTTTCAGCATCGGGCATATCGAGCAAATGGTCGACTTCTTCGACAGTCAAGCAATGAGGCAAATGCTCGGGCTTTTTTGGCGATTCAATCTCCGGAATCTCATCTTGAAGATAGCCTTCGGTCTTTAAAAAGATGAAGAAGCTCTTCGTGGATGAAAGCCGGCGCAGAGCAGTTGAGGCTGACAGACCAATTGAAAACTCGTAGCGGAGAAAATCCAATAGATCAGTGCCGAGCAAATCATCGACTTGCTTTCGCTGCTTGAAAAATGCGAAAAATCGTTTCAAATCCTCTTGATAAGATTTTACTGTCTGATTAGCGAGGCCTTTTTCTGCCAGCAAATACTGCTCATATAGCTCAACGGCGTCTTGAATATCCATAATTATTTCTTCTTTTCTTTTGGCTTAGCTTCAGAAGCCCGCATTAATGAGTCTTTTTTTAGCTTGCGATTCAATTCATTGATCAATAGTCTCGTGCGATTGTCTTCTTCGGCTTTTTCATAATCGAATAAAGATATTTGAATTGCCATGTCGCGAGGGTCAATCAAGTTTTGCAAAGTGATGCCCACCAGTCGCACATTTAAAGAGAGGAAGTTTTTTTCGTATAGTTTAACCGCGGTGCGATATATCGTCTGATAATCATTAGTTGGATTATCGAAGGTTATCGACTTGTTGTGAACAACAAAACTAGCTTCTTTGACGACGATTTGAATGGTCGAGCCCATTTTGTTTTCCTTGATCGCTCGCGATGAAACTTCTTTCGCGAGTTGCTCAAACATATATTTAATTTCATTGAAATCATCAGTGTCGTGATAGAAGGTTGAAGAACTCCCGATAGATTTCTGCTCTTCCGGTTCAGAGATGACGACATCTGACCCGCGGCCGTTGATCCAATCTTTAATGACGAGATAGAATTTGCCGAGGATATTCATTAAATCGCGGTCGTTGCTCTCGCAGCGAGCGGCTAAGTCTCCGATTGTGAGAATTCCGACACTCTTTAATCGCGGAGCAGTCTTTTTGCCGATGCCAAACATCTTTTCAAGCGGCAGTGGATATAAAATGTTGGGAATGTCTCTTTTGCGGATGAAAGTTAATCCCATAGGTTTTTGATAGTCGCTGCCCATCTTCGCTAAGAATTTCGTGCTCGCGACTCCGATTGAGCATTTTAGTTGGGTCTTTTTATAGAGATCGTCCTGCATTTTTTTGAAAAAGGCGGGAACATCTTCGACTTTTTTTACCACTTCTGTGAAATCCGCAAAACACTCGTCTACAGAGGCGACTTCCACTATGGGGGTATAACTTTTCACAAATTTGATAAATAAGCGCGACAGGCCCATATAATAGCGAAAATCGACGGGTTTGATGATTAATTGTGGGCACATCTCTTTAGCCATGAACATCGGCATGCCACTAGCGACGCCAAATTTGCGGGCTGCATAAGAGCATGTCGAAACAATGCCCGAGCGACCTTCGTGACCGATGGCGACAGGTTTTCCCTCTAGAGATGGGTCACGAATTTCTTCAGCGCGAGCAAAAAAGGCATTTAGATCAATATGAACGATAACTTTGCCCATTTCCGATATAAATATTGTAAATGATATATGAGATTATGTTAACCAAAACTAAATAATTTTGATGACGTCTTCCGGCAGCAATGAAAACTCGGCTTTTTGCTCTTCAATGCAAGCGTGATTGACGAATACATTGGGAATAGCTTTGATCACAACTTGCCCAGCATAGCGATGCTTGAGCAATTCGGCGGCTAATGCTTGAGCGAATCCGCTTTCCGCAGCGTAAGGATCATAGATGACGATTTTCTCATAGCTTAATAAATCGATAATCGCATCTGAATCCATGGGTTTTTGATAGATAGCATTAAATAAAGTGACGGAAAGATCATTTTCCTTAATCAGCTCTTTGAGCTTTTCAATCTCGGGACCGACAGCTACGATGGCGATTTTGGAACCAGTTAATTCTTTTATCCATTTCCCAAAGGGAATGGTGGCGATTTTCACGGGTGGCTGGTAGTGGAAAACTCTCTCGCGAGGGTAGCGAATGCAAAAAACGCCATGATGATTAAATGATTCTTCCACCAAAGTGCGAGCTTGTTCTGGCGTGGCGGCCATGGTCACGACCGTATTGGGAATCCCCATCAAAAAAGCTTCATCAAAGATGCCTTGATGGGAATTGCCATCTTTGCCCACGAGCCCGCTGCGATCAATGAGCAGTGTGGCGTCGAGTTCAATTCTCGCTAAATCATGATTGACTTGGTCATAGGCTCTTTGTAAAAATGTTGAATAAATAGAAATGATGGGGTGGAAACCGCTAATTGAAAGACCTCCAGCCATCGTCACGGCGTGCTCTTCGGCTATGCCGACATCGATGCAGCGGTCCGGGAATTTCGCGAAGACTTCCGAAAGATGGCTTCCATAGCCAGTCGCAGGGACAATCGTCACAGCATCCTTATGCTCGCTCATTACTTCGATGAGATAATCATTAAAGATTTGCGACCATCCGACGCCATTTTCATATATTTGCTCGCCAGTTTCAGGATTGAAGACATGAACTCCATGCCACAATCCCTTATCATCATCTTCAGCGAGTTTATAGCCTTTTCCTTTTATTGTCTTTATAAAGACAACGACTGACTTATCGGTTCTCTTGGCTCTAATGAGGGCTTTTTCCATAGCTTTGATATTGTGGCCATCCACTGGGCCGATGACAGAGAAACCGAAGGAGTCAAAAATGTTTATTTTTAAAATGTGCCTTTTAAACCAGTTTTTCATCGCGACGCCGGAAGCATACATTTTGCGGCCGAGCTTAGTGCCGCACATTAATCTCTTGAAGAAGTGCTTGGATCGGCGATAAAAAGAAGAGGTGGAAAAGCGACGAAATACTTTGGCCAAGCCGCCGACTGGTTTGGAAATTGACATATTGTTATCGTTTAAAACGATAATCATCTTGTGCTTGCTTGTCCCAGCATCATTGAGGCCTTCAAAGGCCAAGCCGTTGACAATTGAGGCGTCGCCGATAAAGGAAACAACATCATAATTCTCTTTTTTCAAGTCTCGAGCAGTCGCTAAACCCAGTCCAGCGCTGATCGAAGTTGAACTGTGCCCGGCTTCGAAGTGGTCATAGATTGATTCTTTGACATCTTGGTAGCCAGCGGTTCCATCTTTTTGTCTTAATCGTTCTAGAGAACGACCAGTCAATAATTTGTAGGTATAGCATTGATGCCCAACATCGAAAATTAATTTATCTTTGGCGAAGTTAAAGACACGGCATAGCGCAATCGTGGCATCCACGACTCCAAGATTTGATGACAAGTGACCACCGTTCTTTGCGGTGACGCGAATAATGTGCTTGGCGATGTCGTCGCTTAAGACATCTAGCTCTTGATAAGATAGGTCCTTCAAGAAATCTGGATTTCTAATGTTTGATAAATCAATGTGCTGTATATCTTTGGGTTTCATTTATACTATTTTTCTACTAATTTTTAACTAGTGAAAATCATTTTTACTTGATATCCACTACTTTTTCTACTTTTGATTCTGCTTCTTCTAATTCCTTATTGAGAGAAGCGATGATTTCTTGCCCTTCTTGGTATAATTTTAAGCTTTCTTCTAACGGGAGAGTCTTCGAAGATATCTTGGTGACAATAGCATCAAGCCTTTTTAATTCATCTTCGAACTTAATTTTTGTTTCTTTCATTTTCAACTTCCTCACTTTGGTTGACAGTGCTGATAATTCTTCCGTTTCGAACTATCGTGGTTATCTTTTCATCTGGCTTGACTTTGCTGACATCATCCACCACTTGTCCATTTTGGTCCATAGTGATGGAATATCCTCTATTGAGGATGCTAGTTGGATTTAAGGCGGTTAGTTGCTCTTTCCGCCATTTGATTTCCTGCTTCAGATAAGTCAGTTTATCATTGAGAACATCTTTCAGCTCTTCGCTGGTATCAATGATATTCTCGCGCATATCGTTGAGTTTCTCAACTATTGCCATTTTCATATTTTCCAAATGGTTTTCAAATTCTTGCTCGATTTCTCGGCGATCAACAGTGGCTAATTCTGCCGCTCCTGTCGGTGTGCTCGCTCGCTTGTCAGCGACATAATCGACGAGAGTCGTGTCAATCTCATGGCCGACAGCGGAAATGACTGGCATGCGGCTATTAGCGACAGCTCTGACGATTTTTTCATCGTTGAAAGCGCTAAGGTCTTCGCTTGAACCTCCTCCGCGACCGATGATTAATGTATCCAAAGGATACTTTTGCGATTCTTCGAAGGCTTTTAAAATTTCCTTAACGGCGTTATCTCCTTGCACAGAGCAATAGAAGACATAGATGTCCGCGATGGGATATCTGCGCTTGATATTAGTGAGTATATCCTTGATAGCAGCGCTATTTGGGGCGGTGATGACGCCAATTGAACTAGGGTAGATGTTTATCTCTCTTTTGCGAGAAGCGTCGAAGAGGCCCTCGGATTGGAGCTTCTTTTTGAGCTTCTCTAATTCGATGAGAATCGCTCCTGCCCCAACTTGTTCCATCTCGTAGCAAAGAAGCTGATAAGTCCCTTTCACGGCGTAGACATCTAGCGAAGCTAATACGATGACCTCATCGCCATTTTTTGGGACAAAATTTAACCGTTGAGCGGATGAAGAGAACATCACCGCTCCAATTAGGGATTTGTCGTCTTTTAAAGAAAAATAAAGATGCCCTGCCGCACCATTTTTGAAGTTGGAGATCTCTCCTTTAACTAGTATGTATTTTAATCCCGCATCTTGGGATAAGACAGATTTGACATATTGATTGATATCGTTTACGGAGTAAATAGTTCTCTCGTAATTCATTTTTTGAGGACTCCATCTAAGATCGCGTTGATAAATTGAGCCTGCTTCACATCGATGTATTTTTTTGCCAGAGTGACAGCGATATCGATGATGACACTCTTGTCGGTTTTATCGACGAAATAGTAGTGAGCGTAGGACATTAATAGAATCGCTTGAGTGAGGAGGGGAAGCCTCTCCCATTTCCAGCTCTTCAAGCAGGGAGAAAAAGCTTCGCGGATGACGCCGTATTTAGTGAGCGATTCGATGACGACGCTTTTGATGAAGTCATCGACCGCATCATAGGGTTCTCCCACCATCTCGCTGATCAATTCGCGAGCGTCGCGCTCAATTTCCGTGTTGTTAGACGAAAAATCGACCAGTTCATCATAAATGATGGTCATGATAATAAAATGCTGTTGATTTCTTGATAATTCCATAAATTAAATGATAGAAACTACGCGGACTTGCACATCAAAAGGAATCTGCTCGGTCGAGATCATAAAGACGTTGTTTATCTCATCTTGAATCAAGCGAGAGACTTCTTGAATATTAGTTCCTTTCACCACATCGACAGCGATGCTGACGTGGACGATGCCACCGCGAATTGTCGTGTTGACTGGGGTGTTTAAGCGGAACAAGGAATAACCTTTATTTTTCTTGCTGATATTGATTCCGGGAATGCGCCCGATTGCCTCAGCGGCCAATCGATTAAAGGTGCGATATGAAATCGCTAGCTTGCCTCTTTTGAGATAATCATTGATGTAAATGTAGTCAGCCATAGTTCTTACGTATAAATATATATGAAATATATGAAACGTGCAATTATTACGAGTTGAAGAAACAAAAAAGGCAACATTTGCGTTGCCTTATTGTAATCGTTATCGAATTCTATCCAATGATGTCTGAGCACATCTTCACGAGGTGATCAGCAGTGAAATCAAATTTCTTGATCACATCTCCAGCTGGGGCGCTAGCACCAAAGGTGTCGATGCCCATGTGATAATGCGCATATCGATCCCAACCAAAGGTAGATAGCATTTCAATCGAGACTCTCTTTTCCAAAGGAAGAGGGAGAATGCCCTTTTGATATTCTTTGCCTTGCTGTTCAAATAATTCCCAAGATGGCATCGAGACCACGCGGACATCGTGCCCGCCTTCTCTCAGCTTTTTCTGAGCTTCGATGGCGAGAGAGACTTCAGAGCCGGTAGCGATGAGGATTAGTTCCGCTTCTTTTTGCTCGCCGCTGACGACGTAGGCACCCTTGCTCAATCCTTCCGCGCTGCTCTTCTCTAACAAGGGGAGATTCTGGCGGGATAAAATCAGAGCTGTTGGGGCTTTTTTGCTCGCCAATGCCTGATACCAAGCAGCGTAAGTTTCGCGCTCATCGCAGGGGCGAATAACGCGCAAATTGGGGATGCTGCGGAGCATAGCTAATTGCTCGACTGGTTGATGAGTCGGTCCATCTTCTCCGACAGCGATTGAGTCGTGCGAGAACAAGTAGATGGCGGGCAAATGGCTGATGGCCGCCATGCGAATCGCGGCTTTCATATAATCAGCAAAGACTAGGAAGCAGCCGACATAAGTTCTCAGACCACCATGCAGTAGCATACCGTTTTGAGCGGAAGACATCGCGAACTCGCGAATGCCCCAGTTCATGTTGTGGCCTTGTCGGGAATCGGGAGTAAAGTTGACTCCGCCTTCTAATTTGGTCATCACCGAGCTGGCGACGTCGGCTGATCCACCGATGAGATTAGGCAAAGAGAGCATATAAGCATTCAAGGCTTTGCCTGAAGCCACGCGGCTGGAGGTTGAGGAACCCGCCACAAAATCAGGCATTACCTTCGGAAGATAGTTTTCCACGCTCAAATCGATCAAATATTGAAAGCGGTCAGCATACTCAGGGTGTTTTTCCGCATACTTTTTCAGAGCAGACTGATTTTCGCCGTAGGCTTTTTCGCCTCGAGCGACAAAGGTCTCAGCAAAATGCTGGCGAACTTCTTCGGGAATGAAGAAATCTGGATAATCAAAACCGTAGACTTCAGTTTTGGCATAATGGCCATCTTCGATGCCTAATGGGCTTCCGTGCACTGAGTGAGTGCCTTGTTTCTTGGAGCCATAGCCAATAACGGTATGGACGATGATCATAGTCGGTTTTTCTTTTGACTTTTTCGCTTCGATGATGGCTTTGTCAATAGCTTCAATGTCATTGCCATCTTTGACTTCTAGAACATTCCATTCAGAAGCGAGCAAGCGGTTTTTAACAGTTTCAGAAAAGGATAATTCAAGCGCACCATCAAGTGTAACTTGATTGGCATCGTAGAATAAAATGAGCTTATTTAACTTTTGATGACCAGCGAGAGAGATCGCTTCCTGCGATAAGCCCTCCTGCAAGCATCCGTCTCCGCATAATGCATAGACATAATGATCATGGATGGACTTTCCATCAGGATAATTGGCTTGAACGCTCTGCTCTGCCATTGCCATACCCACTGCTTGAGCAATGCCCTGACCTAAAGGTCCACTAGTAGCATCGACACCAGCAGTCCAGCGATATTCTGGATGTCCAGGAGTCAAGGAGTCAATCTGGCGGAACTTCTGTAATTCCTCCATTGGCAAGTCGTAACCCGAGAGATGCAAAAGAGCATACAGCAAAGCTGAGGCGTGGCCAGCGCTCAATACAAAGCGATCGCGATTAAACCAAGATGGCTCATGAGGATTGGCTACCAAGTGTCTCGTCCACAAAGTGTAGAGAATGGGAGCGCTTCCAAGCGCCATGCCAGGGTGGCCTGATTTGGCTTTATTAATCTCGTCGATGCATAGAGATCTAATCGTTGCCACTGCTAATTCATCAATTTTTTTATTCATTTTATTTCCTCCATATTAGTAGTTTTTTAGTATTTTTATAGTTTTTATTATAAACAAAGTTTATAAATGCTATTTTTCCTCTTTGACAAGAGAGATGCCTAATTCCCTGAGCTGGTCGTCAGAGACTTCCGTTGGAGCACCAGTCATAGGGCAGACTGCCGATAAGTTCTTTGGGAAAGCAATGACATCGCGAATATTGTCGGTGTCACCGAGAATCATCGCTAGTCGGTCGAGGCCGAAAGCCATGCCTCCGTGCGGGGGTGTGCCATATTGCAATGCCTCGATAAAGTAGCCAAACTTCGCTTTGACTTCTTCATCGCTTAAGCCGAGAATATTGAAGATTTTCTTTTGGACATTTTGATCAAAGATACGAAGGGTGCCACCACCAGCTTCATAGCCGTTGATAACGATATCGTAAGCATAGCTTAAAAGCTTGGTAGGATCAGTATCTAAATAATGTAAGTCTTCATCTTTGGGGCGAGTGAATGGGTGATGGCTGGCCACCATCTTGTTGGATTCAATATCCCTTTCGAACATCGGGAAGTCCACGACCCATAGCAAATCAAAGGTATGAGGTTTGACGAGCTTCAATTGGCGGCCGTAGCTCAAGCGAATAGCTCCTAACAAGGGGCTGACGCGGTTTGTTGGACCCGAGGCGAGAATAAAGATATCGCCTGATTGAGCATTAAACTCACTGACGAGCAATTTCTTTTCTTCTTCAGAGACGAACTTAGCAAAAGAACCGAGCAATTCACCATTTTCGTATTTTAAAACGCTGACTCCACCCAATCCGAATTTTTTAGCTTCAAGGTTAAGCGTATCAATGACTTTTCTTGTCGTCACTTCGCTCACTTGATTGACGCAGATGCCTTTCACGCATTCCGCCTTTTGAAATGGCTCAAATGATGAGTTTTTAAAAACTTTAGTTTTTAAATCATGGAGTTCAATCCCGAAGCGGGTATCGGGTTTATCACTGCCAAAGCGATCCATGGCCTCGCGATAGGTCATCTGTCTGAGAGGCAGCTGAACATCATAGCCAATGCAGTTATGGAAAATCTCTTTGATGAGCCCTTCCATCATATGCAAGAATTCATCTTGGTCTAAGAAACTGGTCTCAATATCGATTTGAGTAAAATCTGGCTGGCGATCAGCGCGCAAATCTTCGTCTCTGAAGCAGCGAGCGATTTGATAGTATCTTTCAAAGCCTCCCACCATCAGCATTTGCTTGAACATTTGCGGTGATTGAGGAAGAGCGTAAAAATTTCCGTGATGAATGCGCGAAGGAACTAGATATTCTTTGGCACCTTCGGGAGAAGAAGCGCAGAGCATAGGCGTTTCAATTTCAATGAAGCGATTCTTATGCAAGTAACTATGAGCAGTGATTTTAATCTGATCGCGAATATCGAAATACTTTTGCATGCAAGGGCGACGCAAGTCGAGATAGCGATATTTCAAACGAGTGTCCTCTAAAGCATCGGTTTCATCTGCGATGATCATCGGAGTGATTTTAGCAGTATTGATGACTTTGATTTCATCGGCTAAAATTTCAATTTCTCCTGTCTTCATCTTGGGATTTGGTGTCTCTCTTTTAGCCACCACGCCTTTGACTTGTATAACGTACTCGTTGCGCACATCAGGAATTTTGTCAGCGTCTTTGACCATGATTTGGATCAAGCCGGACCGATCGCGAAGATCGATAAAAAGAATTGAGCCTAAATTTCTTCTTTTGCTGACCCACCCTACAAGGGTGACTGATTGATTAAGGTTTGAGATTGATAAATCTGTATTCCAACATGTTCTCTCCATTATTTGTTCTCCTTATGGCATTCGCAGTCTTCGTCGTGGCATTGACAACTTCCATCATGACAGTCGCAGTCGCAGTCTTCATCATGGCAATCGCAATCATCGCCGTCATGACATCCGCAGGAACAATGGTGAGAATCATCTTCCATTATCTCCACGATTTTATCTTCAAAGTCTTCTTGAACAACGACAATTTGCTCTTTGCTAACTAGGTTTTTAATAATCACTTTGTGTTTATTAATTTCATCTTCTCCGATGATGATGGCGTATTTAGCGCCTTTCTTCTCCGCTCGCTTGAACATCGCTGCGAGCTTAATGTCATCAAAACATATATCGGCGCTATAGCCGAGCAAGCGGATGTTTGTAGCGAGGGTGTGCGCCATGAGCTGAGCTTTTCCGCCGACAGGAATGACATAGAATGATAATTCGAAGGCGGGAATATCATCTGGAATCAAATTATTATCTCTTAAAATTGAGACAATTCTTTCGATTCCAAAGGAAAAACCAATACCAGGCATATCTGGTCCGCCTAATTCTTTCACTAATTTATCGTAGTGACCACCGCCTCCAATGGCGCCGTAGTCATTGCCTTTTTCGCTGACATAATGGAATTCGAAAACGGTCTCGCTATAGTAATCTAAGCCGCGAACAAGCGTATTATCAAATTCATAGGGGATGGCAAAAGAATCGAGATATTCCGTGATGATTTTGAAGCGTTCTTTTGAAGCTTCTGAGAGGTATTGATCGATTTTGGGAGCGCCTTTAACAATAGCTTGATCTTCAGGCACCTTGCAGTCGAGAATCCTTAAAGGATTCATTTCATAGCGAGATTGGCAATCTGGGCACATCTTGGCTACTGAATCTTTAAAGTATTCTTTTAGAGCTTGGCGATAGGCATCGCGGCTAGCCTCATCTCCTAAAGTGTTGATTTTTATCGTGACATTTTCTAATCCAAGGCTGGTGAGGATGGTATAGGCTAACACCATCACTTCTAAGTCGCATAATGGCGAATTGCTTCCCACTGACTCCACGCCGAATTGATTGAATTGGCGGTAGCGGCCAAGCTGCGGTCTCTCATAGCGGAAAACTGGCCCATTATAGTAGACTTTTAAAGGCAGTTCACTCGTGAATAATAATTTATTTTGGACCATCATTCGGATGATTCCGGCAGTGAATTCAGGTCTCAAGGTGAGGCTTCGTTTTCCTTTGTCGAGGAAAGTGTACATCTCTTTTCTGACCACATCGCTGCTCTCTCCCACTCCGCGAACGAAGACCTCGCTGTGCTCGATGACCGGAGGTCTGACCTCCATAAAAGCGAACAATTCCGCGATGTTTTTCATGAGAGCTTCCACTTGTGAATAAGCGGCGGCTTCCCCAGCGAAAACATCGTGAGTTCCCTTAACGTTGTTAATTTCCATAATAATCCCTTTCTTTTAGTGAATCATCCTGGTCACGCGATAGACGCCAGGAATATTTTGAACGATATTAAAAATATCGTTTAATCTCTTTGCATCGCTCACCATTAATGTGGCAGTAATGGTCGCCGAAAAATTGGAGGCATTAGTCGAAGCATGAACAGAAGAGGCGCTCACTTTCGCAATAGATAAAGTCGAGAGAACATCAACGAGCAAGTTGGGCCGATCGTTAGCTTCGATAAAGACGTCGACGGGATAAGTTGATGCTTCGATGTCGCTCCGCCAATAGACGTTGATTAAACGCTCTTCTTCTTTAGCAATATTAGGGCAAGATTTGCGGTGGACGCTAATTCCTTTACCTTTGGTAATATATCCGACAATCTCATCTCCAGGAATCGGTGTGCAGCAATTGGCTAATGAGATAGCTAATCGGCTTCCACCACCACGGCAATATACTGGGGCGCTGGAAGAAATAATCTTTGGCCGTCCTCCTCCGACGCTTAATGAGACTTGTTTCTTAATCTTTAAGAATTCTAGGATGGCGCTCGGAATGGGCTTTCTTCCCGCCACTCCAGCGAAGAGATCATCGACATTATTGAAATGGAAATTGTTCAGCACCTTGGCGCTATCGAGATATTCCATCATCTCTGGTTCATCAATACTGCGATCGCGGAAAGCGTCGAGGCAGGATTGGCGACCTTTAGTGATTTTTTCGCTGCGCATGACATCAGCGTTTTTCTTCACGATGAACTTGCGAATGCAGCTCTTAGCTTGAGCAGAGCGCACGAAGTTGAGCCAGCCTTCGCTTGGCCCTGGGGAGTTTTTAGAGGTCTTGATTTCCACCATGTCACCAGTCTTTAAGATAGTGTTTAAAGGAACCATTACTCCATTGACTAATGATCCGGTGGTACTATCGCCAATTTTGGTGTGAATGCGATAAGCGAAATCTACTGGAGTGCTGCCACTTGGCAATTCAATGACCTTACCTTTAGGGGTAAAAACATAGACATTTGCTTCGAAAATATCGCGGCTTAGACTGTTTAGATAGTCGCCGTCGTTTGATTCAGTGCTCTCGTTGGTGGCAGAGACAAAGTCTCGGAACCAGTGGAGCTTATCTTCGATTTCTTGCTGCTCTCTGTGAGAGCTGTAGCCGCTGTTCTCTTTATAAGCCCAGTGGGCGGCAACGCCGGTCTCGGCGATCTCATCCATCTCCTTGGTGCGGATTTGAATTTCATAGAAGTTGCCATTGCCAGAGACAATCGTCGTATGTAGCGATTGATACATGTTGGGTTTCGGCATTGCGATGTAATCTTTAAAGCGGCCAGGAACTGGCTTGTAGGTCTTGTGAATCAATCCGAGAATTTCATAGCACTTCATTTCCGTATCAGTGATGATTCGGAGAGCGAGGATGTCATAAATTTCATCGAAAGGGTGACCTTTCACATACATTTTGGTGTAGATAGAATAAATTGATTTGACGCGAGCGGAGATATCAAAAGTGATGTTATTCTCAAAGAGAATATCGGCGATGCGCTTGCGAATGGCGTCCAGAGATTTGCCCATGGTCTTAGCTTTATTGGACAAGAGCTTTTTGATCTCATAATATTTTTCTGGCTCCAAATATTTTAAGCAGAGGTCTTCCATCTCCGACTTCACAATATCGAGACCAAGGCGGTGAGCGATAGGCACGAAGACTTCGATGGTCTCTTGAGCGATGGCGATTTGCCGCTCGCTCGATAGAGCCGCTAGGGTTCTTAAGTTATGGAGGCGATCAGCGAGCTTAATAATGATGACTCGGATATCTTTAGCCATGCCAATTAAAATTTTGCGATGGTCTTCCGATTCGAATTCTTCGCTGCTGATTTTAGATAATTTTAAGCGTTGGATTTTGGTGAGAGAGTCGACAATCTTGGCGACTTCGCTTCCCCACAGCCTCTCAATATCCACGACTGTTACATCAGTGTCTTCGACAACATCGTGCAAAAATGCGGAGATGATCGTCGCTGGTCCGCCTTGCAAAGAGGCGATGATATAAGCGACTTCGACAAGGTGATGATAGTAGGGCTCACCGCTCTTGCGGAACTGATTTTGGTGCTTTTCCACGATGAAATCATAGGCAGCACGTATTTGTTTGCGGTCTTCGGGTGATGAGATATAGTTCTGATAAATAGCCTCTACATCTTCGAATGTATGAAGAGGATATCCACCATTGACAAGGGGCTTTTTGTTTTCTTCCATAAGCTTATAGAAATATGATAAAGGTTTTTCTTTATTATTTAAAGAAATAAGATGTTTAAAATAATTAAAAAAAGACGGAAATCGTCTTTTTAGTTTTCAGCGAACTGCAGTTTGTAGAGCTTGTAATAATGCCCTTTTTGTTTCAGCAGCGATTGGTGATTGCCCTTCTCGATAATCTCACCATGCTGCAAAACGATGATTTGATCAGCCTTCTGAATGGTAGAGAGGCGGTGCGCTACAATAAGCATTGTTCCGATATTTTTCATCTTTTCCAGGGATGCTTGAATCAAGACTTCGGTTTCAGTATCAATATTGGCGGTCGCTTCATCCAAGACGAGAATTTGTGGCTGGCTTAAAACCGTGCGAGCAAAGGAGATGAGCTGCCTCTGACCTTGGGAGTAGTTTTCTCCTCGTTCAATGACCATTTCATCCAAGCCTTTTTCGCTCTTGTTAATGAAGGAATCCGCATTGACATATTGGCAGGCTTGCATGATTTGCTCGTCTGTGTATTCACTATCGTGTAGGGTAATGTTATCGCGCATAGTGCCCGAGAATAAGAAGACATCTTGAAGCATCTGGCCAATCTTCTTGCGCAGAGATTTTATTTTGATATGTTTGATATCGATGTCATCAATGAGAATCTGACCTTTTTGAATCTCGAAATTGCGAACGATCAAGCCGAGAATAGTTGTCTTCCCTGCTCCGGTAGCACCGACGAAAGCCACTGTCTGTCTGGGTTCGATGACAAAAGAGACGTCTTTGAGAATCCAGTTCTCTTTTTCATAGGCAAACCAAACATTGCGGAATTCGATTTTTCCTTTGAAGTCTTCCACATCAATAGAATCAGATTCATCAAGCACTTCTGGCTGAATATCCAACAGATTAAATAGTCTTTCAGAAGCGGTGTTAGCCTTTTGAATGGCATTGAGTTGATCAGCGATATTTTGAACAGGGTTAAAGAAGCGGCTGACGTATAGATAGAATTCGACAGCTACGGCGGCAGTCATGGCGGAATTCATGCCAACGATAAAGGTGGTAATGATTGCAGCATAATACAAAACGGTGAGGGTTGGTCGATATAATCCAAACGCAAGGACTACTTGATAACGAGTTTTGCGGAGGTTTTCATTCTTGACTAAGAATTCCTGCTCTTTTCGCTTTTGCTGATTGAAAATTTGCGTGATTTTCATCCCGGATAAGTTCTCGTTAACAAAGGTGTTCATCTCAGAAAGATATTGCCGTTCTTTTTTGAAGACGCGATAGACGATCATGCGGAATAAATATGAGATTAAAAACACGACTAACAAGAATCCCAATTGTATTAATGCTAAGTACCAAGAAACAAGCAGCATCATGATGAAAACTACCACGACCATCAAGATGTTCTTCACGAGGTTGACCAGGACATTAGTGAACAAGTCGGACATCGAAGATGTGTAATTGGTCACGCGAGTGACGAGAGATCCAACTGGCATTTCGTTGAATTGATTTTGCGACATGCTCTCGATGTGCTCAAAGACTTCCATGCGGAGATTGTAAATGATCCTTTGACCAGATTTTTGGAGGGCAATTCCTTGGAAATAATAGAATATATAGGAGGTGACACTCAGGATAAAATACCCGAGGGCAACCCAAATTATGTAGGATAGAGACGGCACGCCAGTGCCCACATCTAGTTCATCGACAATCATTCCAATAAACTGCGGCATGACCGCTTCAATGGAGACGTTGACAATAATGAGCAAAAAAGCAAAAACAAACCACCAGATTTCTGGTTTGATATAATGCCAAAGCCGCTTCAAAAGAATCGAGAGCGGAATCTTTTTGTCGCCTTTTAAGCGTTCATTTTTGTCAAAATCGGACATCTTATTGGCCTCCTTCCGCTTCTTTTTCTAATTCTTGTAGACGAACCATTCTCTGATAGAAAGGTGATATTTTCATGAGGTTAGCATGAGTATCGAAGGCCTGCAGTTTGCCTTCTTCTAAGACGATGATACGGTCGAGGTGAGAGACGGTAGAGACGCGAGAAGCAATGACAATTGTAGTCATGTCTTTTCTCTGCTCAGTAATATTGCGGAGAATCTTCTCTTCCGTCTTAACATCGACTGCGGAAACTGAGTCATCCAAAATCATGATGGGTGCGTTTTTCGCAAAAGCGCGAGCGATTGAAATGCGCTGTTTCTGTCCACCAGATAAAGTCACGCCTCTCTCGCCGCTGACGGTTTGATAGCCTTCTGGGAATTCTTTAATATCATCGTCGACATCAGAAAATCTCGCAGCTTCTTCAACTTTCTCTTGAGGCATATTTATATCGCTAAAAGCGATATTGTTGGTGACAGTGTCGCTGAATAAAAAGTTATCTTGTGGGACGTAAGCAATCGCGCGGCGAATCGAGTCGATGTCGCACTCCATCAAATCATAGCCATCGATAAAGACGGTGCCTTTGTCGACGTTATACAAGCGAAGCAAAATATTCATTAATGTTGATTTTCCGCAGCCAATCTTTCCCACTACTCCGATTTTTTCTCCCGGCTTGATGACTAAGTTAATGTCGCTTAATACAGGAGCGTTATCTTCGGGATAGTTAAAGGAGAAGTTCTTGAAGGAGATCTCGCCTTTGACTTCCTCTAATAAATGAGCAGCTGAAGGATTTTGAATCTCTTCTAGCTGGTCTAAATATTTCGCTACACGCTCCATTGAAGTTTTTGCTCGCGAGCGCATGCTCACCACTTGGCCAAGAGCGATCAAAGGCCAAATCAAGATGTCGAAATATCCGATGAATTTAAAGAAATCACCTGGTGTTTGCAGAGCGATGATCTGTCCAAACAATGACATTGGTTGTCCAACGACAGCTTCGTATACAAACCAGCCGCCGAGGCAGAGGATGAGAGTCAAGATAGAGATGATGATAATCTCCAAGATAACATCGAACATAATATAGAGTTTTCCAAAGGAAATATTGATATCGCGGTTCTTTTTGGCAATCTTGGAAAATGCCAATAATTGCTGATTCTCTTTGACGAAAGCTTTGATGACGCGAATGCCGGTAAAACTCTCTTGAGAGTAATCGTACATCTCATCGTAAGCTTTTTGGCGCTGCATCCATTTGGCGCTGACTAACTTCTCCACCATCGCACCCCAGAAAATAATTAATATCATTGGGGCGAGGGATATCAGAGCGAGTTGCCAACAGGTAAAGAACATAAATATGAGAGCGAAGACCGATAGGAACATCGCATCGATGAGCATGATGGTTCCCCATCCGAGAAATTCTTCGATGGTCTCGAGATCAGTGGTAAACCATGACATGACGGTTCCGACTGAGTTCTCGTGATAATAAGATAAGGAGAGCCTCTCACCCTTTAAAAACATGTCGTGGCGAATTCCGGCTTCAATCTTTTGGCTGGCCATAAATAAGGTGAATCGCCAGATGATGCGGCCGAAGAACATTCCTCCGCCTATCGCTGCAATCCAGTAGCAGCAAGTGAGAATATTTTTTTTGCTTTCAGCATCTAGAAATCCGTTTTGCGATACTATTCTTAAGGTGTCGACGATATCGCCGATATAAGAGGGGATGAATACCTGAATTAAATCCACGCCAATAAGCGCGAGAATACCAATAATGTATAACCACGCGTATCGAAGATAGTACTTTTTTAAATGTTTGTTGAAGAGCATATCATCATGTTAATTTAATTAACATCTCTTGTATTCTAGCACTTATTTGATATTTCACAACAAAATAAAAACCGCACCAAGCGGTTTTTTGTTCTATTTTAAATATTTAGTTAATGGCGGAATAAATTACGATGCGCGTGAGAATTGCTCGTTGCCCATACACCTCAATTTGAAGGTGATTGGTCGCTTCTTTTAACTCATAGGAACATTTCGTTTCAGCAATCGAGGCAATCGCATCAAAATCAGTATCAAGCCTGACATAATGCGAATCGTTGAGTGAGATTGCCACTGGTGAATCGATTGAATCGCGGCTTCCAGTTTCAGTAAATACTGAGGCACTGCGTGGTTTAGCATAGATTTCGACAAATGCCGGAGTAATCGAGCTCGCTAGGCCAATATCTAAAAGCCCATTTACGGAATTATTCAAATGCCCAACTTTTAAGCCCCCGACTCCAACAGCGACATAGTCAGCAGTCACCACTGTGGCTAATAGAGAATCTGGGTCATTAAATAAAGTGAGAATTTCATTCTGATTTTCAGCGGTGAAATCCGCGCCTTGCTCTTCCGCGGTAGAAGAGATGGTCAAGCTGTGAGCGGTATAGCCTTCAGTGTCGAAGACATCGCCATAGCCATCGTAATACTCGATGACCTCTTCGTCAGGGATCTCTCCCCCAGTTCCTTCGTCATGTTCATCCGGCGACCATTCAAAAGTACAGCCTGCGAGAAGGAAAGCGAGAGGAACTAAAGATAATAGGCGAATCTTTTTTGACATACACACATTATAGCAAATCTACGATTTATCGCTCTCAGAAAAATGCGAAATTAGAAATTCGATGTTTTGAAATCCGCGATAGACATTGATTCTCAGGTGTCCCAACAAGTCGATATAGCGGTACTTTTGAATCTCTTGGCGAGAGAAGTTGAAGCCAGTCAAACGCGTGTTAGAACCAATCTGAGTTAAGATGTGCTTCTCATCGCGAGAGAAGAACAAAGAGGAAGTGCTGATTCTCTTGAGGCTCAGTAGAGGAGATGGCCAACCTTCACCAAATGGTGAAAAGGATTGGATTAAGCGATAGGAATCCTCATTAATTTCAGTGATTCCCATCGTGATTTCTTCTTTTTTCGCCACGGTTAAAGGTCTGGCTTTAACCAGCTCCATAAACTCTTTTCTAAACGAATCGAAATGATCCGCCATCAAAGAGCAACCGCCAGCGGAAGCGTGGCCGCCAAAATTGACTAAGTGATGTTGCAAAGTTTTGAAAGCTTCGACGACGTTGAAGCCTTCAGGAGCGCGGCAGCTGCCTTTTAGCAAGTCTCCAGTTTTGTCTTTAGCGAAAACAATACAGGGCACTTGGTATTTATTGACTAGCTGATTGGCAATGAGACCTAGCAGGCCTTCTTTGGCGTCAGAGATGAAAGCAATAGCGGGTTCTTCGAGAGCGAAGCCATCGAGAGAATCGCTGGCGTTTTTCGAGGCGATTTTGCGATCGTCATTGACGCTATTGATCCAAGCGATGTCGCTTAAAAGATTGCTCTTGTCATCGCTGGTGAAAAACTCGACAAGTCGGTTAATATCATCGCCGTCGATAAGGCGTCCAATCGCGTTGATTTTTGGGGCGATTTTCAAGCCGATTGTCGCCTCATTAAAAGGCTCGCTTTCTTTGAGTGCATCAATCTGAAAAAACTCTCCTTCACGGTAATTGGCGAAGACTAAGCGGAGCAGATTTCGGTTATAGCTTACTAGGGGCATGATATCGGAAATGATCGATATCGAGGCCAAGGTAGAAAGGTATTTATCGAAGCGATTGAGAAAAGCGATGGAAAACATAAAAGCCGTGAAAGCGCCACTTGAGGGAACCTCGCCAAAATGCGAGAGAATCGGATGAATAATAAAGTCAGCCTCGGGCAAAATTTCTTGGCTTTGATGATGGTCGATGACCAGCACTTTCACCCCGCGCTCTTTTAAGAGCTTTATCGGCTCAAAAGCGGTCACGCCATTATCGACAGTGATGACCAATTTAACTTGGCTATCGATGGCTTCCTGAGCTTTTTTCATCGTCAAGCCATACCCATCTTCATAGCGATTAGGGAGGTAATAATCGGCTAGATAGTCAGCATATTTAAACATCTTGATTAAGATGGAAGTGCCCATCACTCCATCGGCGTCGTAATCGCCATAGACGAGAATCCTTCCCTTTTCTGCTATCACTTGCTTGACTAGGTCGACTGCTTCCGTTAGATTATCGAAATGATGGCCGAGAGCAAAATCATTTTCGCTGACAGGTAAAATCAGCGATTGATAGGTTTCGTTATCAATGTGATAGTAGTTTAATAATTTTTGAAATAATTTCTCGTTCATATAAATAAAAGGCTACCGGTTGGTAGCCATTAAGAGTTAGTCGTTAATGCCGATAAAAACGGCTTCTTCTGGCTCGGCGGATTTGTTCGGGTGGCGAGCAGATACTTTCTTGCTCTTGCGGGGCTTGCGCTTGATATTCACGTTCTTAAATAGCTTAAAGAAGAACGAGCTGATCGGAGCGAATAAAACCGTCACGATCCAAGTAGCAAAGACCACTCCGAGGAATAAGAGACCATAGATCCAAGCTGATGCATCTGGACCAAAGCCAAAGAAGCCTAAGGCAATCCATCCGACGAAGATGGCAACTGCGCTCACGCAAGTGAAGGCATAGGAAGTCGCTTTAACCGCTAACTGATGGCGATTTTCCACCGAGTTGTCGTGATTCTTATCTTCGAGGACCATCTCTCTCTCGCGGTTCATAATGATGACAGAAATCATCATGGCAAACATCGCGACGGCTGGAACAGCCGCTAAGACTAAAGAGGAGACAGGCAGACGAGCGAGAGATAAGACTCCGAGGATGACACCGCTAACCGCTGTGGTCACCACGATGGAGGCTAATCCGCGAGATAAGCGATATCTCAAGACGAAGTACAAGCCAAGCACGGCGATGGAAACGCCAATTGCCAGGCCAACTGAACTAAATTTAACCGAGGATGTCTCGGAAGATTTGAGCGATTTTAAAGAGATGCTGGTCTTGGTGGTATCGTATTCCAAATCGGAAACTGCATCAGCCAAGTGATCGTTAATGTTTCTATCATCAGTAGTTTGAACGATGGTTCCATCATTGTATAAGCCCAAAGTTTTATCGGATAAAACGATATCGAGAGCGACTACATAATAATGGTGAGTGATAGTCTCTTCTTCTAACACTTCAGCGTAAGGATCGGAGATGAGAAGGTCGATAACGTGGTTATCTTTCGTGGCTTTACCTTCGCCATCGGCGTCGTATAGAGGAGTGGCAGAAATGTCGTAGCCACTATCAGTTTTTTCATAAAGGTAGACATTAGAGAGGAAATCATAGATTGTCTTCTCATCAAAAGGAGAAGTCTCGGTATCGCTAGTCGTCTTCGCTTCAAAGTAGATTTGGGAAGAGTAGGCAGCATTTCTGTTCACGAAAGCGTTGTCGCCATTTAATGCCGCAAAGGTGATTGAACCGCCGAGGCAGGCGACGAATAAAACAGCCGAGATGATACTGACGAGCTTGTGTCTCTTAGTGAAGTCTTTTTCCGCGTAAGCACCAAAATAGCTCTGCTTTTCTTCGTTGATGATGTTGGGAACTCTCTCGCTGTTGATGCCAAACATCTCATATTTGCCATTCAAAGCGGTGGCGTTAGTGGCTAGCCACATCATTCCCTTTAAGCCTAAAGTGTTGAGAAGGAGAGAGCATAATCCGCCGATGACAGTGATGGCACCGAAGGCGCGGAAGATGGCTCCGCCAAATAGATAAGCGAATACGCCAAAGACAATGACGATGATATTGATATCGATAATTGGGAGCAAAGATTTCTTGGAAGCTTCGGTGTTAGCTTTTTTCAAGCTTCTCCCGCGATAAGCTTCGCTTTTGAGTTTGGACATATAGATGGCACCGCTGGCAATGGAAGCCACCGCTACAGCGATGACGCCCAGAACACCAAAGATGCTAAATTCGGCTGAGAACCAAATCGTCGATAATAAGCCGAGATAAGCAGAGCTGATGCTGAGAGTGCCGATGGCTAAGGCACCCATCCGGTAATAGATGACCAAGATGAGAGCTAGCACGACGAGGACAAATAAGGTCGCTGACATGGTGCGATTCCAAGCTAAGCGATCGTAGTTGATCAATGTTTCGATGGAAGAGGTGATTCTCTCTTCGTACATGAATTGAACTTTGTAGTCGATGGCGCCGGCGTTGATTAAATTGATAAAGAAGCGGGCGTTATTATAAGCGAAGGTCTTCTCATCGACCGAGGCTTTGCCATCGCTGTTGGTATCGAGATTGATAAGGCTGAAGAGGCGATTGTTGTCATCGTCTTTATAGTATTGAATCTTGGGATCAGATGAGACTTCGAATTTCATCAATAGGCGGCTGTTGTATTTATTGTTGGAATCGGTGGCTGCTTCGAAGTTGCACTTGCCTTCTTCGTAGTCATACCAAAGGTATAAGAAATATTTATAGGTCTTCTCTTCGCTTTGACCGCTGGAGGATTCTTCAGCGTATGTGTGGTCTTCTTCGGAGAGATCATCGCGAGCAACTTGCAATAGCTCGTCGACAGGAGTGGTGTTAACAGGGAGCAAAATGGCCGGATAACCTTGATAAGTGCTGATCGTCGCTTTTTTACCTTCGAGGAGGAATTCATCGGCGGTTAAAGCGTCGTCGCCATAAGTTAATCCGAGATTGCCATTAAAGGTCAAATAGGTGGAGATATTTTGGTAGTCAGAGCTGGTCTTCTCCGTCAATCTCACTTTGACAGTATCGTAGCCAACTGTCAAAATCTCATAGGAAGTCACCTTCGCGGTGTTGAGCCGCTTTTTCATCATCTTGGTGATGTTGTCAACCGCGGTGGTATCCTGAAATTCGACGTCTTCTTCGTCTTTGTCAGAGATGCGAAAAGTAATCTCTCTTCCATTTTCAAATTGATTGTTAGAATTCACTTTCGTGATCTCTCCAATAAAGGTCGTTCCCACTACAACTAAAGCGGTGAAGGCCAAGACAATATAAGCCCAAAGTCTACGCATAATTCTTCCTCCTGAGTGATAATGCAGCGCTGGCGCGCCTATGTTATAACATACAACAGATGCGCGTCGTATGCAATAGTATTTTGCGCGCATGAGCGGACACATTGCGCGATACTCTTCGATTCATCGAAGAAAGGCTAAAATAATTTATTCTGATGCAAAATTTTTAAGTGCTCGTAAGCTTTTTGATTGGCAATTCGTCCGCGAGGGGTCCTCTCAATCATCCCGATTTGCAAAAGATATGGCTCGTAAACATCTTCCAAGTTAGGTATTTCTTCGCCGATAGCGTTGGCTAAAGTCTCGAGCCCGACGGGACCACCATGGAAGCGATTGATCAGGGTCTCTAGATACCGGACATCGACATCATCGAGTCCGATCTCGTCGACTTTTAAAGCCTTCAATGCTTTCTCAGCATCTTCTAAAGAGATGGAATCCTTGCCTTCAAAGTTGGCGAAATCTCTCACTCTTTTGAAGAGTCGGTTCGCGATTCGAGGAGTGCCTCGGCTTCGCTGGCTGATCATCGTCGCAGCTTCAGGAGATATCTCCGTTTTAAAGACTTTTGAAGTTCTCAAGACAATCTGGCGAATCTCATCTTCGTCGTAGTAATTGATCTTTTCAGTGATGCCAAAGCGAGCTCTTAATGGCGAGCTTAGATTGCCTGCGCGAGTGGTCGCACCAATGAGCGTAAAAGGCGGCAGATCCATCGTCAGAGAACGGGAGCCATTTTCGCGGTTGATGACCACCGAAAAGCGGAAGTCTTCCATCGCGGTAAAAAGCGATTCTTCGATGATGCGAGGCAGGCGATGTATCTCATCGATAAAAAGGATATCACCAGGCTTTAAATCCGATAAAATGGCGGCGAGATCACCAGTCTTTTCGATGCTCGGGCCAGTGGCGACGTGGATGTTGGCTTTCATCTCGTTAGCGATGACGTAAGCTAAAGTCGTTTTTCCTAAGCCGGGAGGGCCATAAAATAAGAGGTGATCGAGGGGTTCATCGCGATGGAGAGCCGCGCCAATAAAAATCTTTAGATTTTTCTTTAAGTCCTTTTGCCCGACATATTCAGCCAGGGTGCGAGGGCGCAAAGAAATCTCTTCTTGGCGATCGATTTCATGGGGTAAAGCATCTACAAGTCTCGGCATATGTTCTCCTATTTTTTCTTTAGTTCATTGAGCTTAACGAGGGCTAAACGCAAGATATCTTCTGGCTTGGCATCGGGCTCATTGATGGTCGCTAAAATGCGGTCGATGGCGGCGCCTTTAAAGCCCATTTCTTTGAGGGCGTCATAGACGTCTTCGTAGACTTCGGGATCGCCTTTGCTACCACCGGTTAAAACACCCTTTAAATCGAGGATGATCTGAGCGGCAGCTTTCGCGCCGATTCCGGGAAGTTTTTTTAGGTACGCCACGTTGTTGCTTGCAATCGCAGTGATCACTTGTTGCGGGGTAGTCGCTTTCAGGGCATTGATCGCTGTGCGAGGTCCGAGACCCTTTACTTTAATCAAGGATAAAAAGACCGATTTTTCTTCTAAAGACTTAAAGCCAATGAGGTATTGCTCATCTTCCCTGATCACATTATGAGTGTAGAGGAAAATGTCTTGCCCCACTTCGTAATCGTCGATGTGGGACACGAGGACTTGATAGCCGACATCATGTACATCGATGATGACCGTGTCTTTCTCCAGCTGTGCGATTCGACCTTTAAGGAAATAAATCATAAGTCTTCTCCTCTTTATTGAAACAAAATAATAAACAAGACGATAAGTCCGAGAGACAAGAGAGCCGTGATCAGGCTAGCTAATATCGCGATGACTGTCCGTTTATTTTCCATCTTTTTCTCGAATGTAATCTATCGGAGTGGGGATGGGATCGCGTTTGTGGCGGCTGATTTCGTGGAGGTGATCAATGCGCTTTTTCGCGGTTTCATCGATCTCTTTTCCTAATAGGAAGCGGTCTAAGTCGCGGTAGGTCACACCCATCTCTTTTTCATCGGTCTGGCCAGGGAATAAGCCGGCTGAAGGAACGCGATTAACCAAGTAATCAGGCACTCCTAAAAGCTTCGCGGCTTCTAAAACTTCCGATTTAACTAAGTGAACAATGGGCATTAAATCAACTGCACCATCGCCATATTTAGTGAAGTATCCAGTGTATCTTTCATCTTTATTATCAGTGCCGAGGACTAAGCCATTCGCGGTCTGAGCATAAGCGTATAAAATCGTCATTCTAATTCGCACTTTGAGATTAGCGAGAGCCACAGAGCTGAGTTCAATGCCTTGGGCTTTGAACTGCTTCACGGTTTCATGGAAGCTATTTGAACCATCGATAATCAAGTGCCGAAGGTCAAACTGCTTAGCGAGGTAAATTGCATCCTTTAAGTCATCAGGATGAGAGTCGATAGGAATCATGATGCACATCAGCTTTTCTCTTCCGACCGCTTGAGTAGCTAAAACCGCCGTCAGGGAGGAATCAATGCCGCCCGAAAGGCCGAGCACATAAGTGGACATGTTGGTTTTGGTCAGCGTGTCTTTCAAAAACTTTTTGATTTCCTGAAGATAGTCCTGCAAAATCATGTTTTACCTCCAATATTCAAAGGAAAAGTCATCGAGGAAGACGGTGTCTCCGTCTGAGGCCCCGAGTTTTTCCAGAGCATCGTCAATTTGCAACTTGCGGATTTTCATCATCAAAACCATCATGCCTTCGTCGGTGGAGATGTTGGTCATGCGGTAGAACTTGATAATTTTATCTCCTTCAATTCTCCATCTATGAGCATCCATGCGGCGAATAGTAAATGTTTTTTCCTCTTCGGGTAGCTCATAAATCTTATGTTCGAGTTCCTCTTCGTTTTCTCCGTAGAGAGGGAAAGCGGGAGTTTTATCGAGTAAATCAGCGCATTGATATAGGAGTTTATCAAGGCCTTCTTCAGTGATGGCAGAGATGGGAATAATCGGCAAATTAACTTGCTTTTGGAATTTCACCAATCGCTCCTTAGCTCCTTCTTCATCCATCTTGCTAGCGACGAGGATCACCGGTCGCTTGTCGAGGCCAAATCCATAGCTCTTTAGCTCATTGTTAATAATCAAATAATCGCTGTAGGGATCGCGGTCTGATAGCCCCATGTTCACGATGTGAACAATCACTCGGCATCTCTCGATGTGACGGAGAAAGCGGAGGCCTAAGCCTTTGCCTTGATGAGCGCCTTCAATTAACCCTGGAAGGTCCGCCATCACAAAGCTTCTTCCATCCTTGGATGTCACAACTCCCAAGTTGGGAACGATGGTCGTGAAAGGATAGTCCGCGATTTCGGGACGAGCGCTTGATACGAGAGATAAAAGAGTGGATTTACCCACGCTGGGATATCCCACTAAGCCGACATCGGCTAATAATTTTAATTCTAAGATGAGCCTCTTGGTTTCACCTGGCTCACCATTTTCCGCAACTTTAGGAGTGCGATTGGTCGAGCTCTTAAAGCAGGTATTGCCTCGCCCACCACGGCCACCTTTGGCCACGACGATGGTCTTGCCATCTTCGTTTAAGTCGCCGAGAACGCGATTGTCATTCTCTTCGAAGATGACAGTTCCGACTGGCACATCGATGATTAAATCGTCGCGCGATTTGCCGTACTGATTCTTGATTCCACCTTTTTCGCCATCTGGGCCGATAAAGGTTCTGCTATGGCGGAAGTTGTAGAGGGTATTGATGTGGCTGTTAGCTTTGAAGATAATGCTCGCTCCACGCCCTCCGTTACCACCGGCTGGTCCGCCATTAGGCATATATTTTTCACGGAGAAAAGCGATGGCACCGTCGCCACCTTTGCCGCTTCGAACTTCTACTACTGCGCGATCGATAAACATATAATATGCTCCTCTTGTATTATACAAGTAGATAAAGAAAAAGACCACATTTTAGTGGTCTTAATCGCAATTTTTTAATTATTCACTGACGACGATTTTTACGGCAGTGCGATCTTTTCCAACTCGATAATACTTGGCTACACCACTGGCGGTAGCAAAAATTGTATCATCTTTCCCAATTTGGGTATTTTCTCCTGGATAGATTTTCGTGCCCCTTTGACGATAGATAATGGAACCAGCATGGCACCATTGACCGTCAGCGACTTTGGCGCCTAATCGGCGACCAGCAGAATCGCGGCCGTTCTTTGTCGACCCAACACCTTTTTTAGAAGCGAAGAGTTGAAGATTTAATTTAAACATCATAATCTATGACACCCTTTCTAAAGTTTTTTTACTTGGACAAAGTCTTGATGGCTATCAGCGATGGTTTCTAAACCAGAGATGATGGTCTCAACCACGACTTCATCATGTGGGGAAAGAGACTGTTTGACTTCTAGAGAAGCATAACCTTCTTTGAGGATTAGTTCGAGACTTGTGACATCTTGGATGGCATTGAATCCGCCGGTGAGGACAGCAGACACTGCCGCACAGACAAGATCCTTGCCATAAGGTGCGCTGTCAGCGTGACCTTTGACCTCGAGGAGCTTAACTTTCTTTCCTTCTTGTTTGATTAAAATTTTAATCATGTTAATTGTTGATGGCTTCAATCACTAAGCATGTGTATGGTTGGCGATGACCAATGGTTTTATGGTAATTTGCCTTTGCTTTGTACTTGAAGACACGAATCTTTTTGGATAAGCCTTGTTTTTCCACTTTCGCGGTGACGGTTGCACCAGCGACATATGGAGTTCCGACTTTCATCGACTTGTTGCTGACGAGCAGAACTTTGTCGAAGGTAACGGTCGAGTTGACTTCAGCTTCTAACTTCTCAACGAAGATTTTAGAACCGACTTCAACGCGAATTTGCTTACCACCAGTTTCGATAATTGCGTACATAATGTCCCTCCTTATCAATTCACTAATGACTCGCTATTAAGGTATCTTAATAGATTTTAAAACCTTTTCTATGCGGTTGTAGCTTGTGAGGCGACAACGTTTGTAATATAACATATGTTATAAAGGGGTGTCAATTTACTTTTCACTTATTTTTTGGGGATAAAAGCGTTGGTTTGGAAAGAATAAGCTCCTTCATCGCTGATAATCAGATGATCGATGAGGGAAAAGCCGATTCTCTTTGCTTCAGTAATAATCGCAGAAGTAAAGGCAATGTCTTGATTAGAGGGTTCGATGTGATTGCCGGGGTGATTATGAATCAAATAGAAATATGTTCCTTTGTTTAGGATCAGGGTTCGCAAGATATCTCGAATTGAACAGGAGACATTGTTCTCGCTCCCGATGGATAAGAGGTGCTCGTGAATGATCTTCTTTTGGCGATTTAAGGTGATGATGATTATTTTCTCTTGGAGCTGTCCAGAGAGCATGGGAGCGTATTTTTGATAAATCATCTGAAAATCGGCAGCTGAGTTTTCGGGCTCAGCGCTTCCAATCTGATAGCGCTTGCCTAATTCTAAGGTCGCTGATAGTTTGATGGCCGAGGTTTTGTTCAAGCCTGAGTAGGCGAGAAAATCTTGATATGGGCAATGAAATACATTGAAAAGGCCTCGCTTGTCGCGGATGATTTCATGGGCGATATCAAGAGCGGAGTGATTCTTAGTTCCTGAGCCGATAATAATCGCTAACAATTCGACATTTGAAAGCGATTCAATGCCGTAGCGCATTGCCTTTTCTCTTGGCCTTTCGAGGGGCGGCAAATTCTTGATCTGCGTCAAAATCAGCTCCAGGTGAATTTCCATCCGCCAGGAATCGCTGCGCTTCCTTTATTGGACAGGAAAAGCCGATAGATGACGACCGCCATTACCGCGATGGCGAGAAGTGCCATCACCGTGGTTAAAGTAATAGCTTCGCCGACAAAGTGACTAGTCATCTCCTGATTGGTTAGTTGGATATAGTTCATAAAAAACCTCCTATTTTATTAGGAGGCTTAGAATCAGGAAAAGTTTTAAAAGTTAGGAAAGTTTTTCTTTCTTGTCTAAGAGAGACTGGAGATTTTCTCGGTGCTTATTTAACTTACTTTTTTCTAATTCAATTTTCTCTTGCGGAGCTTTGCTGAGGAAGTTGGCGTTGGTGAGCATTTTCTCAGCGCGAGCGATTTCGCTTACAGCTTCGAGAATTTCCTTGTTGATGCGAGCGATGATTTCATCGCGCCCTGCTTCATTATTGATCAGCATGTCACCATGGTCGTAAATCTTTAACTCGCCACGCCTTGAGATGATATCTTCGCCGATGACTTTGACATCGCTAAAGGTGAATCGCTTTAGATAGGTAAAGAAGTTATCAAATACCGCGATTTTTAAGTTGATGAATAAAGTGAGATTGGCGTTTGGTGCGAGCTTATTTTCAATCTTGTAATTGCGAGCATCTCTGATCATCGAGAACAGCATATTCACTTCATCATTGACGCTGCTATCAATCAAATTTTCTTCGACTAATGGATAGCTTTCTTCCATCACTGATGGGAGATGTCCGGGTAAAGAAAGATATAATTCTTCGGCGATAAATGGAGTGTATGGGTAGATTAAAAGGATGATTGATTTCAAACACTTAAAGAGGATTTGATGAGTGGTTTTAACGCTCGCTTCATCATTCGATGATAAGGAGACTTTGCTCATTTCAAGATACTGAGAGCAGAAATCATCGTAGACAAAGTTATAGAGGTGGCTACTCGCCGCATTGAAATCGTATTTTTCCATGTTGGTCGTCACCTTTTCAATCGTGTCTTCTAAGCGGTTGATGATCCATTGATCAAGCGGTGAAAGCGCTAAATGTTTGATATTAATCGCAGAGAAATCTTCTGGCAACACGCTCAAGACATAGCGAGCGGAATTCCAAATTTTGTTGAGATAGTTGGCGGCAGAAGCAACCTTTTCTTCGATATATCTCATATCTTGTCCGGGGGTGCTGTTGGTCGTCAAGAAATAACGGAGAGCATCAGCGCCATATTTCTCGGCTTCCTGAATTGGGTCGACACCATTGCCTAGTGTCTTGCTCATCTTTCTTCCTAAATTGTCGCGGACTAATCCGTGGATCACTGCCTCCTTAAAAGGAGCGCGATGAGTGAGTTCCAATGATTGGAAAATCATGCGGCTGACCCAGAAGAAAATAATATCGTAGCCTGTCACGAGAACATTCGTGGGGAAATAGCGTTTAAAATCAGGAGTCATATCCGGCCATCCAAAAGTCGAGAAAGGCCATAAGGCGCTGGAGAACCAGGTATCGAGAACATCGGAGTCTTGAATCCAATTTTCCATATCTTTAGGAGCATCAACGCTGACTAATAGCTCTCCGGTTTGTTTGTTGGTGTAAGCGGGAATGCGATGCCCCCACCATAGCTGGCGGGAAATGCACCAGTCTTCGACTTTCTCCATCCACTGGATGAAGATCTTCTCAAATCTATCAGGGATAAAATTGACTTTTTGATCGGAGTTTTGATTCGCAAGAGCTTGCTCAGCGAGAGGCTTCATTCTCACAAACCACTGCTTAGAGAGCATCGGTTCCACGACCGCGTTGCTTCTCTCACTGTGGCCGACTGGATGAATCATGTCTTCAATCTTGACAAAATTGCCATCCTTTTTAATTTGTTTAAGCAAGCTCTCGCGGCAGACAAATCGATCTTGCCCTTCATAGGGACCACAGAGATGATTCATCGTCGCATTCTTATTAAAGATAATAGGTTTTTCTAAATGATATTTTTCGCCGATTACGAAATCGTTGGGGTCGTGAGCAGGAGTGCATTTCATCGCTCCCGTGCCAAAGCTGGTATCGACATACTCATCAGCGATGATAGGAATGGCTTGATTGTTGGCGGGATTAATAACCTTCAGGCCGATATATTTTTGATAGCGTTTATCGGCTGGATTGACCACGACGCACACATCGCCAAACATCGTCTCTGGACGAGTGGTAGCGATGATCAAAGATTCTTTGGTGCCAATGATAGGATATTTGAAGTAGTACATTTTGCCTGGATCATCTTGGTGAATGACTTCGATATTGCTCAAGGCCGTCATCTGGACTGGATCCCAGTTAATGATGCGCTCACCCTGATAGATGAGGCCGCGATTATAGAGATCGACAAATACTTTTCTTACCGCGGCGTTCAGCCTTTCATCAAGGGTGAATCTCTCGCGGGAATAGTCGAGTGATAATCCGAGAATCTTCCATTGTTCATGAATGGAATTCGCGTATTCATCTTTCCACTTCCACGCCCACTTTAAAAACTCTTCGCGAGTGATTTTTGTCACGTCAATGCCCGATTTTACGAGCTTTTCCATCACTTTGGCTTGGGTGGCGATGCCGGCGTGGTCCATGCCTGGCAAATAGCACACATCAAAACCTTTCATTCTCTTGTAGCGAGCGATGATATCTTGAATGGTCGTATCCCATGCGTGGCCAATATGTAATTTGCCTGTGACGTTTGGAGGCGGAATAACAATTGAGAACGGAACCTTTTTAGGGTCTCCAGCATGAAAATAGCCACCGTCTTTCCAGCGGTCGTATTTCCCTTCTTCTACAGCGCGATGATCATAGCGTTTGTCTAGCATATGCTACCTCCGGGACGTAAAATAAAACGCCCTTATCTAAGGACGCTCATGGCGCGGTACCACCTTAGTTCATCTTTCGATGCACTTCATTAACCTATTTTCGCTAGGCAGCTATCTCTCAGAAGCGACCTTCTCTCATTCTCCTTATCGAGCTTCCACCGTCCTCGATTCTCTATATAGGAAGAATAAGGTACTCCTCTTCTTCAACGAGCTATGTATTAAGTCTAGTATAACTAAATAACCTTTTCAATAGCGGCTTTCAAACTTTCGAAGAGCCTCGGATGTAAGGAACTGGTATAGAAAAGCCGTTCCTCTTCGATATTCATATCCCTTAAATGCTTGACCAGCGCGTATTTTTCTTTTTGATTAACCTTATCGACTTTCGTGATGACGATGAAATATGGCAGATGGTTATTGATCAGATAAGAGATGATCTCCAAGTCGTTAACATTCATCTCGCGGCGAGAGTCTAAGAGGACTAAGACTAATTTCAGCCTTTGACAATGGACGAAATAATCTTCCATCATCTTGCCGAAGAGAGCATCTAAGTCGATGCCACCACGGGCATAGCCATAGCCTGGAGCATCCACCAGATAGAATTTATCATCAATTAGATAATAGTTGAGCAATCGAGTGTGCCCAGGTTTAGAGGAAGTATAAGCTAGCCTTCTCTTTTGGCAAATCGAGTTAATCAGCGTCGATTTTCCCACGTTACTTTTGCCGACAATCAAAACTTCGGGAAATGATCCTTCCGGCGCCTCGGAATAATTCGGGGCGGATTTGACAAAAGCAACGTTGAGAAAATTAATCATTTACTTTAATAATGCCACCTTAACGGCGTCTTCGACCGTGGACATATAGAGAATGTGCAGGGACTGTTTCACTTCTTTAGGGAGTTCGTCGACATCCTTTTTATTGTTCTTTGGAACAATGATGGTCTGAATACCCGAGCGCAAAGCAGCGAGAGACTTCTCTCTTAAGCCACCGATTGGCAGAGCGTTGCCGCGAAGGGTCACTTCGCCAGTCATCGCTAAGTTCGGATCGACTGGGCGCTTGGATAAGCAAGAGATGATCGCGGTAGTAATGGCAATGCCAGCGCTAGGGCCATCTTTTGGAACCGCTCCCTCCGGAACGTGAATGTGGATGTCTAAATCGTTGAAAATATCGTATTTAATGCCGTAAGTTTCAGCATTGGCTTTGACATAGTCTAAAGCGATGGAGGCGCTCTCCTTCATCACATCGCCGAGATGGCCAGTGAGAATTAAAGCTCCTTTGCCTTTGAAATTATTGACTTCAATCGGAAGGATGTCACCACCATATTCGGTATAAGCCAAGCCAGTGACGACACCGACTTGGGGTTCTTTTTCCTTCTTGCTGTCTTCAAAAATCGGTGTGCCCAAGTATTTGCGAGCTTGTTCAACATCAATTTTCACAGAACCGATGGCGGAATCTTTGACGATAGCGACCGCCACTTTTCGGAGGCAAGAAGCAATCTTTCTCTCGAGTTCGCGGACGCCCGCTTCGCGAGTGTAGCTGCGGATGATGTCCTGAATGGCTTCCTCAGTGAAAGAGGCTTGCTCAGGTTTGAGACCATTGATAGCAATCTGCTTTTTGATCAGATGGCGCTGAGCGATCTGAACTTTTTCTAATTCGGTATAGGAAGAGAGCTGAATGAGCTCCAGACGATCTCTTAAAGGACCAGGAATTTGATCGAGGTAGTTAGCGGTGCAGATAAATAAGACATCGCTCAAATCGTATGGCTCTTCCAAATAGTTGTCGTTGAAGACGTTGTTTTGTTCGGGATCTAGCACCTCTAATAGAGCGCTGGCTGGGTCGCCTTTATAGGAGCTCGCGACCTTATCGACTTCGTCGAGCAGGAAAACGGGGTTAGTGACACCGGCTTTGCGCATGCCTTGAATAATGCGTCCAGGCATCGAGCCGACATAGGTGCGGCGGTGACCGCGGATTTCCGCTTCATCGCTGATCCCACCGAGGGAGGCTTTGAAGAATTTGCGGCCTAAAGCTCTGGCAATAGACTTGCCAAGAGAGGTCTTGCCGGTTCCGGGAGGCCCATAGAAGCAGAGGATTGGCGATTTTAAGTTGCCAGTTAATCGCTTAACCGCTAAGTATTCGACAATGCGCTTTTTGGGCTCTTCGAGACCATAGTGATCTTCATCGAGAATGCGCTCGACATTCTTTAAATCGTTGTTATCTTCGGTTTTTTGCCACCAAGGAACATTCATGAGAATGTCGAGGTAGCTCTGAATCAAGGCGCCTTCCAATGAGCCCGAAGGCATCATATCAAAGCGCTTTAATTCGCTTTTTACTTTAGCTTTGACAAATTCAGGATAAGGATTGCTCTCGAGGCGCTCTAAAATAGTGTCGGGATCATTAGCCTTGTCCGAATCTTCGCCAAGCTCTTTTTTAATGGCTTTTAATTTTTCGCGCAGGAAGTATTCTTTCTGCGATTTTTCCGCTGATTCTCTCACCTGCTCAGAGATCTCTCTTTCGATTTCTGATCTCTGATTCTCACCATTTAATAAAACGGTGATTAAAGTCATGAGAATCTCGGCGTTGTTTGCCTCAAGAATCTCTTGCTTTTTTGCGACTGGAGCTTCTAAAAAGCCTGCCAATGCATAGCATAAAGATGCCGCATCTTCAGCTTTGGAGATGAGGTTGGCCACGTTGCGAGGCATCTGCGAGACGATGTTAGGCATCGAATCGAGAATCTTGCTGATGGCGACAATAATAGCTTTGTTCTTCTCTTCGCTCACAGGTTTCAATTCTAAAATTGATCCTTGCGAGACGTAGTAGTTCCCTTGGCTCTCAAGGGCGATGTTGTCCAGCTGGACTCTTTCCACCACTTCGACGCGCACTCTCTGATGGCCTTCTCTTTCCGAATTGGAAATGATGTGGCAAAGAGTGCCGATGCGATAGACATCGTTCTCCGTGGGGTTTTCAACGTCGATGTCGCTTTGGCTGGTGACGAAAACTAACGAGTTAGTTTCGTTTCTGGCCGCGTTGATCGCGTTGATTGAAAATTCTCTCCCTGCCTCAATCAATTGTTGATTGCCTGGAAAAATGACGAGGGAACGAGTAATCAGTAAAGGGAGAGTTAGTGTTTGGTTTTTATCCACCATAACGGTATCCTCCTTTCAAGAATTTGGTTATGTGTTAGTCGTTTTTAGATAGTAAGAAGTCTTCGACTCTTTGCATTTTCAAGTTGTTGCGGAATTCGCTCTCTTGTTTTTCGAGAGCTTTCTTGACATCTTCAATCTTCATCTTGTATTGGTCGGCGATTTTCGCGTATTCGAAATCGATTTCTTCTTGAGTGACTTCGACTTTTTCGACTTTGGCGATCTCTTCCATCACCATGTAGTTAGCGACATCGTGGAGGGACTCTTCTTTTAGTTTAGCAGAAAATTCCTCTTCTTTTTGGCCGACAAATTGTAAATATTGCTCTAAAGATAAACCGGATTGTTTGATCTTATTCTCTAAATCTTCTCTGCGAGAGGCGATTTGAGAATCGACGATTTCATCAGGAATATCAATCTTGGAACCCTTGGCAATCGCATCGATCAATTTGCTGAGATAGGTGCGTCTTTCTTCGGCTTCCTTGCTGGCTTTTAATTCGTTCTTTTTGTAGTCTTTGAACTGAGCGACGGTAGAGACACCACCGATCTTTAATTCGGCGACTAATTCATCGGTGAGCTCGGGAACTTTCTTTTCCTTCACTTCGTGAATATCGCAAGCGAAGATCGCTTCTTTGCCTTTTAATTCTTCCATGTAGTTCTCTGGGAAGGTGACTTTGACATCGACGTGCTCACCAGCTTTGTGGCCGACTAATTGCTCTTCGAAGCCAGGGATGAAGGAATGGGAGCCTAACTCTAATTCATGGTTAGTGGCTGAGCCGCCTTCGAATGGCTTGCCTTCGATGGTGCCGGCGAAATCGAGAATGACGGTGTCACCCATCGCGGCTGCACCCTCTTTTAAAGCGAGGCTAGCATTTTGATTTTTGACTGATTCGATGGCGTCTTGTAAGTCTTTGTCGGTGACTTTGACTTCTTCGTGGCCGATCTTTAAGCCAGTGTAAGCTCCTAATTTGACTTCAGGAGCGGTGACGATGAGGAACTTGAGTTCGAGTTCGACATCGCTGATTTTGGTGACATCAACCTTTGGTTGGGCGAATGGTTTAACATTGTCGACAGTGATGATATCTTTGTAGATGCCAGGGAGAAGGGCGTTGATGGCTTCATCCATGACTTTCATCTGATCAACTTTAGCTTTGATTAAGTGCTCTGGAGCTTTGCCTTTGCGGAATCCATCGACCGTGACGTTGGCGGCGATTTTATCAAAAGATTTCTTTTGGGCAGCTTTCCAAGCTTCTTTATCGACGATTACTGAGACTTCGACGTGTGAATGTTCTAATTTTGTTACTTTTCTTTCCATGTATATTTCCTCCGAACATGTGCGATATTGATTATAAAGAAATAATTCTTTAATCACAAGAAAAACGCACATAACGTGCTGTTTTGCTTTTTCTGGGGCTTATAATTAAAAATTATCGAGCGAATTTTTGATCTCGCTGATGAGCGATTTTACTTCGTCGGGGTCGAGATTTTTTTCTTTGCATCTCTCGAGGAGATGACCTTTTTCATCGCTGTTTAAATACTCGCTGGCAATTTGGAATAAAGCTTCGACGAGAATAGCGGTTTCAATATTTATTGACTGGGGATAAATGTAGAGGAGATGAGTGGAGAGAATCGAGACGGCGTTTTCGCTCAACACTGGGTTGCGATAAGCGGAGTCAAGAGCTTTCACTAACTGATTGAAAGAGTCTCCCACGAAGGGGGGCTCAAGTTCACTAGGATTCACCTTGATCATCTCTCCGATGTGATTGAATGAAAATGAGCGGTCGACTTTCTTTTGGACGAGGAGTAATAACGCGAGTGACCTAATTGACTGCTTAGGGAATTTGACCATGATGTTTTGGATATAATCCAAGAATTTGTTGATGTCTCTCTCGCGGACGATATCGATGGCCATGAGAATAACGTCTGGGTCATCGCTCTCTAGCTTTTTGATTAGCTCCTCATCTTTTATGAAACGCATCGAGGAGTGCTTTCGCTCTTCTAATCTGATCATTTGTGGCATATCTCTTAAGAGCTCTTCCACTTCTTGGGAGACGTAAGGGCGATTTTTGTAGTATTCGAGAATCGCGTAGGCTTCATCAAAGCGCGTTAGCAGGCAGAGAATTTCGACATGGGTTTTGATCAATAGGCTCATATGAGATTCGAGAATCTTTTGGTTGCTGGTAATGGAGTTTAAAGCATCCTCTGTTTTTCCTACAGCGAGCAAAGCCGAAATACGATAGAACAAAGCGTTTGGTTCATCCGCGATTTCCGTGAGTTTGATGACCAAGTCATATTGTCTTTTGTCCATTAATGTCTTTAAATTATCCATAGCCATATTAGTAGTTTATTAGTAGTTTTTTGTGTTTCCTTAACTTTGTTAATGTCATGTAGGTTATAGATTTTTCGATTCTCTTTTAAACAGCCAAATTTTATCTGACCAGGAAGAAGAATAACCAATCTGTTTTTCCTAACGCTTATTATACTGCATCTCCAACTTCTCACCAACAATTTGCGATATTTTTTGTTCTCTATTTCCAAGATTTGACTATAATAGTTACGATGATTAGAAAAGACATTCAAACCTTTATCCAAACAATCCCGTCAGAGATCACTATCGTCGCGGCAACAAAGTATGTTGAAGCGGATGATATGCTGGCTCTTTTCAATAGCGGCATTACTAACTTTGGCGAAAACCGCGTCGATGACTTCCTGAGAAAATATGAATCATTAAAACAATATCCCATCTCCTGGCACTTCATCGGCCATCTTCAAAGGAACAAAGCTCATAAGGTAATCAATAAAATTGATTATTTGCATTCGCTTGATTCGCTATTGCTCGCCGAAGATATCGAGAAAAGCCGTGGCACTCCTCTATCTTGTTTCGTTGAGGTTTCAGTCAATCATGAAGAAAATAAAAACGGCGTCCCTTATGAAGAGGTGACCGAATTCATCAAAAGCCTATTGAAGTTTTCCAAAGTCAAAGTGGTCGGCCTGATGATGATGGCCATCCAAGCGAGCGATGAGAACTCTCTAGCCCATCAATTTGGAAAATTGAGGGCTCTACGCGATGATTTAGAAAAAGAGCTCAATATTTCTCTTCCCTACCTATCGATGGGTATGAGCGAGGATTATCTCGAAGCTATCAAGCAAGGGGCGACTCACATTCGCCTCGGTCGCATATTATTCGAAAAGCTGTAAAAAAGTAAGATGGTCGCCCATCTTACTTTTTATGATTGTCAGTTACTGACAATTTTAATATGTCTTTGTAGAGGTCTACGCGGCGATCGCGGAAGACTCCCCAGCCTTCTCTTTCTTCGCTGATCTTCTTTAAATCAAACTCCACGACGCGGAAGCCGGTGGATTCGCGGTCCATCTCTTCGACGACGTTGCCATATTCATCGGAGATGAAGGAAGAGCCAAAGAAGGTCATGCTTGAGCCATCTTGCTCTTCAATTCCGACGCGGTTAGAAGCGATGACGGGAATGATATTCGCTGCCGCATGTCCACACATGACGTTTTGCCAATGCGCTTTGCTGTCTTTAGGAAGGACAGGCTCACTGCCGATGGCAGTGGGATATAGCAAAATCTCCGCTCCTTTGAGAGCCATGATACGCGCGGCTTCGGGGAACCATTGATCCCAGCAGATGCCGACACCTAAAATGCCATACTTTGTTTTAAAGGTTTTAAAGCCAGTATCACCGGGAGTGAAATAGAATTTTTCTTCGTAGCACTGGCCGGTGGGAATGTGCGATTTGCGATATAAGTCTACGACTTTGCCATCAGCATCGATGACTGCGAGGGAATTGAAGTAACAATTGCCCGCTTTTTCAAAGAATGAAATGGGCAGGACGACATCGTATTTTTTAGCCATCTCTTGATAATGCTTGATCAAAGGAGAATCTTCGGCGGATTGCGCTAAAGCAAAATGATTGTAGTTTTCGGTCTGGCAGAAATAAGGGGCTTGAAATAGCTCGGGGAGAAGGATGATATTGGCACCTTTTTGACTGGCTAAGGCAATCAGAGCATCAGCTTGCTGAATGTTTTGCTCTAGTTGCCAAGACATCGACATCTGAGTGCAGCACACTTTAACTTTCATGTTTTGCTCCTTTGGGTATCTGCATAGTAACGCAGTGGATATTTCCACCACCAATCAATATTTCTTTGGAATAAATCTGGATGACTTCTTTATCGGGGAAGATGGCTTTGAATTGCTCTAGAGCAATCTGATCTTCCTTGACTCCGAAGCCAGGAATGATAACAAAGCGGTCGCTCTGATAGAAGTTGATGTAGGTCGCTAAGAGATTGTCGCCCGCTTGGCGAGGCTTAGCGTTGTAGCGGCTGGCGGAGATGCCTTTAGCTTCTTTAGTTGATAAATATATCGGAGCGGGCATCTTGACTTTAGTCACTTTGAGAGTTCGTCCATGAGCGTCTTTCGTGGTCTCGAGAATTTTTAGGGCTCTAGTGGCAGCGCTATATTGAACTTTGTCGGCGGTTGATGGCCAAGCCAGCAAGACTTCGCCGGGGCGAGCAAACGCCACCATGTTATCGACGTGCTCATCAGTCTCATCGCCGATGATGCCATGGGGAATCCAGATGATGTCGTTGACGCCGAGGTATACTTTGAGGGTTTCCTCGATTTCAGCTTTGCTGAGATGAGGGTTGCGCCCTTTGGAGAGGAAGCAAGCTTCGGTGACGATGAGGGTGCCATCGCCATCCGTGGCAATCGCACCGCCCTCCATGACGAAGGAAGGCAAGCGGTAACTTGAGAGCTTGAATTTCTTGACGATGTTATTGCCTAAGGCATCATCATCTTGATAGTTGGTGTATAAGCCATCGTACTCGCCGCCCCAAGCATTGAAGCGGAAGTCGACGCTGCGGATATCGTTCTGCTTGTTGCGCAGGAAAATAAGCGTGTTATCGCGTGCCCAAGCGTCGTTGTAGCGAACTTTGATGGGAATGACGTTGGGAATATTTTCGAGCCACGCAAGGCTCTTTTTATATATTGTCGGGTGAACTCCGACATAGACCTTTTCGAATTTTGCGATTGTCGCGATTAATTCGCGGTATTCTTCAGTAGCGTCTTTGGCGTGGTTGCGCCAGACATCGCTGCGGAAGGGCAGGAGGATGATCGTTCCATCATGCTTATCGCCTTCAAAAGGCAAGTAATAGCCATCTCTTCGGGGAGTAGTCTGCTCATTTTTGACGTAATCATGCAATCTTTTCTTATAGAAAGAGAAGTTTTTCCATCTCTCTTCATCGACGATTTCCACTAGCTCGCAATTGGGATGATTGGATAAAATCGTGCACTGCTTGTTCAAGCCATCTTCGATTTGGAAGATGATGTCTTTGGAAAAGACTTCGCCCGCTTGGATGAGCGGGATTCCCGGAGGGTAGATGACAATGGATTCTTTGCTGATGTGATTCAAGGCTTGGCGGAGCGGAACTGCAAGGCTCGGAGCGAAGAAAGCCGTTCTCGGTCTGGCGAGCATAAAGCCATATTTAAAGGCAAAGGAATGCATCGGATAAGTCTGATTCTTGTGGAAGTGCTCTTTAGAGATGCTCTTCAGAGCTTTGACTAAGGCGTTGAGGTGAGCATCGGTCGTTCCGAGGGCTAAGATGCAGAGGATGACGTAGGTTTCCGCTAGCTCGACTTGCACATGGTAGCGAGTTTTTAAAAGGCGGTAGACTTCGTAGCCGTTGATATCGAGGCGATCGAGTTCAATCAAGAGCTTGGTTTTATCGTAGTTAAAAGCCCCGGAGGATTTGAAGTAATCTTTCCCGCGGACGATGAAGCCGGGAATCTTGTTGATTTCATCAAAAGCTCTCTCGCTGATAGCGATTACTCGCTTGGAGACCTCTTCACCATGCTCAGCGATGTAAGCGCGAGCGGCATCCAAAGAGCCGATCAATATTGAGCTCGGTGAGGTGGTATTCATAAGGTTGAGAGTCTCTTGAATCTTGATATTGGAGACGCGGTCACCTTTTAATAATAAAACCGAGGACTGAGTGAGCGAACCGGCGGTCTTATGGAAGGAGACGGAGCTGAGATCCGCTCCAGCATCCATCGCGGTGACAGGATCGTTGTTGGTCAAGTAGTAATGCGCGCCATGCGCCTCATCGACGATGACGGCCATGTTTCTCTCGTGGGCGAATTCCACGATTGAGCGCAGGTCAGCGATGACGCCAAAATAAGTCGGGTTGATCACGACAACGGCTTTTGCGGAAGGATAGCGCTGGATCATTTTTTTATATTCCTCTAAAGAGGGTTGATTAGCAATTTCAATGTTCGCATCGATGTGGGGTTCCACATAGATGGGGACGGCGCCAGAGAGAACTAAGGCGTTTGTTAAAGATTTATGGACATTGCGGGGAATGATGATCTTATCGGTCGGCTTGCAGACCGTCATCACCGCGGCGATGAGACCCGAAGAAGTGCCGTTAATTAAAAAATAAGCGTAGTCTGCGTGACAGACTTCCGCCATTAATTTCTCACTTTGCAAAATAACCCCGCTAGGGTGGGCTAAATTATCTAATCCATAAGGGGCATTGACATCGCATTGGTAGACCTTTTTGCCGACGAGATCAGTCATCTCATTTTTGATGTTGCCCATGTGGTGTCCAGGTACATCAAAAGGGGATATCCCTTCATTAACATAGCTCTTTAGAGCATCTACAAAAGGCGTCTGAATGTCTTTCTTGTCCATTTCTACATTATGTTAATCTTACTATCTACGATATACAATAGTTTTTTTCAAAAATAAAAGAGGAAAATTTCTCCCTTATATTCGCGAAGGATAATTTCTATTTTTTATTCTTTGGCGTGAGAATTAGCTCTGGTTCTGGAAGAGTGACACGGTAGTTATCGGGGATGGATTTCAAGAGGAAAACGTTCGAGCCAATGACGACATTTTCACCGATCACTACTTCGCCGCCGAGAATAGAAGCACCAGCGTAAATAGTGACGTGATCTTTGATGGTTGGGTGGCGTTTAACGCCTTTTAAAAGGCGACCCTTGGATAACGACAGGGCCCCTAAAGTCACGCCCTGATACATTTTGACATAGCTGCCGATATCGGTAGTTTCGCCGATGACGATGCCCGTTCCGTGATCAATAAAGAAAGGCGAGGCAATATTGGCGCCCGGATGAATATCAATGCCAGTCAATAAGTGAGCTTGCTCGCTGATGATGCGCGCTTGAAGCTTATAACCAAGGTTATATAAGATGTGGGCTAACCGATGATAAGTGATCGCAAAGTAGCCAGGATAGGCGAGGATAATCTCTTCTTTGCTATCCACTGCGGGATCGCTCTCATAGAAGAACTCTAAATCCTTTTCCAATTGTTTATTTACCGCTGGCAGATCTTCTAAAAAGATTTGGAGCTTCTTATCGTCAGTATCATCGATGCTGGACAAAAACTCCGCTTTGACATCGATGTCTTGCTTGCAGATCAAATACTTTTTTAAGGCATTAGCAAAGCTGATTACTTTTTCTTTTACCATGTGTAGCGGTCTCCTTTATCAGGGAATATCACGAGGATATTTTTATCTTGGAGGTGATGCTTTTTCGCGTACTCAATCGCTCCGAGGAGCGCAGCTCCGCTGGAATAGCCAATGTCGAGGTCTTCGAGGTCTCTGACGATTTTGGCCATCTCGATGCTTTTAGCATCATCGACATCGACGACTTCATCGAGGCAATCTCTATTTAGAGTATGAGGAACAAAATTCGCGCTGATGCCTTCGATGCGATGTGAATGAGCTTCTCCTTTAGTTAATAAGGGAGATTGCAAGGCTTCGACACCCACTACTACGACATCTTTTTGCGCCTTTTTAAAATAGGCAGCACATCCGCTGACGGTACCTCCCGTGCCGATGCCGGAGACAAAGACATCGAGATCAGGGACTTGCTTCAATATTTCCGGGCCAGTTCCCATAAAATGGGACATGGGGTTATTTTCATCTTCAAATTGACCGAAGATGAAAGAGTTTTCAATCTCTTGGTGGAGCTCTTCGGCTTTTTTCTTGCAGTCCGCCATCCCGCCTTTGACGAGGACTAAGACACCGCCATAGCTGGCGATCATCTTTCTTCGCTCTAATGACATGCTCTCAGGCATCACGATAATGGCCCGATAATGGAAGACTGAGGAATAGAAGCTCAGAGCGATGCCGGTGTTTCCCGATGTCGCTTCGATGATGGTTGTTCCTTGTCGGAGGAGACCTTTCTTTTGATCTTCTAACAGCATGTAGTAAACGGGGCGATCTTTTATCGACCCCGTGGGGTTGGTGTTCTCGACTTTAGCGAAAAGATGATTTTTTACATCGTACTTCTCTTCGATTTTCTTTAATGGCACTACTTTAGTGTTGCCGGGTATATATTTCATATTCTTGTATAAAAAGGCGGGCTTACGCTCCGCCATTTTCCTTATTTTTCTTTTGCCAATCGATGCGATACTTGCTGCTTGCACATTGGGCAGATGGTAAAACCTTCGGGTTTCAAGGGAGTCTTTTGAATTTCATCCTCAGTATAGGTATAAACAAATCCGCAATGAGGACACTTCACTTCGTAAACTTTTTTTGACATATGCTTAATATCTCCTTAGTATCTTCGTTAGTGATTATAACATTAATCGCTTTTTTGTGGTAGCACCACGCATATCAAAAATATATACTTAAAATAATCAAATAAGGTAGAGAGGTTTAGGCATTATAAAATGGCTATCACCACTTTTAGGCGAGTTGAGAAAAAGTATGTCGTCACGGAAGAAGATAAGCAAAAGCTTCTCCCTATTTTAAGAGAGCACATGGCTCTTGACCCCTACTGTCTCAATGAGGAAACCTATCATATTCAGAATTTATATTTTGATACCGCCCATAATAGCCTGATTGTCAAATCCATCGCTAAGCCGCTCTTTAAAGAGAAGGTGCGCTTAAGAAAATACGATGGCGAGGATTTCATCTATCTCGAGATCAAGAAAAAAGTGGTTGGCGTGGTCGGAAAGCGTAGAATAAGGCTAAGCCAGCAAGAAGGCGACGACTTCATCTTCAGAGGCATAAAGCCGATTCGAGAAGCACCCTTAGATATTCAGCTCGTCGAAGAGATGAGCTACTTCCTCTCCCTCTACAGGATTGAGCCAAAGGTATATATCTGCTACGACCGCTTAGGGTTCTTCGATAAAGATGATCCAGAATTCCGCCTCACCTTCGATAGCAATATCCACTCCAGAAGAAATCACTTTGAGTGGGATAAGGATGACTACGAAAACAATCTATTGCCCAAAGGGTACTATGTCATGGAAATCAAGAGCGTCAAGAACTTGCCCTTGTGGCTAGTTCAAGCTCTCAGCCATTTAAAAATCTACCCGCAGTCATATAGCAAATATGGCACGGAATACCAAATCAATCACCGATAAAGGAGAAAAAATTATGTTCGATTCAATCATTTCCGAAACCGCACCCCAATGGTGGGCGATGCTCATCTCGATCGCTGTCGCTTTATTAATGGGAATAGTCTTTGCTATCTTGTACGCAAAACTCAAAGAGCATGATAGCTACTATAAAGATATGCCCATCAGCTTCGCTTTATTTCCTTTTATCGTCGCAGTGCTAGTAATCGGCATCACCTTATTGACCATCTCATTTAGCGGCTCTGGCGATCTCACCACTTCCCGCTTGCTTCGCGCAGGTGGCGCTTTGCTAGGCTGCTTCCTCGTCTTGAGATTCCGCAGCTTTCCTCGAAGCTTCGAAGATCTCACCTATCTTTTCTCCCTTGTTGGCTGCGGCTTATTAGTGGGCCTCGGATATCTAGCTTTCTCCGGAATTCTCTACGCGGTCTTAATCGCGATGTTCATCATTTTCCGATTAGTTGGATTCCCGCAGATCTCTGCCCGTCGCTTGAATCTCAAAATCACCATTCCCGAAGATCTCAATTATGAAGGCGTCTTTGAAGAGACGATGAAAAAATACACTGTTCACTACGATTTAACGAAGATTAAATCAAGCGATATGGGAACTCTGTTTATTCTCAATTACGAAGTAACCCTCGCGAAGAATGCCTCCTTAAAAGATTTCATTGATGAGATCCGACAAAAAAACAGCAACCTTGACATTGCTGTCAGCAAGAAGAAATTTATCAGCGAAGAATAGCCCCTACTTTTTGGGATTATTTAAGATGTATTCCCGCGTATCTCTTTTGGTGCCCATGCGAGTGGTAAAGACATGAGCATAAGCATAGGTAAAGCCGCTTTTCTCAATCACTCGCTTAGAGCGAATATTATCGATGAAGTGTCCGACCGTCAGGTGGGACATTTTTAATGTATTGAAGCAATAGTCAATCACCGCTTTGACCGCTTCGCTCATCAAGCCTTGACCCCAGTAGTCTTTCGATAGGACGTAGCCGATATCGCGGACAGTCTCTCCTGGATAGTAGGTGCGAGGGAAATGGGATTTTTCAAGCCCGAGAGAGCCGATGACCTTATTGTTCGCTTTATAGACGATAGAAAAGGTCTTCTTGGTCTGAATGAAGCTCTCGAGGATTTTGTGAGAGACGTTTTTGTCGGAGTGATGAACCCAGCCCGCCATCTCGCCGACACCATCGACAGAAGCGTATTCAAAGAAATCATCGAGATCCTCGTAGCGGAAGGCACGGAGTATCAATCTCGGTGTTTCGAGAACCACATGCGTGAGGTTAATCGGTCGGTTAATCATCGGTGTTTAATCCTTTAATGTTATAAGCATTTTAGCACATCCCATCGAATTTCTTGGCAAAAATTGTGCGATTGAAATTGTTTGACAGGTTATATAAGCTTGCGATAGAGTAATAGCCAAAGACAGTGCGAAAGAGAAAGATATCACGAATCTGATAGAGAGTTTGCGGTTGGTGGAAGCAAATAGAGAACGATATGCAATATACACTTTCAAGTCGAATCGCTGAACTGACAGTAGGCGACTCCGGAAATCCTCCGTGACAGGGATAAGAGTTATATGACTCGATGAGTGATGGCAAACGCCATAAGATGGGTGGTACCGCGGAAATCATACGATCTTCGTCCCATAACTAGGGGGAGAAGATCGCTTTTTATTTTCTCGCTCCTGAGAAAGGAACATATTTTATGTCTCACATCGCCCGCTTCAAAGCTGAGCCTTTCCCATTAGAGATGCACAAGGCTCGCATCGTCCAGAAAATCACTCTGTTACCAATCAAAGAAAGATTAAAAGCCATCCAAGGGGCGGGAAACAACACCTTCTTATTAAGAAATCGCGACGTCTTCCTCGATATGCTGACCGACAGCGGCACGAATGCGATGAGCAATGAGCAGATCGCTGCGATGAATATCGCTGATGACGCTTATGCGGGAAGCGAGACCTTCTATCGCTTAGAGAAAGCCGTCAATCGCTTTTTCGGCACGAAGTACTTCTTGCCTGCCCATCAAGGCCGAGCTTGCGAGCACATCTTGGCCAAGCAATATGTCAAGCCCGGGGATGTCGTCCCGATGAACTATCACTTCACCACCACAAAGGCTCATATCATGGAATGCGGTGGCACGGTCGAAGAATGCTTCATCGATGAGGCAGTAAAAACCACTAGCAATTGCCCATTCAAGGGTGATATGGACATGGATAAATTAAGAGCCATCGTCAATAAAGTCGGGAGCAACCATGTTCCCTTTATCAGAATCGAGCTAGGCACCAACCTCATCGGTGGTCAGCCCATCTCTTTAAGAAGCATTAAAGAAGTCAGCAGCTTTGCTCGCAAAGAAGGGATCATGATGGTCATCGACGCGAGCTTATTAGCGGATAATCTCTACTTCATCAAGCAGAGAGAAACAGCCTATAAAAATGCTGATACTCAAACCATCGTTCACGAGATCGCCAAATGCGCGGATATCATCTATTTCTCCGCTCGCAAGTTGGCCTGTGCGAGAGGCGGTGGATTAGCGATGCTCAGCCAGAAATACTTCGATGATATGAAATCTCTGGTACCACTATATGAAGGGTTCCTCACCTATGGTGGTATGTCCGTCCGAGAGATGGAAGCCATGGCAGTAGGCTTAGAAGAGACCCTCGACATGGATATGATCTCTCAGGGTCCTGAATTCATCAGTGAGTTCGCCTCACAACTGCAAAAAGAAGGTATCCCCATTGTCACCCCCGCGGGAGGATTGGGACTACATATTAACGCGAGAGAATTCTTGCCTCATATCCGCGGCGAGCAATATCCCGCGGGAGTGCTGGCCACCGCCATCTACCTCATCACTGGATCAAGAGGCATGGAAAGGGGCACCATTTCTGAAGCGCGCAACCCCGATGGTAGCGAGCACATCGCTTCTGTGGAACTCGTCAGATTAGCGATGCCAAGAAGAGTATTCACTCTATCTCATATCACCTTTATGGTTGATCGTTTAGCGTGGCTATATAAAAATCGCGACCTAATCGGTGGCTTAAAGTTCATCGAAGAGCCACAAGTGCTCCGCTTCTTTATCGGACGCCTAGGAGAGATCGGCGATTGGCAGGAACGATTAGTAGATAAATTCATCGAAGACTTTGGCAAAGACGCCTTATAGACACTCGCAGAATAAATCAACGAATCATTAAAAATACCCAGCATTATTGTCATTGGGTATTTTCTTTTGATTTGATTTTTTTATTTTTTTGATCGAGGGATAAGCAGTTTTTTGCGATTAAAACATTCTTTTAAAATGCGGATATCTATTTGATGCGATTGGTCATTTTAATCAAAACAATTGCACCCACGATGGAGAGAAGCAAACTGGCCCCGACGACGATGAAGAATCCAGCGGGAGAATCCCCGAGGGGAATGTTCTTAAAATTCATTCCATAGAACGAAGCCACTAAGGTTGGGATGGAGAGAACGATGGTTATCACCGCTAAAACCTTCATCACGATATTGAGGTTATTAGAGATGATCGACGCGAAGGCATCCATGGTGCCAGCGAGAATGTCGCGGTAAACCGAGCACATGTCCACGGCCTGATTGAATTCGATCTCGGTATCTTCAAGCAAATCCAAGTCGCTCTCAAATTGGTTAAATTCAGGGCTGCGGGTCAGCTTATGGACAACTACTTTATTTGAATTTAGGGAGTTGGAGAAGTAAACAAGCGATTTATTTAATTCCATCAGATCAAATAGCTCCTTGTTTCGCAGAGAAGTATGCAGCTCTTTTTCCACCTCTTTTGACTGCGCATCAATTCGCTTCAGGAAAGTGATGTAAGACACGGCGAGGCGATAGAGGAATAGCAAGGTCAAACGAATGGTTTTGTGCGGTTCGATTTTTTTGTTTTTTGCGATTAGATCTTTTACAAGATAGGTCTCTTGAGCGCTGATGGTAATCAGATGGTTATCGCAAAGAATAAGGGCGAACGGAATCGTTGTGTAAGCATATTTATTGTTTTTGCTCGTATCGAAGATCGGCAAATCTAAAATAATCAATTTGGCATTGTCATCGGTATCGATGTGAGAGCTTTCTTCTTCGTCGGTGGCGCTTTTTAAGAATTCAGGGGGGACATTAAACGTGATGCGCAACCATTCAATTTCTTGAGCGGTTGGGGCGATGACGTCGAGCCATGAATTGGCGATAATCTCGACATTTTCGGTGATTATCACCTCTGATTTTTCTAGTTTGCTGTTTTTTTCAAAGTATTGGTTAATCATGAGACACCTCCGCTTCTAGTGTGAGCACTTCGCACATTTTGTTCATCTTTTCTTTCATAATACATGTCCTTGTCAATAAAAGGCTTGCCAAGGTGATTAAAGCTTATCAAACACGGTATTTGCTTTAGCAACACCAAGCTTTGCTCAATAGCCACATCGCCTTCGCACACCATTGATTTTGACAGTTTAGTCCCCTTTCTAAGGGAATTATAACCCAATCAAGCAGCAAACCGAAACAGCAAAAAGCAAGACCGTAACAATTCGGACAATTTCGTCTCAAGTCTCAAGAAGAGACTATCACCACTTCTCGCGGTGAATTTTGTTTTCTTCTAGCTCTGGTTTATTCTCTTTGATTTTAAAGAAATTTGTCTCGTCTAGAGGATAGCCAAAAGAGATGATGGAATGCGGCATGATATGGCTTGGCATGCCGAATAATTCTTTTTGAGCATTCATTCTATCTTCGTTAGGGAAAGTTCCAATCCAAACAGAACCGATACCTAGCTCATGAGCGGCGAGAATCATGTTCTGCGAAGCAATCGCGCAGTCGACTTGCCAGTAATTTCCGGAAGATAAAGTGGTATCGCCTAGGACGATGATCGCCATCTTAGCTCCCAATAAAGGAGTGGAGACATCGAGTCCCGCTTTCTCCGCCATCTTCTTTAAGGTGACGCGATTCTTAATCACTAGGAAATGCCAGTCTCTTCTATTTCTAGCAGATGGACCAGCTTGGCCAGCTTTTAAGATGGTTTGAAGCGCTTCTTCACTGATATCTTTCTCGCTATATTTTCTGACGCTTTTGCGGCTCAAAATGGCATCGATGGTTTTCATAATGCATACCTCTATTTTTATTATATATCACTAAGCGAGAGCAAAATCATCCGGTTAGAGATTTTGTTTTTCTTGAAATAAATATTTCCTTTTTCTATTCCTTATAATATTGTGTTTTAGTGAGAAGGAAGCATTATGAATATCAAAGAAGTTAAGAATCAATCGATAGTATTTTGGGATGAGTATTTTAAAAATTACCCAGCATTCAAAATTCAAAAAAGCGATGTCACCATCGACACAAGTCTCGATGAGTGCTTGAAGTTTTTAGGCGACAACTGCCAGGAAGTCCTCGACGTCGGATGCGGCGATGGGGTGTGCTTGATGGAAATCGCGTTAATCGGCGAGAAGATCAAATCTTGCTTAGGAGTAGACTCCTCTCTTAATGCCGTTAATAAAGCGACAGAAATCGTCAATCTATCTAATATTGAAAAAATCAAATTTGTGCAGGGAGATGAGAACTATCTAAAGACTATTCCTTCTCAAAGCTACGAAGGCATCTACTGCTCAAACTTCCTCGATGTCATCCCCGTAGAAATCAGCGATGTAGTCATCCAAGAGATGATAAGAATCATCAAGCCTAAAGGTTACCTTCTACTTAAGTTCAATTTCGTGCTAACCAATGATTTGATAGAAAAATTAAAGATGGTCGAGATCGCAAAAAATACCTACGCGATGAATCGCTCCACGGAAGGTTGGATTAGATTATTCCCGGATTTCAAAGTTCTCCGAATTGATGAATTCGAAAGAGCGCCTGGATTACCAAAAGATCGCATTATCCTCCTGCAAAAGGATTAATTGTTAATTCTTAGCGACCGCGACTTCCGTCTTTTTGACTTTGGCTCGGTCTCTGATCAAGACGATAGCAATGAACGCTGCTAGTAAAACTAGCGCGGTCACACCGACAATTAAGAAACAAGTGCCATTAGATAATTTATTGCCGAAGAATTCAATCTCGGTATCAAAGTTTACGCGAATGCTGTCAATGGCCTCCGCTGGCAAGTCTTTTCCTAATGCTTCTGTCGCTCCTCTTACGAAGTAATAGCGGAACAAAATGGTCCCATAAGTGCCAGGAAGGAATTTAATAAAGTTTTGAATGCTATCCGAGAATTGCGAGATGGGCATATAAGCTCCGCATAGGAATCCATACATGGATGACACTAATGTCGATAAAGCGGTTCCCACTCCCATCGATTTGATGAATGATTCAATAATCGTTGCGAGTAATGAACCGAATAAAGTCAATAATAGAGTATTTAAAATAATCATGATCACATCATTGAAAGACAGATACCATCCGACGATGGCCATGTAGCCAAAGCCGAGTCCTAGACAGGCCAGACACACAATAGTTGTAGTTATGTAGTTAGATATCAGATAGCTGAGTGAGAGAACAGTCTTTTTAACTGGCGTGACTAAGATGTCATCGACGATACCATTGGCTCGATCAGCGATGATGATAGTATTGCTGCAGAACGCGATGGTAATGCAGGATGAGGCGAGAATCGATGAGACCAGCCATCCAGCGGTGAAGCCGTTGAGGACGCGAGAAGAGATGATTACTCCCTCAGGGATGTAATGTTCCAAAGAGCTAGTGTACAAGCTTCTTAAGAAGGTAATGAATAAAATCAACAAGATGGCAGGAGTGATTAAAGAGATTAAAAAGGTCCCTTTATCCTTGAAGTACATCTTGATATTGCGCTTGATGAGATAGAGCAAATCGTATAGGTTCTTATTCATTGGCGGATCCTCCAGTGAGCACTTTCCCAGTGACATTAAGGAAGACTTCGTCCATCGTCCCTTTTAGCAGCTCGACATCTTTAAATAAGTCGGCGTGAGCAATGATGAATTCTTTGCCCTGTTCGACATTTTTGACTTCGATGCGGATGAAGTCATCTTTTTCTTCGAATTTCATCTTTTCTTCTTTTAAGACGCGGATGAGCTCATCGCTCTTGTCGTAGATTTTGATGAAGTCATGGGCGTATTTATTCTTTAAGTGATTAGGCAGATCATCAGCGACGATATGACCGGAGTCCAAGATGACCACGAAATCCGCGTTCGCCGCTTCTTCCATATAATGGGTGGTCAAGAAAATCGTCACTTCCTTGTGATCTTTTAAGGTGTTCAAACACGACCAAACCATGATTCTCGTCTGAGGATCTAAGCCAGTGGTCGGCTCATCTAATATTAATATCTTAGGCTTATGAATTAAGGCTCTGGCGATATCGATTCTTCGCCTCTGCCCACCGGACATCTTTTCCAAGCTCTTTTTGAGGAGCGGCTTTAATTCTAGCAAGTCGGCTAACTCCTCGAGTCTATCCTCAAAGGCTTTGCCTTTAATCCCGTATAGAGCGGCTTTTAAGCGCAAATTATCGTAAGCGGTTAGTTTCTTATCGAGGCAGGAGTTCTGAAAGACAATGCCTACCTTAGTTTTTGTCTCATCGGTGTGGTTGTCGATGTCGATGCCATCGATGGAGATGGTTCCACTATCTTTGGTGGAGATGCCAGCTATCACATTGATGGTTGTCGACTTTCCCGCTCCATTGAGACCTAAAAAAGCGAACAGTTCGCCTTCTTTAACGCAAAAGGAAATATCATCGACAGCTTTGACCTGCCCAAAATACTTCTTTAGATGTTTGACTTCGATAATATTTCTTTCGATTTTATCCATGGCATTTACCCCTCATCAATACCTAGATATTGATAACGTGGGTATTCTAAAAGAATAGGCTGAATGATTCAACCTTTATTTAGTTACGTGAAGGTGGTTGTGTAACAAAGGGAAAGAAATTAACTTAAGACTTTGGCTATCTGCCCAATATCCTAGATGGCAAAAAACAGTATTATTTTAATGGCTGAAACAAGGAAGCAAATCGCAAAGGTGCCCGTCATAACATAATTAGTGACTTTTATTTTCTTAGTGCTAGATTTCGCAAATTTAAAAGTGAAAAGAAACCCGATAATCGAAACATGCAACGAAATGCCTATTGCACACAGCAATGAAATACGAAGAAAAGCATCTCCGAAAACATCACCAATATTATTATCTGGAGTGTTGTTTTTGAGGTCAATAACGCTGATGGATAATAGAAAGATTGCAAAAGCAAAGGTAATCGCGAGCAGGACACCCATGACAATTGTCCCGACTAATCGCGATTTTTTTTGAACCATATAAAATCTCTTTTCAACTTTAAGTCTGCTCAAAAAGCGGCTGCTTTCAACCGCTTAATTTGAAGGTGTCTGTGCTAATTACTTGATTACCGTTTGAAAATCGTCATTGCTGATGTTGGTTTCATAGAAGCATTTGACCAACTTAATCATTTTTTCGATGTCGTATTTGCCGACGGTTTCGATGGCTGAGTGCATTGCCAACTGAGCGAGGCCGATGTCGCAAGTGTTAATTCCCAATTGGGCGCTTGTCACTAGTCCAATTGTTGACCCACATCGGATATCGCTGTTGTTGTAGTATTCTTGAATAACAATATCGTTCTTTTTAGCGATGGACTTCACAACGGCACTGCTATAGCCATCTGTGGCGTAGTTAGGGTGATGTTTGATGATTACTCCCTCGTTGAGCTTAACCATCTCAGAGGGGTCACTTTTCTCGGGATGAGCAGGATGAACTGCATGACCATTATCAATCGATAGGGCGAATCCATTAGCGATGGCCTGATAATAATCATCTTTAGTTTTATTTAAAGCAGTATTGATTTTCTCTAGAACATTAGCGAGGAAGATTGATTCCGCTCCCTGCTTGGATAAGCTGCCGATCTCTTCATTGTCAGTCGCGTAAAGCATGGATATTCCTTGCTCTCGGCAAGAAATAATCGCTTCGATAATCGCGTATAAACTAGTGAGATTGTCGATGCGAGGTGAGACAAGTAGTTCAGAGTCTAAGCCAGAATATGTTGGCTTGACAAAAGGAACGCAGTATAGATCACCATCCACGATTTTCTCATTAGGTAGCAAGGATAAATATAAGTTGTCGCATTTTCCGTATATTGGCAACATATCGCTTTGATTCTTAAGTTCCATGCCCTCATTAACGGTTGGATTATGATGAATACATAAGCTAGGAATGTTCACATTGAAATCGCTGGATATCAGCCTTTGTTCGATACCACTTTCGGTTTCGATAAAGACTCTCCCACCTATCTTTAGTGGGATATCTAGAAATGAATAATTAATTAAACTACCATAGCGTTCGACATTGATTCTTTTTCCTTCGGGAGAATCAATGACACTATTGCCCTTAATCTTTAAGGATGGGGAATCAGTGTGGCAAGAGGCAATATGAAAAGCATAGCGAGATAAATCACCGACTTTAAAAGCGATGAGAGCGCTGCTGTTCTTTGTGACAAAATACTTGCCCCCTTCTTTGAGCTTCCACTCCTCGTGTTCTTTCAGTTCCACAAATCCTTCTTTGGCTAAAAGCACACATGCATTATGAGTTGCATGATAGGAAGTTAATGACTTATGTAAGAACTCAGTAATGGAATCATTTTCTAGTTCTGATTTAAAAAGAAATTGATCAGGGTCAATCATCAAGATCTTCGCTAACTTATCAATGATTTTGCTGGGAATCGAAGAATCATCTCTTTCATAATTTCCATAGGCTTGTTGAGAAATACCAAGTTTATTTGCTATTTCGGCTTGTGTTAATCCGCATTTCTTTCTAAAAAATTGTAATTTTGACATATAAACACTCTTTTCTACAATTATTGTAATATAAAAGCAAAAACAATAATAGCAAACAATTATAATTGCTATGTATTTAAGAATAATAGATATAAATTTGGGTAATTTTTAAATGCTAATTTAGTGAGTGGATATTATGGTTTATTAACAATTGCTTTGGGTTTCTTTTTTTCAATAATGATTTCGCCAGCTTTAGTTAAAGCAATCTTGGTGATGATTGGACCAACTAGTTCATAGACGAGCGTTGCTGCTAAAGCAACGGCCAAAATCATCGCTCCATATTCAGGATTTGTTGGGAACCCTTGAGATGCTAGAGTGGCCATGCCAATGGCAACACCCGCTTGCGGAAATAATGCCCAACCAAGGTATTTTTGAACCTTTGGTTCAGCTTTGGTGATTTTGCCGCCAAGGAATGAACCAAAAAACTTTCCTACCATTCGGAAAACGATGTAGACACCAGCGACAATTAATATTAATCCGCCTTTGAAAAAGACACTTAAATCAAGGGATGCACCACTAATGACAAAGAACAGCATAAATAATGGCGGTGTCCATCGCTCCACTCCTTCGAGTATCTGCTCGCCATCAGCGCGAGCATTGACGAGTATCGTGCCAATCATCATGCAGGCTAGTAAAGATGATATAGTAGCTTCATAGCTGCCAACTTTAATGCGAGCAAGCATCACAACTAGCAATACAGAAACAATCATCAGTGAAAGGCGGTTCGCTCGAGAATGGAACCAGCGCATAGCTAGAGTCAAAAGAAAACCAACGGCAGTCCCTATGCCTAATGAGATGACAATCTCAGCTAATGGGATGAGCAAAACTTCGATGATTGTAATCGCTCTTCCGCTCGCCAAAGCTTCGGCGACGGGAAAGCAAATGGCAAAACTCATTAAAGCAACAGCGTCATCTAAAGCAACAACTGGCAATAGCGTATTAGTCACTGGACCTTTGGCTCGATATTGACGGACGACCATCAAAGTGGCCGCCGGAGCTGTGGCTGTAGCGATTGCGCCTAGAGTGATCACTACTGGCAATGGAATACCTGGGACAAAAAAGTAAACTAATAAAAGCGCAATTAAGGTAATGAAAAGTGCTCCTAATCCTTCAAATATGGTGATAATAATAATGCTTTTGCCAGCTGACTTTAGCGTTTCTTTTTTAAAGCTGGTGCCAATTGAGAAGGCAATGAACCCAAGAGCAATTTCAGTAATAATACCAAACGATTTAACATCATCTGCATCCAAGAAGAAATCGGGCAGCCATTTTCCTAATAGAAATGGTCCGATTAAGACACCAGCTATTAGAAAGCCAGTGACATTAGGCAGACCTAATGGCTTCATCAAACGAGTAGCCAGTAGGCCAAAAAACATAGCCAAAATAAGCGGTAATAAGATGCCAAGTTGTTGGAGCATATTTAGAAACTTCCTTCAAATGAAACCAAGGGGATGATGGCCATCCCACCACGCGTGGTCGCAAAGGAATGAGTAGCTTCTCGAATCAATTGTTTTACTTCTTCGACATGGCTCTCATCAAGAATGATATACAAGGCAACGTTTTTTTGAAAACCGGCTGATACCACTTGTCGAAGATTGCCAAACATTGGCTGAAAATCAGGATCGTCAAGAAGCGTTGAAGATATTGATCCGGTTTCTGTGGTTGTTCCGTTATAACCCCGCTCATGAAGCTCTTTAAAAAGCCGATGAGATTCTTCGGTATTTTGTAATATTGCAAATAAAAGTTGTTTCATAGAAAAAGCCTTCCTTTAATATTGATACTAGTATAAAACATTTATTGATTACTTCAATAAGAGACTGCAGAAATCAAGAAAAGGCCGACCTCATAATTTTCCGGAGTCTCAAAATAAAGAAATCTGTTTAGTTCGTCACTAAAATTGAAGGAGAGGTTTTGCTTTTTCAATCAACTTCTTTTGGTCTATTTCAATAAAATAGTTATGCTCTTCTATTTTCTGTTTTTGGTTTAATTTAAAAGCAACGTAAATAATCCCAGGAATAATAAAGAGCAAGAAGCAAAGCAATGCAAGCAAGAAATCGATGTCCTCATAATACTTTCTTTTATGTTCCAAAGCATCGTATTGTTCCATAAAAGCTTTTAATTCATCGGCATGAGGATTGCTTCTGTCCAAAATCATCACCGATTTAAGAAGGTGAAGAGGACCGGAACGAACTGTCTTGTCTTCGACCCAACGAAAGCCAAAGGCTTCATAGATCCATCTTTTATCTGGAAATATTACTACTTCGTCTTCCATATTCTTTTACCTACCCTATCTTTGTGGGTGTTCCACCAGTTAACGGAACACTATAGAAACGAGAGTCGCTTTGAAGACCGGCTAAATTCACGTTTATAAAATAAACAATGTTATCCACTACCGCAAAACACTCAGAATAATATGTTGAGTTATTCGCTAGAACAAGAGTTCCGTTTGTTTCAGTAGCGGTTTTGCTGACTCTATATAAGCCATTAGTCCCCGTCAGTGTATCAGTGTAGTAGAAAACCTCACTGCCTATCACTTTAATTGAAGTCGGATCTGTAGAACTCGTCACTACTCCAACCTTATTGCTTCCATCGAGATTCATTCTCGATAGCTGCTTTGTTGTATATCCAAAGCCAGACATATCGCGGTAATAGATGAATGTCCCATCGGTATCAAATGCCGTCGTGTGAACAGACTTTGTTCCAGCTTTAATTTCAGTGACGACCTTGGTAGACGGATCTAAATTAAAAATCTGATAGCCATCAATGAATAGCAGCTTTCCTCCAGCTACACGAAGATTTGAAACGCCTTTGGCGTGCATTTCTTCATCGGTATATGTTTCGATATTGAATCTATGAATCGCGGTGGCAGCGCCAGCAGCATTATCCATTGAATAATAGATGTAATCCCCAAGCTGGACAAAGTCAAAACCTGAATTAACATTTATCAATTCTGGCTCGCTGCCAACTTTGAGATTCATTTTGTAAGTGTCGTTATTGACTAATCTAGTCACTAAGTTGAAATACATTTCATCGCCAATAATCGAGAAACTCGCTACTTTATTGGAAGTTATTCTAATATTGGCTTTTGTAACTGGATTATATTGATGGAGTGTTCTTTCATCCCAGAGATCCAAGTAATAAATTACTCCGGCGTAGGATTGAATGCTCAATCCGTCAGATATTGACATTGGAGCGGGATCTTCTGGTTTGACAAACCCTTCTAGTAAATTTGCTGATTCTTCAGTATCGATGTTGTAGCTTATTAGCTTATATCCATCGACATCGTAGTAATAGAGCTTTGTCCCACCGTCAGATATCAAAGAGCAAAATCCTTGCTCGCCGGCTGCGATGACCTTTGTTCCAGGATTGCTATTTTCAGCAACTGGTGCTTTATTGACTCGATAGATTCCATCGCCAATAATAGCTGATGAGAGCAAATCAACATTTATATAATAAATGTAATTGCCAACGATTGTTAATGAAGCACCCGCATCACTTGTGAGTTTCTTTCTTAATCCCGCGCTGATGTTATATCTTTCAAGATAGTCGCCTAAGAGATTGTTGACAGTATAGAATAAAACATCTCCCTCAGATATTAAGCAATTAATTTTTTCGTCGACAACGAGAGTCCTAGTTTGCTCAATTCCTGAGGTGTTAATGGATGATAATTTCCATTCGTTTGTGCCATCAGCAAAATATAGTTTTGAGTCCACTAACTTTAGGTATTTAGCTTTGCCTACGCTCAATAAAGTTTCAATGGGATTATCCGAATCAGTGTAATCAAACTTATAAATTCCTGATGACTCGTTTGTTAAACCATTGTGCGCATAGTAGATGATGTTTCCTTCATCCTTTTGAATGTATCTGGCATTCTTGGTGTGAATTAATTCTCGCTCAAATGCTTCGGAAGCAGGAACGACCGACTTAATTGAAGAAGCCAGTGATTGGCTCACGAACATCATCCCTTCTCCGAAAGGAATCATATCTCTAGCGCGGTCATTGCTGATTTTTGTCAGTTCATTGCTTGATAAATCAGCGACGTAAAGCTTGTCATCATCAATAGCGTTTTGAAAGAATAGATTATTCCCATTTGGAATCATAAATCTTTCCGCATCCGAAGCGGTGATATTCAAGACTGCGTCTAACACAAGATCATTGTGATTCTTTTCTTTAATGGCCGCTCGAATAGAGTATTCTCCGACATCCGTGGCATAGTTATCCTTATTCGGAGTATCTTCAGAAGAATAGGTAACAGTCGCACCTGCTGGAACATTTCCTGTGATCGTTATTGAATGAGCATTGCCGTCATATTCAAATGAGCGGTTTTCAAAGGTAACATTCCCGAAGGGAATCTTTCCTATTGTCAAAGTGGCATTTAATGTTAGAGTCTGATAGTTTTCTTTGGTCAGTTCTGCCGCAATATGATAAACGCCAGCATCTGTGGCTTCATTATCATGCAGAGGGGTCTCGCTTGATGAGTAGTTCACATTTGCCCCTTCAGGCAGTGTTCCCACTATCTCTAATTTATGAGGGTTACCATCATAATCAACAGATGAATTCGCAAACGAAATTCCGCTGAAAGACTTTGCGTTTATTGTCAGCGTGGCATTCAGAGTTAGGTCCTCGTAATTATCCGCTGAAACAGTGACAGACATCGGATAGGTGCCAGCGTTGGCAAACGGACCATTATCTTCATATAAGACTGAAGCAAATTCTGGGACTCCTTGAACGACAATTGTGTGAGAGTTTCCGTCGTATTCTATAGTGCTATTGGAAAATGTGATTCCGCTGAACGCTTTTTCGCTGATTGTTAATATAGCATCCTCGGTCCAGACATCATAATTATCTTTAGTCAATTCTACATGAATGCGATAGGTCCCTGCTTCAGTCGCCTCGTTGATATGCGAAGGAGTATCTTCTGAAAAATAAGTAATATTTGTTCCTTCAGGAGGTGTTCCTGTAATTTCCAATTTGTGAACGTTGCCATCATATACAACAGAACTGTCATTAAACTCGATACCTTCGAAAATTGAATTTTCGTTGGTCGGTGTTCCACCACAGGCGCCAAAAAGCATAGAAAGTGCGGGAATCAAAAACAATAATCTCTTTTTCATTAAATGGTAGTCTCCGGATTATTTATATTTTTTACGAGAGCGTAAGGATAAACAAATATTGAAAGAAGGCCAGTGATGACACAAGCTAATAAAAACGCTCCTAGCATCACGGCAATTCCCAGGATGAAGAACAAAACTTTCATCGCGATCAAAAACACGAAGCCATCGACACTGAAAGAAAAAATAATACCAGGGAATTTTACAAATCCCCAGCTTGCCATCCCAATAAATACATCAGAAACAAATGTGTTGCCCAAGATCACGGTTGGGACGCTAATTGTTACCAGCAGGCCAAAAACTAAAACGATGGTGCCTATGATAGAATCTCCCGAAACATATTGAGGGATACTGATGCTAAGCGTTAAAGCAAGGAGCAATCCCAGGACGACAAAATTCCATATTCTACGTTTTTTAGCTTCGCTTAGTACGGCATTACGAGCGGCTAGTCTTTGAAGCCGTTCATCTTCCATTCTTTTATTGTGGCACGCTTCACATTCAACACCGGTTCCCACCACTTCGTCTCTTGATGTTTTGCCATGCCTTATTCTTTCAGTCTTCGCGTGAGGAAAAGACTTTTCGCCTTTTCTAATCACCTTTCCGCATGTCATGCAGACATATTCAATTTCCGGTTGAGGATTATTTATAATAACCATCGGGGTTGATTCCGCTTCTGGCTTTTTCTCTTCTAGGACTGCTGTGGGTTCATTTTCTTCTTCGCTGAGCAAATAATCTGTCGTCGTGTTGAATATCGCTGCGAGCTGCTTTAAATGAGGAATGTCAGGAAGGGCGCTATCAGTTTCCCACTTGTAGATCGTCTGCCTAGAAACATCAAGTTTCTTTGCTAAATCATCCGTGGTAAGCTCTAACTGTTTTCTGAGCTTTTCAATTTTTCTTCCAGTAGTCATTTTAATTCTCCAATTTGATTACAAATTAAATTTATTGGCAAGCATAAATAAAGAATACAGTTTGTTAACTGACAGTTTACAAATAGCCAACCTAAAGTTGAAGATAGATGAGGCATATACTCGTATTATTTTAATTATAACATGTGCGCTAATTATTTATAATGAAAAAAATATCTAGAAGATATCAGCAGATTTGGATTTGAAAAACGAATTAATTATCAGTAAAGTTCGTCGTTAATATGTCTCTTCAATAATGGCTTTATGATCTTCGAGAGCTTTATTGACATCAATCCAATTGATGCTCTCGATACTATCTTTGGTTTCATCAACGCCATTCTTTTCAAAGAATCCACCTAAAGCTCTGATAGTTCTTTCTGAGGGAACATTAGTTTGATCACAAGTAATCATTACTTTTTTAAGTCCGAGTTTCTTGGCTTCTTGCAACGCTAAATAAAGTTGGATTTTAGCGTAGCCTTTGCCGCGTTCAAGCGGCCTAATGTCATAGCCGATGTGTCCAGCGTATTTGCTTATCTCCTCGATAAGACAATGTCTAACATTGACCATTCCCACTATCTTGTTGTCACTCTCTCGAATTGTGAAAAAAGTATTGCATGGAATAGTATTGTTCAATTCAGCATACGCTTTATCTACACATTGTTTCGAGTACTCGAGCCATTCTTCATAACTCAAGCCTTCTTTGAGAAATGTGTTTAGTTTGCCTGTGCCATTAACACGAGAATTGTTGTCGATGTGCTCTTTAATGTATTTCAATTGAAGGCGGCTCTAAATATAAATGTTCCATTATGATTCTCAAACTATACTGATGATATGTTACTACTTTCAACAGATCAATTCGAGGGAAAACTAAGGAACTCAAAATATTAAAATAAACTTTTTTACAAGTAAATTTTCCTATTGTAATAAAAGCTGAAAGAACGAATAAAATAAATCCATTTTTATTATTTAACCAATTAGTATGCGGAGGGTTTGTTTAATTGGAGAAGGCAATTTTTGTCGTTATTTGTTGTATTTTTTAGAGGTCCCTTTTGATTTTTCAACAGGGTATTTTCTTTCATTCTCATTCATCTTGGCGTTTACAATGTCAATTGGATCAATTCCAAGAGAAATGCACATTTGGAGACAGTAATTTAAAACATCTGCCAACTCTTCTTTGGCATCATCTATTTCGAAAGTGTCATTGTTCCATTGGAAACATTCTAAAAGTTCACCACTCTCAATAGAAATGGATTTCGCAAGATTGGATGGCGAATGAAATTGATCCCAATCTCTATCTTTATTAAATTTATCTATTCTTTTCAATAATTCATTTAACTTATCCATATGTTATTCCTCACTTGATAATGTCAATCTTTAACATCTCGCTAATTCTTTTTAAAAGTGGCTTGTCTTCGCAATAGATATAGCACCCTTTTTGTCCTCTTGTTAATAGCGTCTTGTATGTATTTTTTATCAGTTGACTAGCAAGATTCACGTTGCTCGATTTGATTCCAGATGTTTTATCATCTTTGGAAATTTTGCTTTTATCAATAATAATCCGATTATTCATTTCGTCATATCTTAAATCTTGCCCAATTAAGACCCCAACATAATCAAATTCTAATCCTTGAGCAGTATGGATACATCCAACTTCTTCAAATGAAGAAGGATTAATGGCCCATATCTTATCATTTTCTAAGTTCCACTTAGCTTTAAAATCATCTTCTAGGTAAATATCGTACTCTCCACGATTATTTTTGACATCCCAGTCATAGCAATAACCAGCAACTATTCGAGCTTTATTGTTAAATTTGTTTTGTTCCCTAAGAACATCTCTCATCTTATTCGGGTTATCAAACAGCTTTATATCAAAGTTCAAATCAGATAAATCGAGGTCGACGAACTCTCCAATTTGAAGAAGGTTGTTAAGGAATTGAATGTATTGATCACTACCATTACACCTAAACTGCGAAGTTAATTTTGTGTCTTCATTGATTATTACGCGACTTTGCAATAGCTTCGCCCATTTTTCTATTTCATCAATTGAGCCAATATCTTTGGTTGTAATCCGCTGATCCTCATCTATCAAGAATATTGTAAGTAGAGATGCATTGATACATTCCTTGACCTGGTTCTCGCCATAGAAGTCACCATACATTTGTTTTACTAAGCGATGAGCTTCATCCACTATTAAACAATCATAGAAATTTGACTGACTATGAGACAGTCCGAAAGGTGATCTAAACAAAGCTTTAATATCTATTTCTTTTTTTAGATCTGATTTTGATAAAAGTCTTAAATATGCTTCGCGAGGAGCGCTGTTTTTTGTTACGTAGCTTGCATTCATGCCTTGAGTAATAAATTGCTTAAGCAAATTAACTGCTAAAACGGATTTTCCGGTCCCAGGGCCGCCTTGAATTACGATTGTTCTTTTCTTCATATCTTTTAGGCATTGACTCATTGTTTTCACACATATGTCATAAGCAGTTGCTTGTTCATCCAAAAGCATGAATTCTTTTCTGCCTTTCATTAATGAAACAAGACAGTCTTGTAAAGCTTTTGATGGTTTGATGCGTCCATTATCAATCTTGTAAAGAAGGTCGCCATCAGATGATTTTTTATTGATGTATTTCTTTATAAAATTACGAATATCAGCAACTTGGTTTTTAATGAAAAAAGGTGCCTCATCATACCATGTTTTAAAAATGCTATCGTTGAGTTGATCAACGTATTGAGGCAAGTAATTGTGTAGGTAGGCACAGGGAATAATATGTATATCTCTTTCTTGAACCATCTCAGAAGAATTCTTAATAAAAACAGAATAGGAATAAGCCTGATAAGAAGGATGATTGACCATCCTAACTGCTCCACCGGTGTATGCCTTTACGCTATGTTGCATTTCATCATCGATTTTTTCGACTTTATCCCATTGTTTTAATTCAACAACAATCACATTGTCGCGATCTTGATAATCCACTCCGCAAATCATAAAATCAACTCTCTTGGAGGTTCTTGGTATTTGATATTCAATTGCGATTTCCACATCATCAGGAATTTCAGGAACATCAATAACATTTTTCATGAAATTGAGAGAATTTTGAAAAGCGCGGTATTCCGCTTCAGCTCCACCATTGATGTGGGCGTTTCTAAGTTTTTCAATAATCTTGTCCGCGATTGTGTTATAAATAACCTCTAGGCAAAACTGTTGTTTGTTTCCTGAATAGATAATCATTTTGTTTCTCCCTCAAAAAATAAAGTAAATGCTGTCGAACCCAAATCAATAAGAAATAAAATTCTTTCTCCAATATTATTCCATAGCTTTTTAGTCATATAAAATAGTTTATCTTAGTAAAGCTCAGTTGTATTTAAAAATATTTTTAATAAAAGAAAAAATTCCGAATTAATCGGACTTCCTAATTAAAATCGCAAAATTGCAAGCAAAGATACAATGTTGCGGATATTATCTTTGATAATAAAGTTTGTGAAAAATATTATTTTATTTCCTGTCTTAATCAACGGCCAGGTCCGCCGGGTCCGCCTCCTGAAGTTGAAATATTAGAATAGTAATATGAATTGGAAAAGTTCATCGTAGCAGAGCGGCTTCCTGCTTTAATAACATAGGTATTACCTTTGCTCATATAAGGTGAAGAATATACAGCACACGCAAATGTTTTAGTGGCCGTAAAGGTAAAGCCACTGCCATCCTCGACTGTGATTGTCGTGCCATCGCCACCAGATAAAGCCACTAATCCGGAGCATTGAGTTCCAGTATCAAAATTGACTGCCATATCCGTCGAGCCAATTGCCAAGACTATTCCACCAGTAATCTCGGCGACGTAGGAACTGCCATCGCCAATATCAATTGCACCGTTTCCGCCATTGGTTGGGCCTTCAACGATGGTTGTGCCACCACTGACATAAATAGAACCATTGGAATCGAGTCCATCGCCTTGGGCATTAATATAGACATCTCCGCCTTTGATATATAAAGTTCCTGTCGATGATGTGCCACCCCACGGATCATAATCATCAGAACTTTGAGTATCGCTGCCCCCAGCGCAGTTAATTCCATCATCGGTCGCGGTGACGCTGATTTCTCCACTGGAAATATCGATGATATACGCTTCTAAACCTTCATATGATTTTGTGACTTCAACCTTACCGGCTGTGATGGATAATGTCGAGTCGGCATGAATGCCATCATCGCTTGATTGAGCGGTCACAGTGCCACCAGCAATTGAGATGCAAGCATTGCTATGTATTCCATCATCAGCAGCATTGATATCAAGAGTGGCAACGCCTACTTGCAGATTACCTCGGCAGACGATACCTTTTTTCGAATAGGAACTTGACTTGCTATAGGAAGATCCACCGCCAGCTACAGCGGTTACTGAACCCCCGACGAATTTAGCGTAGCCAGTAAAAGTTCCGCTGGTGACGTCGCTATCGACATCGATTCCATCATATTCAGCAGTGATATCAAGTGAGCCACTTTCCATATAGAAATAACTAGTTAGCTCGTCATTGCATACTTGAATGCCATCGTGGCCAGAGTTAATCGTAATGATCGGAGTTTCGCCGATGCGCAATGAGTCTCCCGCTTGAAAACCTATTTTTGTCGAGGTGACATTGAGTTCTAAAGAACCTAGTATTTTCAAATCGTTTTTGCAGACGACACCATGGAGTTTACTATTAACAGAAAGGGACCCCGTTCCATTGATTGTCAAATCATCGCGAGCGTGAATTGCTCCATCAATGGTAGATGAATCATCAATCTGCCCTTCGGTATAGGTAGAAACGATGGATGATGTTCCGATATTTTGAATGATAACTTTATCAGCTTTGCTCACGTATAAGCAAGCGAAAAGAGAATTTGTCATCGTGACATTATCTAAGATTAGATAAATATCTCCTGATTCACTAGCTTCTTCTACTTTGATAGCGACATTGCTAGAAGAACCAGTGACATGGTATTTGCCAATTTTTGTGATGGTGACAGTACTTCCGTTTGTGCCACATGTGGTATCAGAAATCGTGCCGCTGGAACCATTTAGAAGAATATCAGCATCTGCTTCTTCTGCTAGCACATCCTCAGAATCTTCATCGGTAAATTGAGTGGGATCTTCATCGACGTCGGTGACGACATTACCGGTGGGGTCAAAATCTCCACTATTGCCATTAATTAGATTGCAACTCGTAAGAAAAATAGAAGCAGTTAAAACAATTAACAAACGTTTAAATTTTCTCATAATCAGGCTATTTCTCCATTTTCGTACAACCGCTACATAAATGATGACCTTAAATATTTCTTAAAGAAAGAATTATTTTGAATACATGTAATCATAAGGTCAGCTAGTGATATCATATTTTTTAAACACTTTTTAAATGTTTTTTGTGTCCAAAAATGGTGAAAAACACACGCAGAAAAAGAAAAACCCCCTTTAAAAGGGGTTATGTAGATCATGGTACCCTCTAGGCGATTCGAACGCCTGACCTACGGCTTAGAAGGCCGTTGCTCTATCCAGCTGAGCTAAGAGGGCAGTTGCGAAATCTATCTTAACGAGATAGCAGGGGTTTTTCAAGAAATAATATTATTAGCTTTGATATATTGATGTCCACTACTGATGAAGTTTCTGATAGATGGCATCAGCGAGAGGAGACGGCAGAATTTGCTCTAGCTCTTCAATCGAAGCATTTTTCAAGAGATTAATGTCTGGATAGGCGCGATAGATCATCTCTTTTCTTCGCGGTCCTAAACCTTTAATATCATCCAATAAAGAAGACTTCATGGCTTTGCTTCGCTTCTCATGATGGAAGCTAATCGCAAAGCGATGCACTTCATCTTGCATCCTAGTTAAGAGAAAGAACAAGGTTTTATTTTCAACCGGATAGATGTTGCCATATTCATCCATTAACCCGGCAGTCTGATGCTTATCGTTTTTGGCTAACCCAAATAATGGGATTGTCACATTTGCTTCTTTGAGAGCTTCTTTACCAGCGATGATTTGGTTGATACCGCCATCGACTAGGATGAGATCAGGCAATTTTTGTGATTCAACTGCCAAGCGATGATAATGGCGGTAGAT
>DAOPYW010000002.1:0-76758 GCA_035353055.1 Bacilli bacterium
ATTCATCAACAAGCACAGTGACTCCAACCGTCGACTCTTCTTCTGTGAATATGAATGCAGAAGGAACCTATGTCGTCACATTATCATTTACCAGTGGTGGAGTGACTAAAACCACAACTTACAACGTCACTGTTTCTGATGCTGCGAATATTTCTGGAGTCTATACTCTAACCAGCAGCGCGACAGCTTACACAACTGCCACAAGCGCTGAAACTGCAGCGGCATGCATCGGCGGTCTTGATACTGCCCTGACTGTCACTGATCAAAGCAACATGAGATTCTATGGCAGCCCAATTACCACCGATATGATGTTTGGTGGTTCCTCAACCGGAGCCTACATTACTCTCGGTACCACCGATAGCAATTTCATCGTTAGCAAAGTAGTTATTAAAGCTCAATCCTATAGCAGCACCACAATTTCAACAATTGTTTGCGCAGGTATGAGCCAGCAAGTTACGAATTATTATACAACTAGCACCAATAACTACGCTGACTTCACTTTCTATCCTTTAGAGACAACATTCACTATTTCTACAGTGGCCAGTAATTATCGAATTTTCGCTAATTCTATCGAAGTGACCGTCGTTCGATTAAGCGATGGTGACGATGCATACGGCGAATTATTTAATTCGACAACTGCAAGCGAGTGCAGCGCTATGTCTGGCATTTCTAGCGCCAACTGGACGCTCTTAAGCACTGTTTATACCAACGCTAATACAACTGTCAAAAATAATATTGCCAATACAGTCGCTAGTTCTAGTGGAACTGCTATTCAAGAAGCGATGGCTCGCTATGACATGATTGTCAGCAAGTATTCTTCTACCGACTTCTTGAATCGCCATAGCTCCTCAGCTGTATTGAACAAGTCATCGGCGGACAACAACGCAATACTGATCATTTTCACTGCGCTAAGCTTAATTTCCGTTGCTGGCTTTGCCTTCTACATCAAGAAAAGAAAAGCTGAAAAATAAAACAAGCCTCATTCGAGATACAAATAATTGACCAGATACTCTGGTCAATTATTTTATTCTTCCTCAATAAAACATCCGTTTTTGTCTACCTTTGATACCCTCTACGTGATATGATAGCATCATGAAAACTCTATTAAAAAACGCGCGCATTTTGAAGATGAACGGCGCTCCTTTATTTCAAGGTGATATTGTTATTGAAAATAACATTATCGTCTACATTGGTCCTAGCGGTGATTCCTTCTCCCCTTTTGATGTTGTTTATGATTGTCACGGCAACATTTTGATGCCGGGCTTCAAAAACGCTCATTCCCACAGTGCTATGACTTTTTTACGGAGCAAAACTGATGGCTATTCTCTTCATGACTGGCTGTTTGATGTTGTCTTCCCTCGTGAAGAGCTTTTAAAACCAAGTGATGTCTATCACCTTTCCAAAGTGGCTTATTTGGAATACTTAACAAGCGGAATTACCGCCTGCTTTGATCAATACTATTTTCCATTGATGTCCGGCCAAGCCGCAAAAGATATCGGAATGCGCATCCTGCTTCTTGGCACCTTTAATCACGAAACTAGCGCGGAAGATCTAGTGAATTTTTATAATCAATTTAACGAAGAGAAAGATAGCTTAGTCCGCTACTGCTTTGGCATGCATGCAGAGTACACCGCAAAAAGCGAAGAATTCGAAGCGCTCAAAGCCGCTATTCATATCGCTAAAGCGCCATTCTATGTTCATATCTGCGAAACAAAAAGCGAAGTAGAAGATTGCTATCAAAGAAGGGGCATGTCTCCAGTCGCCTTTTTTGAAAAAGAAGGCTTTTTCGATTATGGTGGTGGTGGCTACCATTGCATTTATTTCAATGACCAAGATGTGGAAATATTTCGAAAACACAACCTTAGCATCGTCTCCTGCCCTGGAAGCAACGCTAAATTAGCTAGTGGCATTATTCCCTTTGAAAAATATCGCCATGCCAATATAAACATTGCTTTAGGTACCGATGGTCCTGCTAGCAACAACTGCCTCGACATGTTCAAAGAGATGACACTGGCATTTAGCTTGAGCAAATTGACAAATCAAGATCCCTGTTCTCTGCCGGCTTATGATGTCTTAAAAATGGCAACTGTTAACGGAGCCAAAGCCATGGGATTATCCGATTGCGATATCCTTGAAATTGGGAAGAAAGCCGACATCATTGAAATCAATTTATCGAGGCCTAATATGCAGCCCCTTAACGACATTATTAACAACATTGTTTTTAGCGGCTCAAAAGAGAATATAAAGATGACGATGATCGATGGAAAAATTCTCTATTTAGATGGTCAATTATCTGTCGGTGAGCCAGTTGAAAGCATCTATCAGAAATGCCAAGAGATTACTGATAGAATTGAAAAAGAACTTGCTAAGTCAAAAAAATAAAATATTGTTATTTATGAAAAAAAGCCGCAAAAGCCGGCTTTTTATTGAATTATTAGTGATTTTAAAGAGTTGTCCAACAACAAGTCATGGAACTGCTGATAGCTTTTGATAACTAAACCTTTTGTTTTGAAATAGATTTCGTTAATGACTTCATCCATATCGTTTTTTGCTTTTTGATAAGATGATTCAGGAACATTGTTTAACTGCTCTTCAGCGACAGTTAACAAACATCTTCGATACAGAGAAAGAATTGAAGTTTCTAGCCAATAATTAAAAGCGCAATTTGGGAAATTTGATTCGGCTTTTTTAAAGGCTAAATAAAAAGGTAATCCATCGTTTGGATTATGCCATAAATCGACATAAGCATAATCGAATTTGTGAGTCTCTTTAATATAGGAATATGCGTCAGCGCAGACGATATTAATCTTAGCTTTTTCTTTTAATTGAGGCATTATTAATTGCTTAAAAAAATCGATAATCTGCGGATCGTTTTCGATGACAGTAATGCTTTTTACTTCTTCTTTTTGGATGACATTAAAAACGAAATATCCCATCCCTAAGCCAAATGTCACGACATGGCCGTGAGCGTTTTTAATCGGAATAGCATGTGTATTTATTTCATTTGGAGTAATCGACATCCAGACGCGGTGATTATGAGTCAAAGTCAAATACTGGACTGATTTCTCAAAATAGCCAACCTTTTGAAGTTCGCTGAAATCATCTTCAAGGACATCAATCTCGTCATAGGAAAAAGCTCGATATGCTTTGGATACTTGCTTTTTAAGAGCATACTCGCCTGACTTAGTTTCTGGAATGTTTAAACATCGATGATAAGAATCTTCAGCGATGATTTTTTCATCTATGCGCTTTAAGAAGGGTTTTATTTGCCTTGCTGCAATTTCTCGGTTTTCTTTGAGTGACATGTCGACATCGCATTCTTCCATCATTCTTTGAAAATAAATATTTTCACTCTCAATGGCTTCCACCGCCTTGGAAGATTGAAAAAAATACTGGAGCATCCCCGCTAAAGCGATGTTAGTCTCTTTAGTTTCGAAGAGACGATTAATTTTTTGAATATCGGTTTTATTAATGAGAAATTTCACGCCAATATTTTACCAGTTAATTAATTAAGAAAGTAGGAAATGTATTTTAAAAATGTTAAAATCAGGCATGGGTCTTAAAAAAGCATATTGCACTCATTGTCGCACCAGCGATGAGAAGGAACGAGTTTTTGAAGTGAATTCAGAAGCTCAGGTTTGCTACTGCCCGCGCTGTATGACAGAACTAGTGCCATCGGAAGCAATAAATGCTTTTGATACTTTTATCGATCGCGAAATCAAAAAAGCGAATACTATTCTTTACTCTGCTATTCATTTTGAAAAAGCCTATTCTTTGTATGCTGCGATTTTAGATCTTGATCGAGATAATGTTGAAGCTCACTTCGGAAGGCTTCTTTCACTTGTATATATGTCTACCCTCAGGAGAAATCACTTCCAGGATTTTATTTTGCTTTTAAATGAAGAAAAAAGCCTCTTTCGTTTGGTAAACAATGAGGCCTTATATTTAGCTTTTCTTGGGCGAGTATGCCGAGCGGTCGATGAGTACTATCATCTATTTCGTAAAAAAGTAATTATACATCATTATTTTTATGATATTGATTGCATCAAAATATACTTTAAAAACCTAAGCGATATCCATGAATTGAAATCTCAAATTTTGAAGGAATACCTCTTTTTAAAATCTCGCCAAGATCAACCCAATATCAACCATGCCATTGATTCTCTGGAGAAAACAATCAAAGCTCAAACTGAAGAGATGAACAAGAAATGGCTGACCGCTGATGGCTATTCATATGGCTATGTCGGGCTCTCGCAGTACGGAGATGTACTTTTAGGGAGGAGCGATAAGCAGAACGCGATAAAAATTGCTCATTATCATCCTAGGGCTTTGCATCAAGATAAGGTGAGCCGAAATAAACATTTAATTAAAGATAGCGTTTATCCCAATAATTTGCCGATGTATCGCTTGAAACATTTTTCCTTGCCTCTGACAATTTGCTTCTTTTTGCTTTCAGCGGCTTGCGCTATCGGCTATTTCATATTCCAAACAGCGCTCTTAAATATTGTATTTCTAGCTGCTGGCGTCTCTTTATTGGCCGTATCTTCAGCGTTTTTAATTCTTTATTTATATTCTCATTACAAGTTGAGAAAACGTCATCGTTTGATTAGCTGATTGATTTTTAAATAGGCTAATAGTTTATTAAGGGCTTTTCCGCGATGGGAAACTTTGTTTTTCATTGTTTGGCTCATCTCCGAATAGGTTAATTGCGTATCATTTTCGATGAAGATTGGATCATAACCAAAACCAGTATCGCCTCGAGGGGCAAAAGCGATGGTCCCGGGGATACGAGCCTCAAAGTGAAGAGGCTTGTTCTCTACATTAACGAGGCAAATGCTGCAAACAAAAGTGGCTTTTCTATCTTTGCCATCTAATCGTTTGATAATATCTGCAATCGCATTTTTGTGACCGTTATGCATTTCAGCGAAGCGCGCCGAATGCAATCCAGGCTCGTTATTCAAAGCTTCTATTTCCAATCCTGAATCGTCGCTTATGATGGGCATATCGGTGATTTTTTGTATCGCTAAGGCCTTAATCAAGGCATTATCAAAATATGTCTTGCCATTCTCGACGATTTCTTCAGGATGAAGATTCAAATCTTTTAACCCGTAAACTACGATGCCGTGAGGCGAGAGAATTTGACGGACCTCTTCTAACTTATGAGGGTTGTTGGTGGCCAGTACGATTTCGTAATTCATCTTAACTATTATAAGCCACAACGCTCATCCCGATACCGTCATTTCCTAAGTGAATAAAATAGACAGGTCTCACTGTTCTGACTCTTGAGACAATCGCTTTTGGAAAAGCTTGGTTGATCATCTTGACAAATTTTTCGGCGATGTCGTTTTGATTTAAATCGACGATCTTAACGAACAGATTAGCAAATTTTTCTGAGAGAGATTTTATCGAATTGAGGAAGGTTCCTAAAACCTTAGTCATATTTAGCTCTTTCTTTGCGAGAACCAATTTTCCTTGGCGCATTTCAATGATGGGCTTGATGTGCAGAATAGCCCCCAACAACCCGGCGATCTTAGATAGCCTTCCGCCGTTGACTAAATGCCTTAAATTTAAGACGCTGAATTGAATATGCGTGTTAGCGACTCTTTCTCTGAATGTCTCAATAATGTCGTTGAAAGAAGCATCTTCCTTTTCAAATAAAGGCAATAGAGTCTCGATTAAATTCGCTAAGCCAAAATTGCATATGAGGGTATCGCCAACAAAAATTTCTTCCGGTCTTTTCACATAAGTTTTTCCGATGACAGCAGATTGAAAAGTGGACGATAATTCTCGCGAAAGGGGAAGGCAAATAATATGTTTAAATCCTTCATCAAATAGCTGATTGTAGGCATCAGCAAAATCATTGGGAGATGGAGAAGAGGTCGAGAGACTCTTGACATCATCCAGCACTGAGATAATCTCTTCATCCGAAGTGTCGACTTCTCTTTTATTGAATGCTTGAGTGTGGATATTTAAAGACACAACTTTGATGCCGTAATCTTTGATGAGTTGAGCATCTAAAGTAGTGGTGGAATCGATAACAATACCAATTGAGCTTTTATTTTTCATGAATGGCCTCCAGTGATTTAATGTCTCAAACGCCTGATAATGAATATTTTTTAAATATTAATTAACGGGCTACGAGTAAATTATATTAACTCATTTTTATGCAACGTGCAAAGAAGATACAATTATCAATCTTTTTAATTTTTGATATCCTCATTTTCTGAATGAATTCGCAACATATGATTTTTGATAGTGAGAGAAAATAAAAAAACGAGACGAATCTCGTTTAATGCAAATTCTTGGTATAATTACTCATTCAATAAATCTTTATATTTTTTCCATGTTGAAATATATCTATTGTCCCATTTTACACATGTAATATTGGAGTATTTAATAAGAACAGGCTTTTCCGACCATACTCCATCAGCATCAAAATATCTGAACAATACATCTGATTTATTTACTTTAAATACTACTCCAATAAAATATTTTTCGTTATATTCATCTTCTATCGAAATAAACTTATTAAGTTTTGCCAATTGTTTGAGTATTATTTCCCAAGATGTGATATCAATGTTTGGATTAGCTATTTGTGCAACAACGCCAATTGTTTGATTCATTTTATTGCATAGATCATTCCTAATTTCTGCCCTTGTTAAATCTGAAATTTTTCTAACCGCGTACCCATCTAAAAGAAAATCATCTTCTTCTTGTCCTAGCATAAACTTGTTATTCACATCTAACACGTAGTAATAGAAGTAATAACAATCGTATTTAAAAAAGCATCTGCACAATTCCTTGGCGTTTTTAGACTGATCCAAAATTGAAAGTTTCTCTTCTTTTTTCATTGCTCTTACCTTTGAAAATGCGATGTGCAACATCCGTTTATTGATTCTGAAAAGTATTCAATTATTCGGAAGTATGTTTCTCTTTAATGCATTTTTATTATTATACCACAAAATCACAAAGGCTTTTTCAACATCACTACCACGAATCATACCAAATAGAATTTAATCCTAAAATATTAACATATTAAATAAAAAAATACAGCAAGTGGTCAGTTCTCAATGCCGAAGCATGTGTTAACTTTCAAATGATGTGAGACTTTTTTGTCCTTGCTTTGCTCTTATCTTAATAAGTTCATCGTAAAGTGACAATTCAATTTCATTCGGAGTTAAACATTTTAGTACAAACCTTGGTGTGTCATTATATCTTCTGTTCCATGATTCTCCTTGATTTCTTAAGTCTTCTAAGTTGAAGAACCTTAAGGTTCTATAGAATTTATCTTGGTCTATTCTATGGCTTCTTTCGACTTTTCCATTATGTTCAGGGGTTCTTGGTCTTATTAGCTTATGTATGATTCCTTTTTCAATACAATATTGTTCTAGATAATTTGGGTATTTTCTTGAATGAATGGTATTTGTTCTTTTCACTTTATCGGTGAATTCCAAGCCATTATCACTCTGCAAGATGATTGGACTATATCCAAATGATCTAATAGCCTTTTTAAGAGCGGTTACGGTTTCATACAGACTATGTTCATTCGTGTAATGTAGATATCTTTTCCTGCTGCATTCGTCCAGGATTGTATATTGGTAAAACTTATTTTCGGAATGACCACCTGTATAACATTCTTTTGGAACGAATTTGACATCAATTTGCCATTTCTCACCTATCATTGTCGGTGTGCGATAGGGCTTATCGTGTTTCTTTTTTGCGTTACTTAAATATGGTGAATATTCTTTATTTCTTTTTAAGATTCTCAGCGTACTTGATAACGATATAACATAGTTATTTCTATGCATCTTTATCCAAATCTCCATATATGAATTATCTGGATTTCTTCGTTTTAAGTCCAGCACCTTTTTAATTACTTCTTCTGATAATGTTTTTGGGTGAGGTGTCTTTGGTCTATGAGAGTGATCTTTTAAAGAGCCAGAAGTGCCGTCGTAAGCTTTTAACCATCTAAACAACGATGATTTTCTGACATGATAAAAAGAACAAACCTTACTTATTTTCCAGTGCGATTCCTTTGCTCTTTTACAAGCATGGAATCTTGTTTCAATATCTACAGGTACAAAGTTTCTTTCTTGTGTTAAAATGTCCATGGAGTCCTCCTTAACAAGTTGTGGTTAACTTATTATAAGCAAGGACTCTTTTATTTTCTTTAATTTAGTCTCACATCAATTGAACTAGTACATGGTCAGTTCTCAATGCCGAAGCATGAATATAAAAAAGGTCTGGCACATTATACCAAACCTTATCTTTTCTAATGGAGCAAGTGACGGGAATCGAACCCGCATAACTAGCTTGGAAGGCTAGTGTTCTACCACTGAACTACACTTGCAACTCGCAGCGGGTTATATTATATAACTCGCATACGAATTTGACAATTGCTTTTATTTCAAGAAGTTAAGAAGTTGATTTTGATTCATATAACCGAGAGAATGTCTGACGATTTTTCCCTCTTCAAAAAGAATCAAAGTGGGGATTGATTGGATGCCAAATTGAGCGGCGATTGCTGGCAAGCGATCGACATCAACTTTCAAAATTAAAGTGTTGGTCACCTTTCCGCTGGCATCGACTGCTTCAACCACTGGCGAGAGCATTTTGCATGGTCCACACCAGGTGGCAAAGAAATCGACAAAGACTCTTCCTTTGTTGTACAAAGCATTAAATTCCTGAACTGTTTCAACGTGTTTAATCATAGTTCCTCCTATAAGGTTAGCAAATAAAATACTAACGCGATAATGGCGAGATGGAGGGGGTAATATAGATACGCTCCATACTCGAACCATGGCTTATTATAGCCGCGTTTCCCACTGTAACACAAAAGTAATGCTCCAGAAAAAAGCGCCAGCCACTGATATGGCAAAAAAGGCATGTTTCCAAACCACGACAAAGCATATAAACAAAGGCTTATCACGACCACGGCTGACATGTTTAATAAGTTTGTGGCTCGCATATCAAAAGAGGAGAGCTTTAAGACTTCCACATCAACGCCCATATCTCGAGCAATGACGCTGAGATAAAAATCTTTTATAAGACGCGCCAAGTAGAAGCTCATAATCAGCAAAACGGAAAACCATCCATACTGGGTTCTCAAATAAAAGGGGAGCCAATAAACGAGCGTGCCGGTATTATATTCAAACGTCGTTATCGCGAATGACAAAATGGCATAGCACGCCGGGAGTAAAGCGAGCATTTTAATGCGCCAGTTTGCCTGCATGAGACAGTACACTCCGACAGCGCCGAGAAGGAGATCAATAAAGATATTGCCCCCCTGCGTAAAGTCCTGAGAGAAAAACGGATTAGGGATATAAGCTAGTAAGGCATAGACTCCACTAATGAATAACGCCATAATGCCTAATCTCAAAGCATATTTTTTAAAACTTCTAGTGTGAGTAACGCCCTCGTAAATGATGAAGGCAAATAGGGGCATCGCCAACCTTCCTAGGCCACGCAAAAGAATGACGACGGGAGAGCCGGGAGAAAGATAATAATATTCGAGCATAAGCCCTACATGATCTAATGTCATGAATAAAAAAGCTAATAGTTTCAAACCGAAGTTTGATAAAAAGAGCCATTTTTGAGTGCTATCTTCGTTTTTCATCATTGACTAATTATATTTGAAATCAAAATTGAGACAACAGCAACCAAATTGTTTGTTACATGAGCAGTCAGCGAAGCGGCAAGCCCAAAATAATCGTAAGCAAAGCAGAGCAATCCACCAGCGATTAAATAGGAAGGAAGATTAAGCAGTTCGACAAGGTATGCTTCTGGGCTACCGGCTAAAAAGTCGAAATGAATCAAGGCAAAAAAAGCGATTGTAACAAGATATGCTAGCCATTTGCCTATCCGTGCAAAAAAGGAAAATAGTCCAAGGCGGTAGGTTAATTCCTCACAAATCGGTCCAACAAATGCAAATATCAAGATGGATAGGGCTGGATATGAAATAGTAATCTTTCTTACTAGATCTTCGTTTCCGTTAACACCAAAGTCAACAAATAACGAAGCGATATACTTATAAAAAGAACCCAAGAGAAGAATACCAACCCCTATTCCAATTCCTATTGCATATGGGACAACGCTCTTAAAAGAAGCGAGAATCTTTCGATGATTCTGGAAAGCTAGAAAAATCATGCCAATAAACAACAATCCATAGGTGACGAATTGAGACACAGCCATATACATGATCTTGGTGCTTTCACTGTTGAGAAAAGACAATGCTAATTGGATGATAATTCCGATAATATTTAATCCCAGCCAACCTGTTAAAAAGAAAGCAATCTCTTGCCAGCGAGGCAGCCAAATTAAACCTCGTTGCTTTTTATGCGCCTCAGGATTGGGGTTTATTTCGTCGCATTTTGGACAATTAGTATTTACCGGATCATAGTTATGACCGCATTTGTTACAAATGGTGTCTCGCATTAACATTTTCTTTATTTCCTAATAAAAAAACTATACACTAAAATTGACTTTAAAAGTAACAATAACTATTAGTTATGAACTGATAGAGAGAAGAGGTAATAATGTCTGCTGATTTGTTTGCTCAAATTGTCAATATAGGTCTCATTGTTCTTTTTGTTGCCGCTATTGTGGGTTTCCTTATCGCGGGAATTGTCGGTTATAAACGAGGCATTTGGTCATCGACATATCGAATGCTATTCATGCTCATTCTCGTCACTGTCGGGCTTGTATCGCTGACCGCAATCGCTGATATTTTAGGCAATATAAATCTTGATTTATTCATCCCTTACGAGACTATTATTCTCACCAATGAAAAAACGGGAATAATTTACTACGCTCCAATCACTTCTTTCCATGATACTTTAGTGTCATGCTTCCGCGGATTTTACTATCTTTACAATGTTTCTGGAAGCTACGCAGCCGCCACAGAATTTGCCGAAGCGCTGGCTTATTCAGTTGTCAAATTAGCCGCCTTTATGGTCATCATGATTCTCATTGTCACGCTGGGATCGCTTTTATGCACTATCCTCTGGCATGCATTATTCAAGCACCTCATTCCCAAACTTGCGCGCAATAGAATTAAAGTTCGCTGGGTAGGCGTGGCTATGAATACCATCACATATGTAGTGGTGGGCTTTCTTTTCTTCTCGCCTTTTTCCTCAATGATAAACATTATCAATCAAAACTATTCGAGAAGAGATGACGAAAACCAAGTGGTGGCTTATCTCAATGGCTTTGTTGAAACCTACGACAATTCTCTCTTTGCTCAGACGTTTTTTAACTGGACCGTCGATCCATCCACTGGGATGACGATTGACACTACAATTCTCAATAGCCTGACCTCTTCCTCTTTGAAAAACGGCTCAATTGGCATCATCGAGAGCGTTTCTGAACTGACAAAAATTGCCAATGTTTTAGCTGAAAACATCGTAATTGGATCTGACAACAAGATTACTTTTAGTATTCCCGAGATGGTCAGCCAGGAGTATATCGAAACCCTCTTTGCATCTTTGAAAGATTCAAACTTGGTCATGATGATCATTCCATTAGCCATCCAGATATCCCTTAATTCTGATTTGCTCGCCGATTATGTTGACACTTCCCTTCTTGATTTATCCGATGCTGAATGGGATAAAGAACTAGATGCGATCGAAACAATCGCTATTGATGTCGCTAATAGCGGTATTGTCGATTCGTTCCTCGATGATGATGGAAACTTTGTTCTGCCAACCGACAATGCGGTTTTAATCTCTAGTTTGCTCACTAAAAAAGCTTACTCTTATACCTATCATGCTTTGACTACCATCAGCGAGTCAAAATTGCTCTCGCGTAGCATTCCTGCTTTAATTCAGTATTTAATTAACAATGGTGGGGAAACCATGAAATCTTATTTCCCCACAACTTTCGAAGCCTTAAACGATATCGATTGGGGATTTGAACTGAGCACTGTCTATGACTGCTTATATCAAATGTACTGCGCTGACAATCGCATCGTTACCGCGATTCTCAATATGAATTCTTCCGAAACTGGAGAAGGGGGAAGCGGACTCGCTCCTCTTCGCGCTGGAGAAGAAGATTTTACATTGATGGACGTTCTCTTAGAGAACATTGACGCCTATCGCCGCATTATTGTCGGAGAAACCAATACCGCCAATGAGCTCGTTAACCTTGATTCAAATGGGCGCACGATTGTCTATTCTAACGGCAAGAGAATCCCAGGCAGGCGCTATTCCCTCTTAGATATTTCTTTGTGCAAGACTATTTTTTCCTCTTTTGCGACAACGCTGGGCGAGCTCATCAGCGATGAGACAACCGAAACCGCTGTCTCCGCTGTTATGACAGAACTTTCCGCGGGCAAATGGATGAAAAACTATAAAGAAGAATTCAATGCTCTTTTCTACTGCTTTTCCGCTTTTAGCGAAAACCCTGGCGCCCTTGATACTCTCACTAGCGGAGAATTAATCCCCGAGGGTGGCTCACTAAGCGATATCGACCCAGGAGTGGTTCGAGTGCTCTCTTTAGCGATGAAGAGGATGGATAAATCCAAGATTATCTATGCCATCTTAACACCCACTATAAATACTTTATTAACTACGGGAAGCATCGCCGAAGCGTTCCAGCAGAGCAACATTGACATCGCAATTGTCACGGATGGGGTTCATAAAGCTGAAGCGTCGCGAACTCTCGGCATCGAATTAGCAAAAATCATCGATTCAGTGAAACATTTTGGCACTCTTTCCGATATCTTATCGGGCGGGTATGATACCGCGACAATGATCAGCCATTTAGGCTCTGCTAGCGAGTCCATCGCTTATGCGCTTGACGCCGTCTACCGCTGCCGAATCATCAACCCTGTTCCTGAGCCAACAGATACTTACACAAAGAATGAAAACTACTTCAATGTCATGAGTTACATCTTTGGTGATTCTCTGCATGTTGAAGGGCTAGCTTTTGACCAAACTTTGCTAAATGATCCCAACATAACTTGGGTAAACTCTACCGATAGCAGTGGCAACTTTTACCATGACCGCTATGGAAATGCCATCTATGACGGTGAAAATGGTGCGATTGCCAATGTTATCAAAGCTCTCGCTTCATCGGGAATTATGACGGTGATGACTGATGATACATATCTATCAGGAAGCAATATGACCGATCATATCGCCTCTCTTGAAAACGATTATCATCTCTCGAGAATATTATCTGCCGTAGGCGATAGCGCCGTCTTTTCAAGCACGATGGGGACATTCCTCGACGCTCAACTCGATCAGACTGGTATCCTCGCTCAAGGAGTCTCATTCACCAATGTCACTGACTGGAAAGATGAGGGAGAAAAACTCGGAGTTTTGCTCACGACAATCGGAGAAGCCGCGATTGATATGTCCAACCTTAATTTGAATGCTATCACAAACGTTGTCGGCCTCAATGATCTTCTCCACGCTCTCGCTGATTCTTCAATGTTCATCGATAAGACTACTGGAAACTATTTGTTCTCCGGATGGCTATATGCCAAAGCGGAAAGCAGCTTGACCAATTTCTCCGATGGAGTGAATAGCTACAACTTAATTAGAGATCCGCTAGTTTGGGACAGCACGTGGGGCACTAAAGGGCCGGACGATTATACGATTGTCAAAGGCGACTTTGCCTCATTAGATGAAAAAGGCGATTGGTGCAGCGAAGGTTTTACCCCTTCCTTTGATACCTCAAGCTATGTGGCTCCTTATGCGAGCTACACCAATTATTGGGACAACCCTCAGTTCATCGAGGACTACTCCGCTGTTCTAGAACTCGACGAAATCGGACGCCTCAGCAAGATTGTTTACTGGGTCACCCAAGCGGTGGCGACAAATGATTTGCTGAAACTTCCGACGAGGACTTTCGATGGGCTTGTCAATTCTCTCAATGACACCACCTGCCTGAGAGTGACGCCATACAATTTCTTTGAAATTGCTAAATCAGCCTTCCCGAGCAGTTCTTCATCTTCCTTCTTCGATCTGTCACCCGCAAATACTTCATATTTAGTTTCGTGCGACCAATACATCAATGACTACGCTGCTTCAGCTCCGCTAAGACAAGTGGAAATTGATTATTTAACTAATATTTATGCCACCTATCGCTTCATGGTTGATAATGGCATTTTGGATAGCAATAATCAGCTTGTGACTGATAAGATTGACGTTGAAGTATCCAATAAAGTGCGCGATTCCATCCTCGGAATTCAGGAATCATTAGTTTTCCATCGCAAAGGTTCTATTTTGGATCCTAACTTAAACGATGACACTGATGGCTATTATCCGACGGTTTTCCAAAACGGATTGTCGGCTTTCTTAACCGCTGAATATATGGGCGAAATTCTCTATAACTCCGATAGTCCAAAAGACACTTTTTACTACGATGATTATGCCGAATATCTCGATCCAGATTTGGCAGTGGTTACTGAAAGCGATATCATAAAAGCTAAAGCCGATTATCTTCTCGACAACTACTTTGATTTTAGAGGTTTGAAAAACTTTAACTATAGCCAGCAAGTCGATGAAATCAACGCCATTTTTACTGTCGTCGATGCCATTGTCGGTGGGCCTATTGAAGGAACAACGGAAAACTATCAAGGCCTGCGCAAATCAGGCGGTGCCATCACCTTCAACTTTGAAAATTTTGACATCACCAACAGCGGCAACTCCATTGCTATAAACCAAATAATGAATACTCTTAATGAAACGAATACGCTATTTGATTGCACTTCGAATATTATTTCTCTAGCGCTTGAAAACGCTTCTCAGTACAGCATTGTCAGCAATCTAACTCATGTTAATTTCGATGACACCAACATTTTCTATCACTATTTCGATGAGGAGAATTTGTTCGGGACACAGACATATAACTGGAATATCAGACTTGGAGAAGAAGAGATTTCCTTAGTCAGCGATATCGTGAGAGAAGTTTCAAAGTACCAAAATGGCGAGCCCTCAACCTTCCCCGATTTTGATACTATCGATACTTCGCTTACTTCTGTTCAAAATCTTGAGAATTTCCTCCACACATTGCAAGAAAGCAAAATGTTCCATACTGGCGGACCTGTGCTATCCTTATCTTTCGATGGCAGCCATAATGTTGTCTTGACCAATACCTCATCAACAGGGATGACCATCTTCCAAGAAATATGCGTGCAGATGTTCTCCGATGATACGCTATCATCTTCTCTTTTCCGCGCCGCCTCGCCAAAAGACCAAGCCAATATGGCTCTGGGATTATATTCAAACGCTGAGGAAAAAGCTGAATACTTGGCCGAGACTTTGTTCACTCACGATGGATTAGGTGCTTCAGCCCTGTCCTTGCCTGCTCAGTCGACGGAAATCGATGACATCGGCGTATTTTTAACCGCTGCTTTGAAATTCCATGCCAATGATTTCAGCTCCATGAATTTGATGGATATCGACACCGATGATGTTCGCGAGGTGCTTGTCGCTCTCAATAATTGCGAATCCCTGTACGATACCGTTCCTAATCTCATCTCGACGATGATGGACCGCGATTTCACGACTTTCGAAGGCGTCGATTTATCCGATGCTTCTTCTTACTATCATTATCAGAGTGGTGGAACCACCAACTACAATGTGAAATATGATGTCGATGAAATCGATAACATCGCCACCCTCCTCACTGACTATCAATCATTCACCACAATAGTTGGCACCAATAACATGGGCGATCTCGCAGTCGTGAAAGCCCTATTGGAAAACGGATACATCTATGATTTATTCGTCGACTCCTATTCAAGCCACATTCTGCACATATCCAATGACTACTTAACTTCTACGACCCACATGACTGTTTTCGAGCAAGTCATCAATATGTTTACTACCAAATCTGGCCTCACAAACTACGCTTACCCCGTTGACGGACCGGCAAAGATGATGGCTAAAATTAAAGCCGTCACAGCTCTCGACGAAGCTTATAAAGATGATGTGACCACTTATAATTCGACAGGCTATCACGAATGCTGGCTGAGAGTGACTGGCGATGATGAGATTCATGCTCTTGTTGACTTCATATCAACCAGCCGATCAATTCTCGGCGAAACAGGCTTGATGAATGTCGCCAACTTGCAAATGGATAACATCGATCCATCAGAAACCAGAGATGTCATGACTTCCATCAATAAAGTTGATTTTCTCAACGATGTGATGCCAGTCTTTGTCTCTCAAGGCTTTGACGCGATTGGTCTAAGTTCTCTCTCATCTTATAATTCCATCAATCATTCTTATATTAATATAGGCCAATATCAATATGGCGGAGCTCGCGGAGCAACCAACATCGATTACTGCGAAATCAACAATATTTACGCCGCTTTGAGCAACATGGTTAAATATGATACCGAGAATAATTTTGATGGTTACCACAGCCTCGGAAACATGATTCTCCTCGCTGATAATACCAGCAATTTTGATGGCATTGTTCGCTTCATCAGCCACAGCCGCATTCTGAACACTGATCAAAGCGGTAGCTTTGACACGATGTGGGATTTGTCGGGCTATTCCGTTGCCACCCGCGGATTATTGATTTATAACATTCTCACCGCTGGGCAATCAGATCCCAATAGCGGAGCCAATCTTGGCCAGTATGTCACTGGCAGTACTCCGGAAGAAAAAATTGCTGTTCTATCGAGAATCTTCACCTTCGCAAACTACAACGATCAGGCCGAATCGCGCGGATTATTCACGCTGGCATCCAATTCCGATCACATTGATCAAAATAACTTGGACATCGATGATTTTGATGCCATTACTAACGCTCGCAATGAAGTCACTGTCTCGATGAAAGCGGCATATGACTCCTATGGCAATGGCAGCAATGTCCGCTCTTATTTCGCTAGCGAAATTATGTCTACCTTCCTCGATAATATCATGGAAATCCAGTATGACGTTATCGATGGCCTTGGCTATTACTATGAAGAAATACACTTTGGTCCTACAGCGCTTGCTGGAGTCAATCAAACCGCTTATGAAAACGTCAATAGTGTGGAGTGCGATGGCTTGAACGGATCGCTCAACGCGGTGCTCATTGTGAATGGAATTATCAGCACTGGCACATTGCCGACCCGCGTAGAGTTAATCGGCGCCTTCACCCTCATGGATAATAGCGCTTCCGCGAAGGTGTTCTATCTCGCCCGCATTCACGACAACCTCGGATTAGTTACCCAGTCAGCGCCTCCAGTTTGGACTGACTATACCTCAAGTATCTACGCCCCAGGATTTGACTTCGGCGTATACGGCACATCCCTAGCTGATTATTTCTCTCTCAGTTAATTATGCAAACTGTCCAAACTAGATTCGAAGATTTATCGGAAGTAAATAAATCAAAATTTGTCGCCATTATTATCCCTCTTAACAACGCTGACGATTTTAAGAAATTGTTGGCTGACATTAAAAAAGAACACGCTAAAGCAAAGCACATTGTTTATGCCTATCGCGTGAAAGAGAAAAGCAAATCGTGCGATGATCAAGAGCCAAAAGGCACTGCTGGGAAACCTTTGCTTGAGCTTCTCCACAAGCGAGAGATGGATCAAGTGGTGATCTTTGTAGCTCGCTACTTCGGGGGCACTAAACTCGGAGCATCGCGCTTATTGAGAACTTATCTTCAAGCCGGCATCAACGTGCTTAATAAAGCACAATTAGTACAAATTTAGGAGGCTATCAAATATGTCAGAATGCAATCACGATTGCGAACATTGCGCGAGCAATGATTCTTGCGAGACTAAAAGTCTCAAAGCAAAATTAAACGAACTATCGCACATCAAAAGAATAATCGGAATACTTTCCGGAAAGGGCGGAGTGGGAAAATCTTATGTCACTTCGCTATTAGCAGTAAGTTTAATTAAGCGCGGTTTTAAAGTGGGAATCCTCGACGCGGACGTCACTGGTCCGAGCATTCCCAAGGCTTTTAACATCGGCGAAAAAGCCGCCGGTGAGAATAGCTTGATTTATCCGCTCTCTTCGAGATTAGGCATCAAGATCATCTCCGCGAATTGTCTATTAGAAGATGATTCGGATCCAATTATATGGCGAGGTCCTTTACTCGCGAATCTCGTAAAGCAATTCTATGAAGATGTCTTGTGGGAAGAGTTAGACTATCTTCTCATCGACATGCCACCAGGAACTGGCGATGTGGCTCTGACGATTTTTCAATCGATTCCAGTCGATGACTTAATCATCGTCACTTCGCCGCAAGATCTCGTCTCGCTCATCGTCACAAAAGCGATAAAAATGGCCGAGATGATGCACATTAATGTTTTAGGTGTCATTGAAAACATGTCGTACCTCACTTGCCCAGATTGCGGCAAAAAGATCGAAGTCTTTGGCACTTCGCATCTCGATAGCTTTGCTAAACAACTGCACTTCAATATTTTAGGAAGGCTCCCCCTCAACTCTCAGAACGCTTCATTGGTCGATGAAGGAAGAGTGGAGGAAATCGCCCTGCCAGAAATCGAAGAAGTGACAAACAAAATTTTAACGAAGGAGAATTAATTATGAGTGATATTGAAAATCGCCGCGAACGGCTCTTTGCCAAGATGAAAGAGAATTCCGCCGCCGTAGTGTTTGCCGGAGTCTCTAAACTGAGAAGCGAAGATGATACTTTTCCTTTCCAATCCAATCGCCATTTCTTTTATCTGAGCAATATCGAACAAGAGAATTCTGTCCTCTTATTTGTCAAGGGAATCAGCGAGAAGAAAGTCTATCTTTTTATCGATGATTTCAATGAGTTAAAAGAGAAGTGGACAGGAAAGAGATTGACCATCGAAGAAGCTAAAAAAATCTCCCGCATACAAAATGTTTATTTGAACGATTCTTTCGAGAGCATGCTCTCGCTAGCTCTCGTGGCAAAAAACAACCAATATGGGCAGATCGATACTCTGTATCTTGACCTTTCTCCAGAATTGAAAATCAAGGATAGCTTCTCCACCCAAGAATTCGAAAAATTTATCGCTGGAGAATACTCACATATCAAGACCATCAACATCTATCCGATGATTACCGAGCTGAGAATGGTCAAATCTTCCGAAGAAATCGGGGAAATCCTCAACGCCATCAATGGCACAAATAATGGCATCAGCCAAATTATTAACGACTTAAAACCAGGGCTTTTAGAAATGCATATCGCTGATTCTTTTGAATTTTTTGGGCGAAAGCACGGCTTCAGAGAATTGGCCTTCTCCAGCATCGTGGCTTCGGGCAAAAACGCCACTTGCCTTCACTATCCATCGCAAAATGATGTGACCAAAGATAATGACCTCATTCTATTTGATATCGGTTACAAATCTCATGGTTATTGCGCGGACATCTCCCGAACTTTTCCTGTGAGCGGAGTATTTTCTGGGTTAGCAAAAGAAGTTTATCAATCGGTTCTAAACTGCAATAAAGCCGTCATCGATTATGTTCGCGAGGGGATGACCATCGCTCAAGTTCAGGAATTTACTCGTGAATTTTTGAAAAAAGAATGCGTCAAACTCGGTTTGCTGCGCGAGGATGAAGATGTCGTTAAATATTATTATCATAATGTTTCTCATCATTTAGGACTCAACACTCACGATTGCGCAGATCGAGAAAAACCATTGGAAAATGGCAATGTCATCACCGTCGAGCCGGGTCTCTATTTAGCTGATCGAGGCTTTGGAGTTCGAATTGAAGACGATGTTTTAATCAGCAATGGTCGCGGCGAATGCCTATCAAAAGGTATCGTCAAGGAAATCAAAGATATTGAAAGGATGTTTAAGTCGCGTTTTTAAACATGAAAAGATATATTCTCTCACTTGATCAAGGCACGACCTCCACGCGAGCTATTTTGTTTGACAATCAAGGCCAAGCCAAATTTATCGCTCAGAGAGAAATACAATGCCTCTATCCTCATCCAGGCTGGGTTGAAGCGGATGCCCTCTCCATTTGGGTTTCCGTTATTGATGTAATCAATGAAGTCTTAATTAAGGCTAATATCACCATGAGCGACATTGATTCTATTGGCTTATCCAATCAGCGCGAGACCACAGTGGTGTGGAATAAAGAGACAGGCATGCCAATTTATCATGCTATTGTGTGGCAATCCCGCCAGTCGCTAGACATTTGCGAAAAGTTGAATGACAAGCGAGATTTTATTCATCAAAAAACTGGGCTGTTAATCAATCCTTATTTTTCCGCAAGCAAAATCAGATTCATCCTCGACCATATTCCCGACGGACAAAAGAAAGCGGAAAATGGCGAACTGCTGTGTGGCACTATTGATTCCTGGCTGATTTATAAAATGACCAAAGGAAAGGTTCACGCCACCGATATATCGAATGCATCACGCACTTTATTGTTTAATATCAATTCATTAATGTGGGATAAAGAAATATGCGAGATATTCCATATTCCAATGAAGATGTTGCCAACCGTTAGGCCATCTTCTTTCTGCTATGGAAATGCTAGCTTTTTTGATCCCAACATCACTATTCAAGGAGTGGCAGGTGATCAGCAGGCTGCTTTGTTCGGACAAGCATGTTTTGAAAAAGGCGAGAGCAAAAACACCTATGGTACAGGTTGCTTCATGCTTTTAAATACTGGCGAGTCCCCTGTTTTTTCTCATAGCGGTTTGTTGACAACTGTCGCTTGGCAAATTGGAAATCAAGTCACTTATGCTTTAGAAGGCTCGGTATTTGTCGGTGGAGCCGCCGTTCAATGGCTGCGTGATGAAATGAAAATAATCTCTCAATCTAGCGAGAGCGAACATGCTGCTTTTTCTGCATCTGATACTGAGGGCTTGTATTTCGTTCCTTCTTTCGTCGGCTTAGGAACGCCATATTGGGACAATGAAGCTCGAGGTGCTATTGTTGGAATTACTCGCGGCACTGATAAAAATCAAATCATCCGCGCCACTTTGGAAGGCATTGCTTACCAATGCAAAGACGTTTTTAGTGTCATGGACAAAGAAACTAAATGTAGTATAAAAAGTTTACGAGTTGATGGCGGAGCAACTGCCAACAAATATTTAATGCAGTTCCAAAGCGATATCCTTCAGCTGGATATTATCCTCCCCAAATGTTTAGAAACAACCGCTCTCGGAGCGGCTTATCTCGCCGGTTTAAACAGCGGATTTTTCAAGAGCATCGACGAGATAAAAAAAATCCATTGTTACCAGACTATCTACCATCCACAAATGTCAAAAATCGAGATGGCACGAAGATATAAAGGCTGGGGCAAGGCGATCAAAGCTGTGCGCAGTTTTAAGTTATAGTCGCTATTGCAGGCTGAGCACTGGTGGAATAGAATAATTTCAAAGGAGAAATACATATGGAAGAGAAAGAAAACTTAAATGTCGAGCCATTTGAACAAGATCCCGCTGGAGGCATGTCGCCTAACGATAAAAACGCTCTCGTGTCCTTCATTTTAGCGCTTGTAGGGTTATTTCTTTGCGAAACATTTATTGGTCCTATTGTTCTCGGAATTATTTCATTATCTTTAAACAAGAAGTCAAATGGTGGCAACAAGAAGCCATTCACTGTCTTTGCAAAGATAGCCAAACCAGTCGCAATTATCGACATCATTTTAGGGCCTATCGCATTAATTATCATCATTGCTAGCATTGTTGCATTTGTTGCGGCCGGCCTTGCTGCTTAAGCTTATTTGCTTTAGCAAAAAAGACTACTAAAAGCGGTTCCTCGAACCGTTTTTCTTTTAATTATTAAGAATTTTGTTATTTTTATGCGGCCGTTCGCCTATAATTAAGGTGCATACAATAAAGGGGGTTTACTTATGAAAGTTAAAAAAATTTTATTTGTTGCAGCTAGTACTTTTCTTCTTGCAGCGTGTTTTGAAAGCGGAATGAGTGCTGGCTCTTTGCCAAAAGGCGGAACGCCTGCCACAGCCCAGAGCACAGTCCTAGCAATTGGAAATGCTTACGATTCTTTAATGGATTTAGACTCCTTCGAAGCTAATTTCGATTTAAAGAAAGCTCATGTTGACTTAAAACTAGGACAAACTTTTGAAGCACCAGCCTCGAAACAAGGAGGAATCCTTGGCAATCGCATGGTTGAAGAAGTCGATGGATTTGGCATCATTCAAGCTGATGCTTCAATGAAAGCTAAATTTGCGGTCACTGGTCTAACCAGCACTTCTGTTGACGATGTTGAAGCAGAAGCGAGCATTAGCGATCTCGGCATCGATCTCTATGTCGGAACTGAAATAGGCACTGAAGTTACACCAGAAGTCGACTTTGATTTCTCAGGTGTCGATGTTGCCGCTTACATTTCTACAGGCAATTTGTACGTCAATGCTTCTGACAATGAACTCCGCTCCATGATTTCTGAAATTTTAGTCGCGACCGGCACTCCTGAAGAAGAAGTCGGACAAACGATGGAAAATATTCCAGAAAAATTCTATCAACCAGGTGTCATTAACGCTGATGCCCTCCCACTCCTTGATACTTTCTTCAATCAAGTTCTTGGAATTGAAACCCTGCCAACAAAAGAAGATGTTATGACAGGTCTCGGCGAGGTTCTCAACGAATCATCATTTGCTACTTTGGCAGATTATATCACCCTGCTTGATTATGAAGACGGAAGCTTTGGCATTTCTGTTGATTTGAGCAAAGAAGATGTCCTCTCATTATTAACTCTTGTCCTCTCTTCAAATGGTGACCAAATGACTGAAGAACAAATTCAAACAGCCGTTACTGAATATGGCAAAATGTTTGAAATTGGCGCGCTAAAAGCAACCATTTTGCTCAATAGCGATGCTTTATTGACCGATGTATTATTTGACATTGATGTCTCAGTCGATACTTCTAAAAGCGAACTTTACACTCAAAGCGAAGAAACTCCAATTCTCCTTGATCTTGCTTATAAATCAGCATTGACCTTCAAATATGGAGACAATGTGAGCGTCAATCTTCCTACCGATTTATCCTCATACGCCGTATTGGCAAACTAGTCATTATTCGATTTCCAATAAGAGCCCTAGGGCTCTTTTTTCTTTGCCTTTTGGACGTACGCACATTGATATCTAGATGGTAATTCATTATAATAAGCACATGGCAAAACGCTTAATAATTGCTCCCTTTTCAATGCACGAGAGTCTATTGAATGCTTTTCGGCAAAAAGACTCATTTACTGATCTCAAAATAATCGATAAAAATGAATTGCTTCACTCTTTTTATGATCAGCTAGATCAAAAGAGCATCAAGGAAGTGATGATTTCTGAAAACATCTCGCATGATGCGGCGATAAAAATTGTCCGCGCTCTCCCTTTTGCAACAGCAGATGTATCTACCGAAAAAATGAGTCATTTGCACGATATTAAAGCTCAGTTAAAAACCCTTGGTTTGTTGAAAAGAAATCCATATATAACAATGCTATTTAAAGGAAAAGATGTCGAAGTTTTTGGTTACTCTTCTCTCGATAAAGAGTTGGTCGGAGTTTTAACATCTTTGAAATGCTGCATCAACTTTAACATCAATGAAGTGGTAAAAAAAGATCAGCCGCTCCTTCAATTTTCTTCCATTCCTGAAGAAGTGCTGTTTAATCTAAATCAAATTGCCCAACTACTTGATTCAGGAGTTAAGGCTAGCGATATCTATGTTTATTGTTGCGACCATGATTATTATTACTACCTCGATGAGTTTCAAAATAGTTTTCATTTTCGCCTCAATATTCCCCAATATCAAACTCTATATTCTCAAAATTCCACCTGTTGGCTTCTACAAGAGATTCGCCAGCGTCAAAGCTTTGATCAGATAGGGGAAATCTTCTCGCAAATAAGCATTCCAATCGATCATCAAAAAATGATCCAGAAAATGATAAAAGAAGTGATGGATGAACGGCTATCGTTCGCTCGGCAATATCAATATCTTGTTTATTTGCTGAAGCAAACTCATATTTCTGATAATGTTTATAGCCCTGCAGTCAATTTTATCGAAGAGCCAATTATGGCTAATCACGCTAATGTTTTTGTGCTGGGATTTCACGAAGGCCTTTTCCCTATCTCCTACCAAGATAATGATTTCTTAACGGACCAAGAAAAGAGTCTTCTTGGGCTTAATACTTCGCTGGATAAGGGAAAGATGTCCATTCATATGCTTACAAACTTCTTTGCTCAAGATAATGCTTATCACTTCTCTTATTCCCGCCGACATTTAAACAACCAATATTATCCTTCTCCCTTTGCTAAAATTTGGGGTATGCATATTGCCAACGCTGAATTGCCTGAGACATACTTCAGCCATCGCTATGCTGAAATGACCCTTGCAAATCTGTGCGATTTAAATAAATTTTTTAAGGAGCAGACCGAAGACTACCGGGCTCTTCTCGATATTATATCCATCCCTTACGATTCTTATGATAACCAATTCACTGGCGCCAAAGTTTTCGATGATTCCACCTCTTTAAAGCACTCATATTCAAGCATGAAAGCTTATTATGCTTGCCCATTTCAATATTATCTTGCTTATGGTCTCGACCTTGATCCTTTCAAGGGCAATTTTTCTTCCGCTCTCGGCAATATTGCCCACCAAATTTTCCAGAATATGAGCAATCAAGACTTTGATTTTGAACAAGCTTATCAAAACGCTTACGCCGGAAGCGATTATCAATTCACAGAGTCAGAAAAAACTCTTTTAATAGAATTAAAAACGGATATGAATGCTGCGGTCCAAGCAATCAAATTGCATCAATCGAAGATGTCTAGTCATCAGATCTTCGCTGAGCTAAAAATTAAAATGCCTCTTGATGATCGCACGATAATTGAAGGCATTGTTGATAAAATCATCATTGTTAGCAATCAATATATGTTTTTGGTTGACTACAAAACTGGCAAAGAAACTTTCGTGCCGGCTCTTTTAAAATATGGCAGTTCCTTTCAACTTCCTACCTATGCATTGTTAACCAGCCAGTCGCCTCAGTTTAAGGATTACACTCTGACAGGTCTATACATCCAGCATGTCATACCAGATTCAATCTCTCGCACCATTAAAGAAGATGATTTAATTCCATATTATCTTAAACTTGATGGCTATTCGATTGATGACGCCAGCATTATTCATATGTTCGATGACACTTTTGGAGTGCCTGGCGAAGAATCATCTTTCATCAAAGGTATAAAACTGACAAAAGATAATCAATTTAGTAAAAGAAGTCGCATTCAATCACAAGAGTATCTCCACTCCTTAAGCAAAAGTGCTCTCGATCTTTTCGTTGAAGGGAACAAAAGCATTCGCCGGAATATTTTTCCTGTTCGCCCACTTTTTGCCGATAGTGATGGAGCGTGTAAATATTGCCCATACCACGATATCTGCTATGTGAAGTTTGAGCAGATAGTCGATGTAAAGGATATCCAAGAGCAGGAGGCAGAAGACAATGGCATTTAATTGGTCAAAAAATCAAATCGATGCGATTCAATCTCTTGGATGCAATGTCTTAGTCTCCGCTGGGGCGGGAAGCGGAAAGACAGCGGTTTTAACTGAGCGAATTTTTCAGCTCGTCAAATCTGGCAAATCGCTCTCCAAATTTTTAGTTTTGACTTTTACCAACGCTGCAGCGAGCGAAATGAAAATTCGACTTCGCGATAAATTGTTGAGCCATCCCGAAACAAGCCACCTCACCAGTGAATTAGAAGCTTCGCATATTGAAACATTTGATGCTTTCTGTCTTTATCTTGTCAAAAAATACAGCCAATATCTAAGTATTTCAAGCGACATTAGCATCATGGATTCAAGCTTGCTTGCCATGCAAAAGCAAAAGATTATCGATCAAGTTTTTGACGAATATTATCTCGAACAAGACCCCTTATTCGTAAAAATGATAAATGCTTTTTGCTTGAAGAACGATTTAGCCTTGAAAGATTTTGTCAACCGCATTACATGCGCCTCTAATTTGAAAATTGATCAAGAAGCATTCTGGCATTATCTAGCAGAAGAATGCTATGAAAAAGAGCATGTTTTGACTTACATTAATGCTTATTATCAGGAAGCCATTAAAGCGTTCAAAAAAATAAGGAAAATGTGCGAAACATTGAGCGATTTAGATGATAGCAATTGCCTGTGTGCAGTTTTTGATCAGGCAATCAACGCCAAGAATTATGATCATTTAATCGATTTGCTCGAATCGCTATCCTTACCTAATAAAAAGAAAAATTACCCTGAAGAAGATAAACATTTGCGTCAATATATTACCGATTTTTTTTCGAGTTGGAAAAAACGGCATTTTGGACACAGTGAAGACATCTATCAAGGTTTTATCTACTATCAACCCTATGCCAAAATATTAATTGCGATTGCAAAAGCTGTCGAAGAGCGGTTTTTAACTTTTAAAAAGCAGAGTCAACATTACGGTTTCTCTGACATTGCAAGAATGGCCCTAGAAGTCATTGATATCCCAATGGTAAGAGAAGAAATAAAACAGAGTTTTGACTATATCATGGTCGACGAATATCAAGACACTTCTGATGTTCAAGAACAAGTCATTCAAGCCCTGTCTCAAAATAACCTCTATATGGTGGGAGACGTCAAGCAATCAATCTATCGCTTTAGGAATGCTAATTGCCAGATTTTCCAAGATAAATTCAATAGCTATAAAAAGAACATTAGCGGCAAAGAAATTGATTTGAATGTCAGCTTCCGTTCTCGCTATCAAATTATCGAGTTCATAAACGAGTTATTTAGCAAAATAATGACTCCGGAGAATAACATCATCAACTATCAAGATGGGCATCATTTTGTCTATGAACCCGTCATATACGGAGACTCCGATAAAAAAAGCAAAGACTATCAGCCTCTTATCTATCGTTATGAAGGGCAAAAAAGTGAAGAAAACATCAAAAAAGAGATTGCTATTATCGCTGATGATGTCTTGGAAAAGATTAATTCTCAGTATCAGATTCTTGATAAGGACTCAAGGACAAACACCACAAAGATGCGCCCAGTTCGCTTTAGCGATTTTGCCATCATCGTTGACCGCGGTAGCGATTTTGATGAGTATCACCGCCAATTTTCTAGCCTAGGAATTCCCCTAAGCATTATCAGAGATGAAAAAATTGACAATTCCATGCTCGGATATGTCACCAAGAATCTCATTAAGTTATTTAATCGCGTGGCAAACAATCAACTCGACGATGAGTTCAATCACGCCTATGTTGCCATCGCGCGTTCTTTTCTTTTAAGCATTCCTGATCAAGATATCTACACAATCGTGAAACAAAAACTTTTCCTTCACACTGATCTCTATCAGAAGATTGAAAAAGTGGTGGGGCTAACAAAAGACAAATCCTTATTTGAAATTTTGCGCGCCTTATATGAGGAATTTGACATCTATCAATGCCTCATTAAACTCGATCGTTGTAACGATAACATAGAGCTGGTAGAAACATTCCTCTCGTTTACAAAATCGATGGACGATCTCGGCTATTCGATCAGCGAATTATCAGCATATTTTGAAGACTTGGCAGCGTTCGACTTGGATGTAAAAGTGCCCCGACAAACCAGTCATAAGGATGCTGTCACTTTGATTACCATCCACCGCTCAAAGGGATTGGAATACCCAATTGTCTATCTTTCTGGGCTGTTCAAAAAATTTAACCGAGATGAGATACAAACATCATTTCTTGTCTCTCCTCTCTATGGAATTTCTTTTCCAATGCCACCGGATTATCCCTTCGAAAATTTTGCCAATTATCTCATAAAAGAAAGAGTAACAAGGGAAGACTTTGAAGAAAAACTCCGCCTTTTCTATGTGGCAGTAACCAGAGTCAGAGAAAAACTAATCTTCCTATATCCGCAAAAAGCCAAGCCTTCTTTCCTTGTTGATTTAAGAGAAGCCACCTCGTTTAAGGACTTCCTTGATTTCCTTGAGATTCCCGAAAAATGCGGCTGCGAATATGAGATGAAGAACGCGCATATTTCTGTGAAAAACCTGCAAAAAGCGCTCAAAAAAATAGAAATTAAGCAAATTTCTTTGCCTAGCCAGCTGATTGAAAAGAGAATCGCTAGCCATGAAATTAGCGAAGAAGTTGATCAAGGTGTCTTGGACTTTGGCACGCAACTACACCAGTTGCTCGAAGTGGTGGATTACGAAAAAAAAGATCTTTCTTTCATCAGAGATAAGCGATTAGCTCAATGCGTATCTAATGTTTTTATGACTTCATTATTCTCGAATGTTAAAAACGAAAATCTCCGCCACGAATTTAAATTTTACGATGCTAAAAATCAAATTCACGGCGTCATCGACTGCTTGATTATGAGTCAAGAAGAAATCAAAATCGTTGATTTTAAGTTAAAAAACATTGATGATGAACAATACATTAAACAATTGCATGCGTATCGCGATTATGTCCGAAGCATTAGCGCATTGCCTATTCGCATGTATCTGATCAGCGCGATGACGGGGGAGGAAAGAGAAATTGAATAAGATCACTGCTTTAAGCAAAGAACAAATTTTCAAAATCGTCGATTATTTAAAAGTTCCGGCTATCGTCGAAAAAGGTTTTATCTATGAGACTTATGAGTTGGCTGTCGAAGCTATTTCTCAGCTCTCTGAACTAGCCCCCTTTGAGCAGATTGCGAATATCAATTCTTTTGAGATTGTCGAATACTGCGTCGGAGAATTTTTGTACAGTGTAGCCGTTCGCTCTCCTGAACAAATAAAAGAATTTATTGCCAATGAAAATATCAAAACTTCCATGGCTTCCATCGTGGCCGATAAGTACATCAGCATATCTAAACTGCAGCACCGGGAGAGGAGAATTGCTAATTCATACTTCCCTCCGATTTCTTCTCTCAGTGTCTATTTAAACTTCACTTTAAATATTTTGCAAAAATATGACAAAAATGATCCCGTCTCAACTCTATTAACTGATCTATTGATGAAATCTCTCAGCATCGCAAAATGCAGCCTTTCCCTTTTGGTCGATGGCTTTGAAACTGAAGCCTTTTCTTCTTGGAGAACTCTGCACGAATGTGAGTGTACTTTAATTCTTTTGGAACATTATGGTGATCCTTTAATCAATCTCTACTTAAAACACATGAAATATGGCATTGCCTTCAAAGATGTGATGGATGATAAAGATAAGCAAACCGATATCTTCAATAACATGAAGGAAGAGATGAAACAATACGATCTAAAGAGCAAAGATATCAAAAAATACATCGAATATGGTTGGCTCTATGGCATTCCAGAAGTAAAAAAGGATGAAGCGTTCAAATTGAACTTCCGCGATGGCTTAGAAAAAGTGGCTGGATTATCGATGTATAATTCCCGCTACGAGATGAGCTCTGAGATCATTCACAGCACCCCGATGCTCATCTATTCAAACAAAGACTATTTTTACTACATCACATTGCTCAGCCTTTACGAATCTTTCTTCCGCTTGGAGAAAGTCTTCGTTTCCTTGTTTTCCAAATGCGTCAGCCCCGAGCAGATGAAGCGCTACGAAGCGATGAGGAACGTCTATTATACGCAATTGGTAAACATACATAAACGGGAGAGCGCCAATTTCAAAATCCTCCAGCAAAAAGACAAGAAAAAAGGGAACTAAGTTCCCTTTTATTTTGGTGCTTTTCTAGTATTACACATCAGCGTAGCAAGATCCGCCGATGAACTCGCGCATCAAGGAATTGCATGGGACCCATTGATCGGGAAGATCTTCGAAGAATTTGAGCATTCTAATCAGCCTTTCGGCGACGGGGAAGTATTCGCTTTCCACATCGATAACTTCCAATAATGGCAAGGCATATTTCTTCATGCAGCATAACTCGTAAGTTAAGAAGGAATTGAAGACATAATTAGCGCCTTCTTGGTTGTTGTAAATCCACTTGAATTCGCCGCGGCGAACACTATCCCACATTGAGATGGTTTCAATCGCGCTGCTGCCTCGGAATTGGTAATCGCGAACGATGCGGCGCAATAGGCGTAAATCAGTGAGAGACAAAGGATTGTGATTGTCGATATTCACTTGCGCTTGAGGAGCGATGAAAATCTTGAATTTTTGATGGCTGGGAATGGAAGCTGTCATTCTCTCATTTAAAGCATGGATGCCTTCGATGATGATCGGTTGATCACTAGCCACTTGGAGAGTTCTGCCTTTTACGCGGTGCCCGACTTTGAAATCAAACTTTGGCAAATCGACACTGAGTCCACAAATTAAATCGGAGATGTTTTGGTTAAATGTTTCGATATCCAGAGCATCGACGGATTCCAAATCCGGGTTGCCATCTTCATCTTTTGGAGCCTCATTTTTTGGGCGATAGTAGTCATCCATAGAAATTCTGATTGGATTGATTCCGCGAGATAATAATTCGATTCTTAAGCGGTTAGCAAAAGTGGTTTTTCCAGAGGAAGAAGGACCAGCGATGCAGATTAATCGAATGCTTTCTTTATCGTTTTCAATCAGATTGCCTAATTCGGTAAATTGCTGATTGTGCTTGTGCTCGCTGAGGTTGATAAAATCAACTGGGCCACCCTTTGCAAGGTGACGGTTGATGCTGACGATGGTGTCTCCTCCCGTCGCTTTTGCCCATTGGTGCGCTCTCTTGAGAGTTTTGCCAAATGTTGGGGCATCTTCGAAAGGTGGAATCTCGCCACCGCATTCGGGGCGAGGATACCGAATGATGATGCCAGGATGATAGAATTTGACATCCCATTTGCGAATATAGCCTGTTGATGGCACCATGCGGTTGTACATGTAGTTGTTGTATCCATCGCAAGTGTAAATATGAGCGGTCTTCTCTGGGCGGTAATCAAGAATATCGACTTTGTCTTGATAACCTTCTTCTTTAAAGATGCGAGCAGCTTCTTCTTTGCTGACGATATTCCTGACGAGAGGAAGATCTTTTGCAATAATGCTGTTCATCTCATCGATTAATTCTTTGACCATTTGATTGGTGCTGGTGACACCGGGATTAAGAATCTGCATGAAAATTGAGCGAGAAACGTTGTAGGAAAAACGAATATCGATCTCTGGGTGAATATTGCGCATGGCCATGGCCACTAAAAAGCGAAGGGATGCTTCGTAAGATGGCTTGGCATCGCGATCTTTGATAGTCAAGGGAGTCACTTCTGAATCCTTGCTGATCAAATAAGTCAATTCGCGAACCCGCTTGTTGACATAAGCACAGATATAATCTCTATTATCACCTACTACTTCCAGCACGCTCACTGGCTTCTCATAGGTTTTTGTTTCCTGATTAAAGGTCACGTTAAATGACATATAATTGCCTCCTTAGTATAAAAAACTAGCACATTGATTTTATATGGGCTGTCGTTATTATGCAAATAAAATATGCATTTATGTCCGCGGTTTCTTCAGACTATTTTATTTGCTCGAAAGAAAATTGAAGATTTATCTTTCCTTATATTAGCCACTTGGACTAATTTTTATTGTAATTTGGGCGGAATATTAGGATAATATTACCTAGTTGGAAAAGGAATAATTTTATATATGGAAAACAAAAATATGGTCTATATTCAATCGGGTGGTCCTACCTCGGTGATAAACTCCTCTTTATACGGAGCTATCCTCGAAGCTAAGAGGCACCCTGACAGCATCGGCCATATTTATGGTTCTCAACACGGCATTGAAGGATTGATTGATGATGATCTCATTGATCTCGGTTTAGAAGATAGCGAGCAAATTGAATTGCTCTTGCAGACTCCCGGTTCAATTCTTGGAACCACCAGGAGAAAATTGCCCAAGGATTTTCATGATTCCATCTATCTCAAAATTATCGAAAATTTAAAAAAACACCATATTAAGTACGTCTTCGTCAATGGCGGAAATGATTCGATGGATACGTGCAATAAGCTCTCTTTATTAGTTGATGAACTCGGATTAGACATGGTGGTCGTTGGCGTCCCAAAAACCATCGACAACGATCTAGCTTGTACCGATCACTCTCTCGGCTTCCCCAGCGCCGCAAAATTCGTCATTAATGCGATTAACGGCTTTGCGATGGATGCCAAGTGCTTCAAAAAAGGCAAGATTCACATCATTGAAATCATGGGTCGAAACGCTGGTTGGCTCACCGCTGCCCCTGATGTCCTTCCCGAGGATACCAGACCTCATCTTTTCTATATTCCCGAGCGCCCATTTGACCTCGAACAATTTTTGATTGATGTCCAAAAAGTTTATGAAAAATTCGGCTATGCTTTAGTGGCTATTTCCGAAGGAATTCAATTCCCCAGAGATATGTCTCGTGTCCGCGTCGACGGATTCGGCCACGCTCAGCTAGGAGGAGCGGCTGCTGACTTATGCAATATCGTGGAAGATCGCTTAAATATTCCCACTCGTTCAGTGGAGCTATCTCTTACCCAACGAGCTTTCCCTGCTTTTATTTCCTTAACTGATCGCAACGAAGCAATTCGCACCGGAGAAATCGCCGTTCAAGCAGCCCTGCAAGGCTTCACTGGAAACATGATTGTTTTCAAGCGCATATCTTCTCATCCTTATATCATTAATTACGAGTTAGCCAACTTAGGCAAAATCGCCAACGCTGAAGCGCGCATCCCTGCCTCAATGATGGTTGACAACACGCGCATGTCAGATGAATTTCGCGAATATCTTTCCCCTCTCATTGAAGGAGAAATCACTCTTAAGTGTAAAGACGGCATTGCTGAAGTTACCCGCTTAAAAAGAATCGCAGTGAAATAATCGCATGAAAGAGAAATTCAACCACTTAAATATATATTTTAAAGTGACTGTTTTTTCAGCCTCTCTTTTAGTCTTGTTTGTTCTAGGCATGTCCTTTTTGCTTTTCATCGGACATCCAGACATCCCATTAGGGATGGTCGTTGGGGCTGCCATCAGCATTATGAGTTACCTCTCATTGGGCTTGCTAGAGCAAAAATCAAAGCAAAATTCCAAAGGGATAGGCAGCATTGTTGTCGCTATTGTTCGCTTTGTTATTTTGGCTTTAGCAATGGTTATCTCCGGCTGGTTAATCTTTGAAAAGGGATGCTTAATTTTTAATATTTTTGCAATATTAGGTGGATATTTTTATCCACTCTTAGTCTTGCTAATACTGACGGTCCTCAAAAAGAAGGAAATTCCAAATGTTTGATGATTTTTTCTCATGGACATTTCCGCCCGAAATTATTTCATCACTTATTGTGATGGTAATCGTGGCGCTTCTCTCTGTTATTATCGGCATCAGAGCGCATTTTCATAATCCTTTAAAAAAGCCAAAAGGTTTGCTTCTTATTGGTGAGATGGGCGTTGAATTCTTTGATAGCTTTACCAAGAACATGATTGGTTCTAGACTTCCCGGAATGGGCGGATTTATTATGGCAATTGCCATATATCTTTTTATCTCTTTTATCTTTGGATTGACCGGCCTCCCATCCCCAGTCACCAATATGGCAGTTCCTCTCTCCTTGGGGTTGATTTCTTTTCTTTCTATCCACATCATTTCAATTCGATTTACTAAATGGCGATATTTTAAAAGATATATAGAGCCATTCCCGGTCTTTTTGCCAGTTAATCTTCTGTCAATGTGGGCCCCTTTATTGTCGTTGACACTGCGTTTATTTGGAAATGCAGTTGCTGGCTTTACTTTAATGTCCATCATATATTATGCTTTAGAAAATCTATCAACTACGATATTTGGCGGTCTTATTGCCACAGAATGGAGCGGCATTTTCATCGCTCCGATAGTAACGCCAATACTACATGCCTACTTTGATCTATTCTCTGGCTTTATTCAAACGACTATTTTTATCTCCTTGACGACAATTTTTGTCGGTCAAGAGATACCCGATGAAGATGAAATTCAATCTTCTGATATCAAACTAATAAGGGAAGGAGGTAAGCAATAATATGAATTATCTCGCAGCAGCTATTGCTGTTTGGGGCGTTATGCCAAGCGCTCTTGGCGAAGGGCTTGTTTGCGCCCATGCGATTGATGGAATTTCTCGCAATCCGGAAGCCGCTAAAACAATTCGCAATAGTATGATTTTAGCCTGTGCCTTAGTTGAAACAACCGCGATTTATTCGCTTCTTATTTCAATTTTATGTGTGTTCCAGTTCGCTGGTTAAAAAGGAGCCTTTATTATGATTTATGGCATCAATATGATGATACTCATTGACATAGGCGAAGAGATTGGCAAAATTGGCGCAAATCTTATTCCTCACCTATTTCCTTTTATCGTGCAATTATGTTCCCTTGTAGTGCTCATTATTATCGTTATGTTTGTCGCTTATAAGCCTTTAAAAAAGATGCTGAAAAAACGCGCAGACTATATTGAGAATAACATCTCTGACAGTGAGAAAGACAAAGCGATTGCTAAGCAGAATCTCGAACAATCTCGAGAGACAATTTTGTCTAGCAAAAAAGAAGCTTCAAGCATCATCGATCGAGCCAATCAAGAAGCGACTAAACAGCGGGAATCAATCATTCAAGAAACCAAATTAGATGTCATACGGCTTCAAAATGAAGCGGAGATGGACATCCAAAAGTCCAAGGAGAAATCCTTAGAAAACATTCGCCGCGAAATGATATCGGTCGCTCTGGCAGCAAGCCAAGAAATTCTCCAGCGCGAGGTCAATGAAAAAGACAATGCCAAACTTGCCGAGGATTTCATTGAGAAATTGAACTAATTATGAGTGAAGTCACCTCTTCTTACGGATTAGCTTTATTCTCTTTGTCTCTAGAACAAAACGTTGTTGAGACACGGCAAAAAGAGATAAAAGAACTAAGAAACATTTTATTGCAAAATGCTGATTTTATCACTGTACTCAGCTCATCTTTTCTGTCTTTGGAAGAGAGACTCAACATTATTGACAAGAATCTCAATAGCCTCGATGAAGATGTCAAAAACTTCTTAAAAATTATATGCCAAAATAATCGCGCGAAACTGCTGATAGAGATATTCGACAGTTTCAATTCTTACTGCAATGAACATCTCGGCGTTAAAGAAGGAATTCTCTATTCGACAGTTCCTGTTCCCGAAGAAACAAAGCGGAAAATTGAAAGCAAAATCGCTCAGTTAGAAAAATGTTCAATCGAACTAGTTAGCAGGATTGACCCAGCCTTAATCGGAGGCATTAAAGTTCTGATTAATAGCCACATCTATGATGGATCTGTCAGTGGAAAAATTGAAAAAATGAAAGTTAGCCTTTTAGAAAAGGAGAATCGCTCATATGAAAATAAACGCTAATGAAATCAGCGCTCTTATTAAAGAACAAATCAAAAATTATCATCACGAAATTGAAAGCAGTGATGTGGGGGTAGTGGTGACAGTAGGAGACGGCATCGCCGTAGTCTATGGTCTCGATCAAGCTATGCTTGGCGAACTGCTCTTGTTCCCCCACGATATCCGTGGAATGGTGATGAATCTAGAAGCCGATCAAGTGGGAGTTGTTCTTTTAGGTGACGATACTTTAATCAAAGAAGGCGACACTGTTAAGCGAACCAAAGAAGTGATGGAGGTCCCGGTTGGGGATGGAATGCTTGGCAGAGTGGTTAACGCTCTCGGTCAACCCATCGATGGATTAGGAGAAATCAAGAGCACAAAGCGGCGTCCAATTGAAGTGATTGCTCCTGGAGTTATCATGCGTGAAAGCGTCAACACTCCTTTGGAGACAGGTATTAAAGCCATTGACTCGATGATACCAATTGGTCGCGGACAACGAGAATTGATTATTGGCGACCGCCAAATCGGAAAAACCGCGATTGCCATCGACACGATTATCAATCAAAAAGACAAAGGTGTTTTGTGCATCTATGTCGCGATCGGTCAAAAGAATTCCACGGTGGCTCAGATCGTCGATCGATTAAAGAAATTTGATGCGATGGATTACACGGTCGTCGTGGCCGCTACAGCTAGCGAACCAGCTCCTCTACTTTACATTGCCCCTTATTCAGGATGCGCGATTGGAGAGGAATGGATGCACCAAGGCAAAGATGTGTTAATCATTTATGATGATTTAAGCAAACACGCAGTCAGCTATCGTGCCCTTTCACTTTTGCTCAAGCGCTCGCCCGGAAGAGAAGCCTATCCTGGCGATGTCTTCTATTTGCATAGCCGCCTGTTAGAAAGAGCATGTAAACTCGACAAAAAATATGGAGGAGGTTCTTTAACCGCTCTTCCGATTGTCGAAACTCAATCAGGCGATATCTCCGCCTATATTCCCACCAATGTTATCTCTATTACCGACGGGCAGATATTTCTGAGCAATGATTTATTTAATGCTGGTCAAAGACCAGCCATCGATAGCGGCCTATCGGTTTCTCGTGTGGGAGGAGATGCCCAATACCAAGCGATGAAACAAGTTACTCGCTCTTTGAAAATTGACCTAGCCAATTTTTCTGAAATGAAAAGCTTTGCTCAATTTGGCAGCGACTTAGATTCCAGCACATTAAAAGTACTCAAGCATGGAGAAGTGCTGATGCGCGTTTTACGGCAAAATCAATATCAGCCTTATTCCTTAGCTCATCAAGTATTTGATTTATTCATGGCAAAAAATAGCTTTTTAGATGAGATTAATCCCGATGAAGTTCAGCCGACTCTCGAGAAGTGTTATCACTATGTTAAAACTAGCCATAAAGCTTTATTGAATTCTATCGACAAAGAAAAGAAAATTTCCCCCGAATTGGAAGGTAAATTGCGCTCTGCAATCGAGGAATATTTCGCAATCAGCAAACAAGAATAAAGGAAGAGTATGTCTCAGCAAATCACTCGTATTAAACAGCGTATCAAAACAGTGAATGGCGCTTATAAAGTCACTAGCGCAATGAAACTGGTTTCGACGGTAAAACTTAAAAAGTGGAAGAATAAAATGTTCACCAACCGCATTTATTCTAACCAAATTGCAAAAATTACCGATGATGTTTTGCGCTATGCCAAAAAGGTTCACAATCCCCTCATTAATGAGAATAGTGAAGCAAAGAAAAATCTATATATTATCGTTTCTTCAACTTTAGGATTATGCGGAGCATATAATAATAACATTTTTAAAATAGCCGATGTTTCATTAAAAGAAAATGATGATGCAGTCATACTCGGCAAAAAAGGACTCAGCCATTTTGAAAATGGCAAATTCACCTTGCTTGAAGATTTTTCAAATTATCACTCTATCGATAATCAAGCTATTATTCGTCAGCTCACCAGCTTTGTCATTGAGCAATTTGCTGCGGGTCGATATAAACAAATTCACTTGATCTATTCTTCATTTAAAAATTCTTTTGTCTTTCTTGCTAAAGACGTCATTATTCTCCCAGCCAAGAAGCCTTGCGAGAATAATGAGTTAACATTCGCTCCCATTTTGGAGCCTACGCCCCAAAAATTGGTTGACAGCCTTCTTGCGCTTTACTTAAAAACATTTATTTATAGCAAATTACTCGAATCAGAAGTATGCGAACACGCCGCGCGCAGAAACGCGATGGATAGCGCTACTGATAACGCTCAAGAACTGCTGGAGAATTTGCATATTGAATTTAATAAAGCTCGCCAGTCATCAATCACTCAAGAAATAACCGAAATTGTTGCATCCGCACAAGCCCTATAGGAGGAAATTATGGAAAAGAAACTTATCAGAGGTAAAATCAATCAAGTCATTGGACCAATCGTCGATGTCAAATTTCAAAATGAACATCTGCCGGAACTTTTGACTGCTTTAGAAATTCCTCTCCCAAATGGACAAAAATTAGTTTTAGAAGTCGCTCAGCATGTCGGTGGCGATATCGTTCGCGCTGTCTCGATGGGACCAACCGAAGGTCTGATTCGCGGGCAAGAAGTCATCTCCACGGAAAAGCCAATCAATGTACCTGTCGGGCCCAAAACACTAGGCAGAATGTTTAACGTTTTAGGCGAACCTATTGATGGGTTGCCAGAACTTCAAGATTCTAAAAAAATGTCAATTCATCGAAACCCGCCAAAGTTTAAAGACCAATCAGTGAAGACTGAAATTTTTGAAACCGGCATTAAAGTTATCGATTTGCTTTGCCCATACGTTCGCGGAGGAAAAATCGGCCTATTTGGTGGTGCTGGTGTTGGAAAAACTGTCCTTATTCAAGAATTGATGCATAATATAGCCCAAGAAAAGGGTGGCATTTCCGTATTTGCCGGCGTCGGAGAAAGAAGCCGCGAAGGGAATGATCTATATCGCGAAATGAAAGATTCTGGCGTCTTGGAAAAGACCGCCTTGTGCTTTGGGCAGATGAACGAGCCACCGGGCGCCCGTATGCGAGTGGGATTATCAGCTTTGACCATGGCGGAATATTTCCGCGATTATGAGCACACTGATGTCTTGCTTTTCATCGATAACATCTTCCGCTTTACACAAGCAGGAAGCGAAGTGTCGGCTCTTCTCGGAAGAATGCCAAGCGCAGTTGGCTACCAGCCAACATTGGCGACAGAAATGGGGCAACTACAGGAGAGAATTACTTCGACAAAAGATGGATCAATTACCTCTGTGCAAGCGATTTATGTCCCCGCTGATGATTTGACTGACCCCGCTCCAGCCACCGCTTTCTCTCACCTCGATGCAAAAACGGTATTGGATCGAAATACGGCGGCTCTTGGTATATATCCTGCTGTCGATCCTTTAAATAGCACTTCCACTGCTCTCGAACCCGACATCGTTGGACCAGAGCATTACCAAGTCGCGCGCAAAGTAATTGAAATTTTGGAGCGGTATCGTGAGCTCAGCGACATCATCGCCATCCTCGGAATTGATGAACTGTCTGATGAGGATAAGAAAAGCGTTGAAAGAGCGCGAAAAATTCGCAATTTTCTTTCTCAACCTTTCCATGTCGCGACCCATTTCAATGGCATCGAAGGCATTTATGTCTCACGGCAAGATACCGTCGAGAGCTTTAAACAAATATTAGATGGCAGAGCGGATGATTTGCCTGAAATTGCTTTCCTTTACGTCGGGACAATTGATGAAGCGCGTAAAAAGGCGGAAGCCCTAAGATAATATGGCAAGTTTTTTTCTGGATATTTATACTCCTTTTGGGCACTATTTAAAAACCAATGCCTCATTTTTGGAAGTTCAATCAGAAGATTACTTGCTTGGAATTTTGCCTGAGCACGCGCCATTAGTATCATCGCTAGTGATTTCGAAGATGGTGATTGAGATAAATGCTACTCGCTATATCTATGCGATTGGCGGAGGTATTATCAGCATCGACAAAGATGGTGTAACCCTTTTGCTCGATTCAATTGAACGAAGCGATGAGATTAATTTGCAACGAGCACTTGACGCAAAAATGAGAGCGGAACAAAGGTTAAGTGATAGCTCGGATAAAACCATTGATAAAAAGCGAGCTGAATTAGCTTTAGCCCGCGCTATTAATCGCATCCATCTTATTCAGACAGATAAATAGTAAACCATTCGCTTAATTCCACTCCATTATCGCTCAAATATGGAGTGGTTTTTATTCCGCCTTTTTTGTTTTGCCAAATTGCTATGTTGCTCTCGCTTTCAGCAATTTGGAATGAGGCGCAAATATTAGAAAATACGCCATTTTGAAGGATTTTTTTGTCAATTAGTGTGACTTTTTTATTTTTTTGATCGATTGCTAATGGGAATAATATCTCGTTGAATAATTCCAGTGATGGAGCATCAAAATTATCATAGATAAAAAAGAAATTATCTTCCTGATTATCCAGAATATAATCAAAGCTATTTTGCTCGGTAAAGGCTTGAATTGGCGAGTAGAGAAGATGCTGATTCGCTACCGGTCGAAATTGACCGTAGTTAAGCAGCACATTTGTTTGAAAGTTATAGGTTAATGAGCTCTCACTAATTAAATATAGTGAAGGACTCACAAATTGATTTGGAAAGAGATTGGGATAGGAAGCGACAAGCAGCGAATAACTTTGTGGAGCATACTCGTAAGAATAGATAAGACAGTGATAATTGGATGCATAAGAAGCTAGGGTTTGTTTGGCTGTTTCACAATATGAGCAAGACTCCGAAAATAAGAACAGCGGAAAGCTAGTTCCAGAATCAATCAAAGAAGATAATTCAGAATTAGATATTTCCACAAAAGTTGACGCGTTGATAGCCAATTGCATGTCGACATTTTGACAAGTAAAAATAGCGTAAGGATTACGCGCCTTGTCACAGCTAGTAAGCGAGAGAACTAATACCGCTAAAAAAGGCCACTTTTTCATAAAAAAACTATAAACCATTTTCTCTTAAAATTAAACGAGCCATCTGCTAAATGAACCTACTTGTTGTTGAAAAACGCAAAAAAATATAAACTGATATAGTATTAAAGTCTAAAAGTCTTTAAGTGAGGTAAGAATATGGCGAATACCACCCCAATTCCTGAATTCCAAAAAGAAGTAGACAAATTAGTCGCTAATGCGGTTAAGGCTCTCAACGAATTTGAGAACTTTTCGCAAGAACAAATCGACTATATTGTCGCAAAATGCAGCGTGGCTGGACTCGATCATCATGGTTCCTTAGCCAAAGCTGCCATCGATGAAACTAAGCGCGGCGTTTTTGAAGATAAAGCGACTAAGAATCTATTCGCTTGTGAATATGTCGTCAATAACATGCGACATCTAAAAACTGTTGGAGTCATCTCCGATGATCCAGTGACGGGAATCACTGAAATTGCCGAACCCATTGGAGTTATTTGTGGTATTACTCCTGTTACCAACCCCACCTCGACAGTAATTTTTAAATGTTTAATTTGCTTAAAAACACGCAACCCAATAATCTTTTCTTTTCATCCAAGCGCCCAGCAATGTAGCAAACTAGCCGCTCAAGTCATGAAAGAGACGGCCGAAGCCGCTGGCGCCCCAAAGAATTGCATTCAATGGATTGAAAAACCTAGCATGGAAGCGACGAGTGCTCTGATGAATCACCCCGATGTGGCCACTATTTTAGCCACTGGTGGAAACGCGATGGTCAAAGCCGCTTACAGTTGTGGAAAACCCGCCATGGGTGTCGGAGCAGGTAACGTCCCTGCCTACATGAACAAATCTTGCGATATCCATCAAGCAGTCAATGACATTGTCTTATCTAAATCGTTCGATAACGGCATGGTGTGCGCTTCTGAGCAAGCAGCCATCATTGATGCCGATATTTACGACCAATCAATCAAACTATTCGAGCAATTTAAAGCCTATTTTGTCAGCGAAGAAGAAAAAATTAAACTCTCTCGCTACATGTTTGGTTTTGCATCTGGCGATCAAGGTGTTGAACAAGGCAAGTTGAACCCTGATGTGGTGGGCAAATCCGCTCACTTCATCGCTGAGCAAGCTGGTTTTAGCGTTCCAAAAGATACATCAATACTTGGCGTTCCATGCAAAGCGGTTGGACCCCAGGAACCAATGAGCCGCGAAAAGCTTTCTCCCGTGCTAGCCTTCTTCAAAGTTAAAAGCGAAGAAGAAGGATTTGAAAGAGCAGAAGAGATGGTCTGCTTTAACGGTTTAGGACATAGCGCAGTCATACACTGTAAAGAACAAGAGATGGCTGACAAATACGGCGAAAAAGTCAAAGCCATGAGAATCATTTGGAATTCTCCAGCCACCTTTGGTGGAATAGGCAATGTCTACAATTCCTTCCTCCCATCCATGACTCTTGGATGCGGAAGCTATGGACACAATTCCATCGGTGGAAACATCAGCGCTGTCAATCTATTAAACATTAAAAAAGTGGGAAAAAGGAGAAATACTGTGCAATGGTTCAAAGTGCCTCGAAAAATATACTTCGAGCGAAATTCAATCCAATATCTTCAATCTTGTAAAAATCTTACAAAAGTCTTCATTGTCACCGATACCTCGATGGTGGAGTTCGGCTTCTTTAAAAAGATTGCCGACATGCTCAATTCCCGAAGGAATAAAGTTACCATGCAACTATTCTGCGATGTTGAACCCGATCCCGATATTCAGACCGTCCGCAAAGGCACGGAAATGATGAATATCTTTAAGCCCGATACCATCATCGCCCTTGGAGGTGGGTCCGTCATGGATGCCGCTAAAGGAATGTGGCTGTTCTACGAGCACCCGGAAGTCAACTTCGACGATCTCAAACAGAAATTCATGGATATCCGCAAGAGAGCGTTTAAGTATCCTGAATTAGGAAAACAATCAAGCTTAATTTGCATTCCTACCACTAGTGGTACAGGCAGCGAAGTGACTCCTTTCGCGGTCATTTCTGATAAAAAGAATAATAAAAAATACCCGCTCACTGATTACTCTCTAACTCCGACCATCGCCATTATCGATCCTGAGTTCACGACTAATCTTCCTCCCAAAGCGACAGCGATGACGGGAATGGATGTCTTGACTCACGCTATTGAAGCATACGTTTCAGTGATGGCTAGCGATTTTACTGATGGGCTATGCTTAAAAGCCATCAAATTGGTTTTTGACTATTTGCCGAGAGCAGTAAAAGACGGGCCTCACGACTTAGAGGCTCGCGAAAAGATGCACAATGCCGCGACAATTGCCGGCATGGCTTTTGCTAATGCTTTCTTAGGCATGACTCACTCTCTCGCTCATAAAGTCGGAGCAGAATTCCACACCGTTCACGGTTATACATGCGCTATTTTATTGCCGCATGTCATTCGCTATAACGGAGTGACGCCAAGCAAGCTATCGGTTTGGCCTAAATATAATGTCTACTGCGCCGACAAGAAATACTTAGAAATCGCTCAGCTATTAGGGCTCAACGCCAAGACTCCTGCTGAAGGAGTGGAAGCCCTTGCTCAAGCCGTCACAAATCTCTGCAAAGAAGTCGGGCTCAATCCTAATTTTGAAGCCTGTGGCATCAAAGAAGAAAATTGGGAAGCTCGCTTATCAGATATCGCCGTCTTAGCCTATGAAGATCAATGCTCACCCGCCAATCCTCGCCTCCCAATGGTGGACGATATGGTGGAGATTTTAAGAAAAGCCTATCGAGGTAACTAAATTGAGAAAGATTGGAATATTAGGTGCTGGCACTTGGGGCACTGCTTTAGCTAATATGCTTGCCAGGAGCGAACACAAGGTTACTTTATGGTCGCGTTTTGAAGCAGAAGTCGCCACTTTAAAAGAGAACCTTGTGCATAAGAATTTACCTGGTTGCACTCTGTCAAAAAGCCTGCACTTTTCTTGCGATGTTCAGGAAACTTGTCTAGGAAAAGACATCATCGTTTTTGCGACCCCATCAGTCTTTATTCGCCAGACCGCGGAACTAACTAAACCCTTTTTAAAAAAGAATCAAATCATCGTCAATGTCGCAAAAGGCATTGAACCGACCACTCTTTTTACCATGAGCGAAGTGCTAGAGGACGTTTTAGGAAGCGATTTCGATTACGTTTCTCTATCGGGGCCAACCCACGCGGAAGAGGTGGCGATTGGCTTGCCAACTTTAATCGTCTCAGCTTGCCAAAACCCAAAGACTGCCCAAATTGTGCAGGACACTTTTTCCAATCAAACCATGCGCGTCTATACCAACCCTGATGTCAGAGGGGTGGAGATCAGCGGCGCGCTTAAAAACATCATTGCTCTCGCCGCTGGCATGTCCGATGGATTAGGATATGGAGATAACGCTAAAGCAGCTATCATCACTCGCGGCTTAGTGGAGATCACTCGGCTAGGAAAAGCTATGGGCTGTCACGAGAAGACCTTCTTTGGTCTCGCCGGTATCGGCGACATTGTCGTCACAGCTACCAGCGTCCATTCTCGCAACCACAAAGCCGGCTATCTCTTGGGCCAAGGCCATTCTTTAGAAAAAACTCTCGAAGAAGTCGGTCAAGTAGTCGAAGGAATATACGCGCTTGAAGCCGCCAAACAACTAGAAGAAAAATATCAAGTTGAGCTGCCGATTATCGATGTGGTCTACGAAGTAGCACACAATAAACTCGATGTGTCGCAAGCCGTCAATCAGCTATTCGCTCGAAAGAAGCGCGATGAGATTAAAGGCGTTATTTTCACCGAAGACGACGTGATGAATTAAACACCATATTTTTGATTATTTATTTATCCATTTTTAACTAAAAAAGTATCGAAGATTTGCTATTTTCACCATAAAGGTGCGCAACTTTCAATAAAATATATCTTACTAATCTCATTTTTTGCTAAAATAACTTTAAGATTGTTCTTAACTTGGGGAGGAGACTAAACATGTCTAAAAAATACCAAGAAGAATATGAAGCAGGGTATAGCCCTCGTTTAGTGATGGAGGAAGCCTCTCGTTGCTTGCTATGTCTTGATGCTCCATGTTCATCCAGTTGTCCCGCTGGAACTGACCCAGCAAAATTCATTCGCTCGGTGCGCTTTAAAAATGTTAAAGGTGCTGCTGAAACCGTGAGAATCAATAACGCTCTCGGAGCCATCTGCGCCAGAGTATGCCCAACAGAGAGATACTGCCAAGAAGGTTGCTCTCGCAGCGGCATTGATAAGCCCATTGATATCGGCCGCATTCAGCGCTATATCACCGATTTTGAAGCCGCCACCAAAATGGACATTTGGGAACCGAAACCAGCCAACGGCAAAAAAGTCGCCGTGGTGGGAAGTGGTCCTGGTGGATTATCCGCTGCTGCCGAACTCGCATTAGAAGGGTTCAAAGTCACGATTTATGAAAAGGATGCCAAAGCCGGCGGTTATCTCCGCTATGGCATTCCTGAATATCGCTTGCCCAACGCGGTCGTTGATCGAGAGATTGATCGCATCGTTAATCTCGGTGTGGATATCGCTCTTAACACTCGTGTTGGCACAGATGTTTCTTTAAAAGATTTAGAGAAAGATAACGATGCAGTCATCCTTTCCATCGGTGCGAACCAAGGAAAGATGCTTCCGATGTTCGCCAACAACCGCAAAGTCAAATTAGCGGTCGATTGGCTGAAACAAGTTAAGTCAAGAAAAGGAAAAGTAAAGATCCCCGAGAATGTTTTAGTGATCGGTGGTGGCGACGTCGCAATGGATACAGTCACCTCTTTAAAACTCTTGGGTTGCCCTCATGTCACTGATGTTGTCTACGAGCAATTCAGCGAATTTAGAGCGAGCAAAAAAGAGCTCCTCGGCGCGCAAGAACAAGGTGTTACCATCATCGATGGATATGTCCCTGTTGGCACCGCCCGTGGTGGCATCGTCAAATTCAAGCACCGCGTCATTCCTTGCGAATTAAAAATCAAGGCTGATTTAATCATTCTCGCAGTTGGCCAAATGGTCGACCCAGCGGGATTAGGCCTCGAGATTGAACGCGGCGAAGCCAAAGTCGAAGGCAATCACCTTCATGGCAGCAAGATCTTCATCGCTGGAGATATTGCCCACGGAGAAAAAACCGTGGTTTGGGGCGTCAGAACCGGCAAAGAAGTCGCTTACGCAGTAAAGCAATTTGTAAGAGGTAAATAAGTATGGTACACAAAGATTTATCAATCACCTTCATGGGTGTTAAATTCCCAAATCCTTTCTGCTTATCTTCTTCGCCTGTCGGCAACTGCTACGATATGTGCGCGAAGGCCTACGAATCAGGTTGGGGAGGCGTCGTATTTAAGACCATCGGTCCTAAGCACTATGTCATCGATGAAGTCTCTCCTCGCTTCGATGCTTTAACCAAAGAAAACGAGCCATTTGTCGGCTTTAAAAACATGGAGCAAATCGCCGAGCATTCTCTCGAAGAGAACCTCGCCGATCTCCGCAAATTAAAAAAGAATTATCCCCATCAAGTCCTTATCGCATCCATCATGGGTAGCAATGAGGAAGATTGGGAAGTATTAGCTCGCTTAGTCACTGAAGCTGGCGCGGACATGATTGAACTCAACTTCTCTTGCCCACAGATGACTTCGCACGCGATGGGTTCTGACGTTGGAAGCAACCCAGAACTATGCCGCAAATATTGCGCCGCTGTCCGCCGCGCAACAAAGTTACCATTCATGGCCAAGATGACACCTAATATCACTGATATGTGCGATCCTGCTATCGCCAGCTTAGAAGGCGGAGCGGATGGCATCTCAGCCATCAACACCATCAAATCAATTATCAATGTTGATTTGGATAAGAAAGTCGGCTTGCCAATCATCAATGGCAAATCATCCATCTCTGGCTATTCCGGAAAAGCCGTTAAACCAGTCGCCCTTCGTTTCATTCAACAGATGAGAAATCATCCCAAACTCAAGAATGCCGAAATCTCTGGCATCGGGGGAATTGAAACCTGGGAAGATGCTGCCGAATTTATCTTATTAGGGTGCAAAAACTTGCAGATCACAACCGCTATCATGCAATATGGTTATCGCATTGTCGAAGATCTATGCAATGGCTTAACCCATTATATGGATGAGCAAAAAGTTGACCATCTTGAAGATTTAGTGGGATTGGCCAATAAGAACCTCATCCCTGCTGAAGAGCTCGACCGCGACTATGTCGTCTATCCAGAGATTGATTTGGATAAGTGCGTTGGCTGTGGCCGCTGCGTCATCTCCTGCTATGATGGCGCCCACCAAGCGATGGAATGGGATGAAGAAAAACGCCATCCAAGTTGTAACCATGATAAATGCGTCGGCTGCTTGCTGTGCGGATTAGTCTGCCCGACCGGAGCGATTAGCCTTGGCGAGAGAGTCTTGAAAAAAGGCCGCAAACCAAGAAACTTAGCGCGAATTGTCTTACAAGATTCCGTCGAAAAAATCTAATTTAATTGCTTGCCCATCGTTCGCATGACGATGGGCTTTTATTTAATTAAAAGAAAGTGAAAATTTATTTATGAAGACGTTCGGCAATATTTTATGGGCTATTTTCGTGGGATGGTGGTTGATGCTTTTCTTTGGATTTTGCGGAACCATTCTCTGCGTCACCATTCTATTCATTCCAATCGGACTCCAATATTTCAAATTGGCCCGCCTCGCTCTCTGGCCGTTTGGCTATGAACCAACATTTACGAAATTGACTGGCTTTAAGATGTTTCTCAATATCTTATGGGCTATCTTTTTTGGCTGGGAGAGCGCTTTATCTTGTTATATTATTGGTGGGATTCTATGCGTGACCATTCTCTTTATCCCTTGCGGCCTGCAAATGTTCAAATTTGGGCGATTGGTATTCTTGCCTCTCGGAACCACAATTGAAAAGATGCAATAGCCAATCTAATCTTGAGAAACATACCCCATTTTTTATCTTTGTGATAAAATAACAACTAGTGTATTGCAGGAGGATTTTATATGCATTGTTGGCATGATGTTAAAGCCGGGAGAGTAACCCCTGATTCATTCCTCGCATTAATCGAAATTTCTAAGGGAAGCAAAAACAAATATGAGCTAGATAAAGAAACCGGCCATTTAATTTTGGATCGCGTTTTATTCACCTCTACTCACTATCCTCAAAACTACGGTTTCATTCCTCGCACTTTCGCGCGTGATTTCGACCCTCTCGATGTCTTAGTGCTCTGCTCCGAAGCTATCCTTCCGATGGCTTTTGTGGAATGCACTCCCATCGGTGTCCTAATCATGATTGATAATGGCCTTCCCGATGAAAAAATCATCGCCGTCGCCAAAAACGATCCCTTCTACAATCAATATAAAGATATCTCCGAGATTCCTGATCACATCATGGATGAAATCAAACACTTCTTTGCCGTTTATAAAACCTTAGAGGGCAAAGATACCGCGATCGATGAAGTGAAAGATCGCGAAGCGGCAAAAGAGATTATCGTCGAATGCATTAAAGCCTATCATCATCAGATTGAACCAAAGGTTAATGCCGAAAGGAAAGCTCGCGGATTTACTCTATGATCCATGTCGTCTTGTTTCGTCCTGAAAAACCACAAAATACGGGAAATATCATGAGGACCTGTGTAGCCGTGCATGCGGCTCTTCACATTATTGGTCCTCTCTCTTTTTCTTTAGAGAGCAAGGATTTAAAGCGCGTCGGTTTAGATTACATCGATGACTTAAAACTTTTCTATTACCCTGATTATCAAGATTTTCAAATGAAGCATCCGGATGAAAAAATCTTTTATGTCACACGCTACGCTAATCGCAGTTATTCCACTTTTAATTTCTCGGATCCAGTGAAAGATTACTTCATTATGTTTGGAAGAGAGTCTACCGGCATTCCTCACGAGATTTTACGTGATCACCCAGACTACTTATTGCGTTTGCCGATGGTTCCCGAAGCGAGAAGCTTAAACCTTTCCAACTGCGTCGCTGTTTTAGTGTACGAAATCTTGCGGCAGCAAAACTTCCTGAATTTGTCGACTAGTGAATCAATCAAAGGCGAAGATTTTTTGAATAAAGAAAATAAAGGCATCGATGAAAAATAAATTTGCCTTACTTTTTCTATCGATATTACTGACGGGTTGTCATTCCTATCAAGGACCTTATTTTTATGTTGCTTATGATGCCAACCCCCGCTACATTTTGTGGGAAACCGTTAGCGAAATGTCTGAGACGGTTGATAGCGCATCAAACTTGATTTTCGTTCTTGGAGTCTCTAATTGCAGCCACTGCATTGAATTAAAAGAGACATTGCCCGATTATTTGACCGGCAAAAAGTTTTCCATCTATCACATCGATTATGATGCGTCGATAAAAACCGCGGAAGATTACGGCGTTCTTCTAAATATTACCAATGGTGGAGAGGAACAATTTCTTCCAGCCTATCAAGAGAATTTTTATGTCCCAAAAATGTTTGTTATAGAAAACAAAGTCGCTGTTTATTTAATTGATAAGAATTTTACTCAGACGCTTGATGATTGCATCAAAGTCAATTGCTAACTTTTTGATAGTTGCTTAATAGTCCAAATGTTTCGCGCCTGATATTTTTGATGGTTAAAGCTTTCGAATGAAGAATATTTACCTGTCCAACTTTTGGAGATTTCTTAACCTCTTTAACTTGAGCAAAATTAATTTCTCCCGAAGTTTTATTTGAAAGAATTAAGCACATTTCGCCAGCGATTAACATCTGATCATCAGTTGGGCTGGAACTATTGATAACGACATGAGAGCCGGGATAATCTTTGATGTGAAAAAACCAATCTAACGGCTGAGCGATTTTAAAGGTAATTTGTTCGTTTTGTTTTGCGTTTTTGCCAAAATAGATTTTGGTCTTATCTTTTAATACATATGCAATTCCCGCTTTTTCTGTGCTCTTTTTGAGATTATTGGTTTCAAATAGATGAGGTGCTTCCTGGAGGGCCAATTCGTTAAGTTCTGGAATACTCATATATTTTGATTGCCCTAATAGAACATCAAGCTTTTGAATTTCTCCGAGAGCTTTTTGCCGCTCTTCTTCAGCCATTTGGATTGTTCTTTTGGCTTTCTTATACTTTTTAAAATAATGATTAGCGTTGACACCGATGCTCATTTTTTCATCGTAATTTAATTGATGATTTTTAACGTACAAAAGCGCATCTTCTAAATTACCATTAAGCGATAATAACATGTTGCCATGCTCTAAATAAAGCAGATCTTTTTGAGCGTTTTCGATTTCCTCTTTTAGAATAATTTCTTTTTTTGCGAGGCTTTTTGAGCGGCTTTTAAAATATCGAAAAAGAGGAGCGAATCGCTCTTGATGCTGCCGGTTTGAAGCTTCCATCAATTTTTCTTCCGCCGCATTTTTAATTTCTGATAAGTCCACGCTTTCAATTGCTGGCTGATAGCTGCTATTTTTTATTGGCAGTTCATATAGCAGACCTCTCATTAATGGGCGGGATTTCTCTAAAGAATTTTCATGCACTGCGAAAATTATTTTGTGGTTTTCATCAGCGATAATTAAATTGGGCTTTGTGGGAATAAGCTCAATGATTAAGTTCTTTTTAATTTTTTCAAATACATCGTTAGTTTTTAAAATGCTCATTTTCACAATTCGGTCATCATTCAGCATTTCAATATCGGTAATAAGGCCATCCTTAATTTCTTTTCTCGCGCTCTCATTAATGCGACCCGACATCGTAGGAAAAGACATTTGGCTATCGACAAAATACATAAAAGGAGACTGGTGATTTAAAGATAAAAAAAGCCTCTCTTCGCGATATTTGGAAAAGGATATAAGAATGTCGGTGCTGCTGATAACTGAGATGTTGCTAATGTAGTTATTCGCAATCTTGGCCTTCAAATTATCGATAATGCTCTTTAATGCCGAAAAAGTCAGTTTCATTGCCCATATTTTAGCATATTAGTTGGACTTAGTATAAATATGTATTTATAATTAACGCATACGAATTATGAAAAAAGGATTGCTAATTATTCTCAGCGGACCTTCCGGAGTAGGAAAAGGGACGATCAGGAAGCGTATCATGAAAAATGGTAAGCTAAATTTGAGCTACTCGATTTCTATGACCACCCGCCATCCTCGCAATATGGAGCAAGATGGTGTTGACTACTATTTTGTCACGCCAGAAGAATTCCAACGGAATATCGACAATCACAACTTTCTCGAATGGGCTGAGTTTGTTGGAAACCGCTACGGAACGCCAATCGACAAAGTGACCGAACAACGCGAGCAAGGAAAAAATGTTTTTCTTGAAATTGAAATCAATGGAGCGGAACAAGTCCTTTCAAAGGTAAAAGACGAAGGCGTTATCTCTTTCTTTTTGATGCCTCCATCTCTTAAAGCCTTAGAGAAAAGAATCCGCAACCGCCGCAGCGAATCAGAAGAGATAATTCAAGAGCGCCTCGCCAAAGGTCAAAAAGAAATGACTATGACGCAGCATTATGATCACATCGTCATGAATGACCGAGTTGGAAGGGCAGCTTCAGAAATAACCCATTTAATCTTGAAAAAAATGCACCAGACAAAAGCTTAGGACGAACTCGAAATGCGAATAGTACAACTCTTCATTGAATATGCTAGTCACACGTTGGATCGTCCTTTTTCTTATCTCTATAAAGGGAATAAAAATCTCGGTCCAGGTTTTCGAGTGCTGGTGAACTTTAATCATCGCCAATTGGTCGGATATGTTCTATCGGTAAAAGAAAGCAATGCTTCTGCTGAACAATTAGAAGAAGAGACAGGCTATCACCTCGACTATCTTGTCGATGTCATCGATGATGCGCCACTCCTCAACGAAGACTTAATTTCGCTCGCTAAGCGAGTTTCCGAATATTACCTAGCTCCTTTTATCAGCGTGCTTCAATCGATGCTTCCTCCCTCTTTATCGCCAAGAAAGTCATCTCTTAGAGCTCCAAAAATTGCCTATGACCAATATCTATCAATCAATCATTACAGCGAAGAAAGCTTAACCGATAAGCAAACAGAAATCCTCCGCTTGATTAAAAAAGAAAGAAAAATACTCAAAAGAGAAGTCGGGTCTCCAAGCGTGGTGGAGAAATTGCTCTCTCGAGGGCTAATCAAAATTGTCAAAAAAGAAAAAAGGCGACTAGCGATTCCTAACTATGAATATCAAAAGCCACCTTTATTAACCGCTGATCAGCAAAAGGTAATCGATGAATTTAATAATAGCAGCGACCCCGTCTTTCTTTTGCAGGGAGTAACTGGCAGCGGCAAAACTGAAGTATATTTGACTCTTTGCGACGAAGAGCTTAAAAAAGGGCATAGCGTCTTATTCTTAGTTCCCGAGATTTCGCTCACTCCGATGATGATGGAATATTTCATTCGGCGATTTGAACATCAAGTCGCAATTTTGCATAGCGAGCTCACTCCCGCCGAAAAATACGATGAATATCGAAAGATTGCTCGCGGGGAAGCGCGAGTCGTAATTGGCGCTCGCAGCGCGATTTTCGCTCCGCTAGCTAATATTGGTCTCATCATCCTTGACGAAGAGCACGTCGAATCCTATAAGCAAGATTCCATCCCTTTTTATCACGCTCGAGAAGTGGCTATTATGCGCGGAGAAATGCATCACTCAAAAGTGCTTTTAGGCAGTGCTACCCCCTCTTTAGAGTCCCGAGCAAGAGGCAAAAATGGAGTCTATCATCTCTTGCGACTAGACAAGCGCATCAATGAGCAGAAATTACCAGCCACCAAGATTATCAATTTAGCGGATTATCACAATATTGACCGCGATTCTTATATCTTTTCTATTCCCTTGCGGGAAAAGCTATCTGCCGTGCTCAAAGCTCGTCAACAAGCGATTCTATTGATTAATAGAAGGGGCTTTTCGACCAGTGTTTCTTGCCGCAACTGCGGATATGTTTTTCGCTGCCCAACCTGCGGGATTGCTTTAACCTTTCACAAGAGCGATAACATGCTCAAATGCCATCATTGCGACTACGTGCAAGTAATGCCTGATACTTGCCCAAAATGCGGGTCAAAATATCTGATGAAAACCGGTTTTGGTACCGAGAGGATTCAAGATGAAGTCCACCGCCTATTTCCTGAAGCTAAGACATTGCGGCTAGATAGCGATTCCGCTAAGGTTCGCAACAAAATCCCTTCAATTATTGAATCTTTTCGAAAAAAAGAGGCCGATATTTTGATTGGCACTCAGATGATTGCAAAAGGCCATGACTTTCCTGATGTTACTCTCGTCGGCATCGTCCTAGCGGATATTGGCTTATCCATGCCTTCTTTTCGCAGCTCCGAAAGAGTCTTTCAATTAATCACTCAAGCGGTTGGCAGATCAGGCCGAAGCGACAAAGTCGGACAAGCAATAATTCAAACCTACAATCCTATGCATTATGCGATTACATATGGCGCTCGTCAAGACTATGAAGGCTTCTTCAATAAAGAGATGGGAATGCGCAAATTGCAAAACTATCCACCTTACTATTTTTTAACGAGCCTCACCGTTTCTGGAAAGAAAGAAGAGACTGTCATTTCCCACACTTATAGCGTGGTCGATTATTTGAATGAACACCTTGGCGACAAAGCGATTATTCTCGGCCCAACCACCCCCTACATCGCGAGAGACCACCTTCAGTTTTTGCGAACTGTTCTGATTAAATACCGCGACTATTTAGCGATCCAAAATACTCTTAAGGAATTGATAGAAATCTATGCCAAAAAATCAAGCATCGACATCTCAATCAATATTGACCCATACAATTTTTAACAAAAAATTAGTATTATATTGTATTATATAAACTCGAAGGAGCAATTTATGATTACACTTATTTTCTATGGTCTCGATCAATTTGTGGTTGGCCATTTATCTCGCGAACTAACTCCCCTAGTGGCTAAGCTATATGAGGTCGAGGAGGATGAGGTCAATTTCATCGCTCCCAATGACATGGTTTTTCATAAAGGGACCGAACAAACTTCATGGAATTTACTGATTCATGTTCATGCTCCAATGAAGGTCAGCGTCTTGCAAGATATGATGGCTAATCTCCTCTTAAACGGCATCGGCGAAGTCGCGATTCATACCGCGGTGGAATTCTATTATTATTCTCAGGACAATCGCTACCAAAAAATCAATGATAAATATCCACGCTATATCACGGAAGAGAATCTCGTCTCCACCGACACGGAAGACGTCGATGAAGAGGAGCTTGAAGAAGGCGAAGAAGATGACCAGATTTATACTGGCGATGTCTTCAAGGATTTTAAACCAGGTAAATAATGAATAAGATAGTTGCTTTATCATCAGAAATACTTCGCGCCATTCTCGAAAAGAATCTTCCTTTTAATCTAGCGATTCGAAGCATCTTAAAAGATGAAAAGATCACTCCCATCGAGAGGAGCGAGGTCAATAAATGCGTCGGCTGCTCTCTCCGCCATTACTACATTTTTACTTATCTTTCCGAGAAGACCTTTGGCTCCTTAGAGATCGAGAATAAAATCATTGCTTTGCTTTATTTTTCTAATCGGCTTTTTATTCGCTCTGTTCCGATGGAAGAAATGAGCCAAATTTTAGTCGAAAGCATCTCGCAAGTGGAGAGATTCAAAACTCAAGATGTCGCGAAGATCGTTGCCAGCATCGATGTGAATACCGAAAACCTCATCCCTTCCGAAATCAACAAGGAATCTCCGGATTTCTTATCTTACCGCTATAACACTCCTCTGTGGCTTGTCAAGATGTGGATTAAGCATTATGGTGAGCATTTGACATATCGCATTTTACGTAGTAACTCTCGTCCATCCAGCAGTTTTTGCTTAGTGAATAAGGAAGCGCACACCGAAGAAGAATTATTGAATAAATACTCTGATTTAGCCCCCACCGCCTTTCCTGATTTTGTCATGCCAAAGGAAAAGGCTAACATCAAAAAGCATATAGCTTTCTCTAAAAAAGAGATCATTGATATCTCCCCGTCTATCTATGAAGTATTTTCACAAGCGGATATCGATCCAATTAGGGGAATTGCCATCTATTCAAACTACCCAAACAATGCATTTCTCTGCTTGATGAATAAGTTTTCTCGCGATGTCAAATTTGACCTAGTTATCGGCGACGCTCAAGCATTTTTTGCCAGCAAGAAAACCATCATGAGTTTTAATCTTAAAAACGCTTCATTTTTCGAAGCTGACCCCTCACAGATTATCACCTGCATCTCAAAACCAGTCCACACCTTCTTTTTATTCCCTGATAGTTCCAAATTGTCTCTCTTAAAATCAACCCCTGATTATTTCTTGCGGTTCACCGCGGATCAATTGGATGGGATTATTAAATCTCAAGAATTGGCTCTCGAGGAATGCGGCGCTCTTGTCGAAGAGGGCGGACAACTGATCTATGCTATTCCCACAATCAACAAAAAAGAATCTCGCAGACTAATCAAGCGGTTCATTGAAAATAACCCGTCTTTCTCGCTCGTAGTGGACAAGCAAATTTTCCCATTCAGCGAATATGAAGATAGCTTATTTTTTGCCATATTAAAAAAAGAGGTCAGCAAGGATGCTTAATCTTTTCGCTCAAGAAATAAATAAACTAGCTGAGCAGATGGTACGGGAGGGACAAAAGCCCTATCGCGCCACTCAACTTTTTACTTGGATTTACGAAAAGAGAGCTCGCTCCTTTGACGAGATGAGCGATGTCTCGCTGAAATTTCGCGAAGTTCTCAAAGAAAAATATTCTCTCGATTTGCCATCTATCTTTCTCAAGCAAGAGAGTTCCGATGGCACAATTAAGCTATTAGTCTTATTAGCTGATGGAGCAAAAATTGAGACCGTTCTCATGCGCTATTCCTATGGAAACGCCATCTGCATCTCCAGCCAAGTAGGCTGCAACATGGGATGTTCTTTCTGCTCTTCTGGGCGCTTAGGAAAACAAAGAAATTTGACAGCCGATGAAATGATCGGTCAAATCCTGATCGTCAATCAAATTCTTGAAGCAGAAGGCAAAGGCCAAAAAGTCACTCATGTAGTGGTGATGGGAACCGGCGAACCCTTTGATAATTATGATAACCTCATGGATTTTATTCGCATTGTCAATCATCCAAAAGGCCTAGCGATTGGCGCTCGCCACATCACGGTTTCAACCTGCGGAATTCCTGACGCCATCAGAAGATACGCTCATGAAGGCCTTCAGACCAATCTCGCCATCTCTTTGCACGCGCCTAATAATACTCTCCGGGACCAGCTGATGAAGATTAATAAAGCTTACCCCTTAGAAGTATTAATGCCAGCCATCCGTGAATATGAAAAAGTCAGCGGTCGTCGCGTGACTTATGAATACCTTTTGCTCGCCGATATTAACGACACCCAAGAATGCGCCCAACAATTAATACAATTAATTAAGGGAACGATGGGATATGTGAATTTAATACCTTATAATGAAACCAATCTCTGCAGCTATAAAAGAAGCAGTGGCAACCGCATTCATCTCTTTCTCGACTATTTGACCAAGGGTGGCGTTACTGCGACTATTCGCAAAGAATTTGGCTCCGATATTGACGCCGCATGCGGGCAATTAAAAGCTAAAGTGGAAGATAAATTAGTATGAAACAAAAGAACTATATTTCCGGTACATATGCCTTTGGAACCGACATTGGCAAAATCCGTTTAACTAACGAAGACCGCGCCAATGCTTTAACTAATACCAAGGGCAATATTCTCTTGCTTGTTTGCGACGGAATGGGCGGAGCAAATAAAGGAGACTATGCCTCCTCAATCGCCATCAAGATGATCAGCGAATCATTTTTTGATAAGCAGAAATTCCTCAATCGCTTTTCAGCAGTTAAGTGGGCGATGGAAATCATCAAAAAAGCCAATGATGCCATCTATCAAGAAGCGCAAAAAAATGCAATTTATCAAGGCATGGGCACCACCTTAACCATGGTCTTAATTATGTCAAATCATATGATTACTGCTCAGATTGGCGATTCGCGAGCCTATGTGCTTCACGACCAAGAAGTCGTCCAAATCACTGAAGATCAAACCTATGTCGCTTATCTATACCGCACGGGAAAAATTCGCAAAGAAGAAATGCTCACTCATCCGAAGCGCCATGTCCTCACCAATGCTTTGGGCATTTATCCATCCCTTAATGTCGACATTAAAATCACTGATTACTGCAACGAAAATGTCTTAGTTTGCAGCGATGGTTTATATAATAACGTCGAAGATAACTCAATCTACTCAATTCTTAAAAGCGATGATTCCACTGAACAAAAAGTTAATGAATTGATCGCTTTGGCTAACGCTAATGGCGGAAGCGATAACATCGCCATCGTCCTCTGGGAGGCTAATAAATAATGCCGATCAAGATAGGTTCTATTATTGATGAAAGATATCGAGTGACTGCTCGCATCGGTCATGGAGGCATGGCGGAAGTGTATGAAGCCACTGACTTCATCACAAAAAAACGCATCGCTATTAAATTGATTCGCGAAGACGTGATGAAGAATCCCATCAATCTCCGCCGCTTTCAAAACGAAGCTACAATTGCTGCCTCTTTAGACCACCCGAACATCGTCAAGGTTTATAACCATGGCACTTTTGAAGGCGTTCCGTATATCGCTAATGAATATGTGGCGGGGCAGAATCTAAAAGATGTTTTGGATTTCCGCTCATCTTTGCCTATCCAAGAAGCCGTCAGCATCATGATTCAACTGACTGCTGCTCTTCAATATGCTCACCAGCACAACATCGTTCATCGCGATGTAAAGCCTCAAAATGTATTCTATCTTCCAGACGGAACGATAAAGCTTGGCGATTTTGGCATCGCCGAAATAATAAACATCTCAATGAATAAAGGAAAGCCAAAAGAAATCATTGGCTCAGTCCATTATTTGGCTCCCGAGATATCTCGCGGTTATCCCGCCTCACCTCAATCCGATATTTATTCTGCTGGAATTACTTTCTTTGAGCTAATTACCGGCCGCGTTCCCTTTAATGAAGTCGACCCTGTCTCAGTTGTGGTCGCTCATATTCGCGACCGAGTCCCCTCCCCCAAAAAATATCTTCCTCACTGCTCTAAAGAGGTAGAAAAAGTCATCGCCAAGGCCACTGCCAGAAGCTTTAAAGAGCGATATCATTCCGCGCAAGAATTCCACGATGATTTAGTCCTCTTGACCCAGAACACTGAACTTCTCAAAGAGAAGAAGAGCTTTTTTGCTCGCATTTTTGGTTTCAAATAATGGAAGGAAAAATACTCGCTCTTAACTGTGGAATGTACTCAGTCTTAAGCGATGGAGCAATTTACTGTGTTCCCGCCCGAGGCCTTTTTAGACACGAGTCAATCAAACCGATGGTGGGAGATGATGTCGAAATCGATGAAGTTAATTTAGTGATCCAAGCGGTCTACCCTCGCCACAGCCAACTTAAAAGGCCTCAAGTGGCAAATATTGACCAAATGCTCATTGTCTCTTCTCTGGTGGAACCATCGTTTTCTTTTCTTTTGATTTTTAAATATCTCACTTATGCGAACATGAATGGAATCAAAGCCAGCATAATCATCACTAAAGCGGATAAAAATGATGACCAAAACCTCATTGATGGCATCAAAGAGACTTTTCAAAAGATGAACATCGATACCTATTTTGTCAGCAACAAAGAAAAGATTGGCTTAGAAGAAGTCCGCCATCTCTTCGCTAACCGCATTACTTGCTTAATCGGTCAAACTGGCGTGGGGAAATCTTCCTTAATCAATGCCATCGATCCTCAATTTGAGCGAGCGGTCGGAGAATACTCTCGCGCTCTTGGGAGAGGAAAACACAAAACCAAAGAAGTAATTCTGCTCCCATATGAAGGTGGATACATCGCTGATACTCCTGGATTCTCTTCTCTTGAATTAAACCTGTTTAAAGAAGAATTAGCAAAATATTTCCCCGGTTTTGCTGATCGCTCTTTAAAGTGTTATTTTTCCAATTGCCTGCACATCTCCGAGGAGCGCTGTGAAGTTAAAAAAGCTCTAGAAGATGGTATAATTCCTAAAGTAGCTTATGACTGCTACTTAACGTTATCAAATGAAGCGATTTTTGAAATACGGAGGTACGAAAAATGAAAACTGCTCTCGTCGCACCATCAATCTTATCCGCTAATTTCTCTCATCTAGGAGATGATATTAAGCAAATTCAGGAAGCCGGCGCTGATTGGCTTCATTTCGATGTGATGGATGGGCACTTTGTTCCCAATATTTCTTTTGGCTTACCAGTTTTAAAGGACATCGCTCACACACATAAATTAGTTAATGATGTTCATATTATGATTTCCAATCCTCGTGAATATGCCGCTAAATTTGTGGAAGCCGGCGCTGATTACTTAACCTTCCATTATGAAGCTTGCCAAAGCGATGCCGAGGTTTTCGATATCATCGATATCATTCATAAAGCTGGCGCAAAAGCCGGCATTTCCGTCAAACCAAAAACTCCAATTTCGAAAATCTTTCCCTTTTTATATAGCCTTGATCTCGTGCTCATCATGAGCGTTGAACCAGGTTTCGGCGGTCAGAGTTTTATCCGCGATTCATTGGGCAAAATTTTGAGATTAAGAAATTATCTTGATGAAAATGAGCTCAAAACCCTCATCGAAGTCGATGGTGGAATCAATGAAACGACTGCTCTCGAATGCAAGAAAATGGGTGCTGAAGTCTTTGTGGCTGGTTCCTATGTTTTTGGAGCTGAGAATATCAAAGAGGCAATTCGGAGTTTAAAGATCTAATGCGCTTCACTTTACCTTCTTTACTGCTATCGATTTTATTCGGTGCCTTGTTTCTAGTCACCTCTTTTATTCGCTATAAAAATAAGTATAAAGTCACCTATAATGTCCGAAATATGTTTCCTTATGAGCTTAATTACAAAAGCCCCTTTGCGGAGAATTTCTACGGCAATGTTTCCCTTATTTTAGCAATTTTGTCTTCCTGCGTTTTCTTTTTCACTTTTGATTTAAAGTTTGACAACGGCTTTTTCATCATGATTTTCATCTCGGGAATTATCTCCTCGATTTTATTTATAGCTATTGCCTTTATCCCCTTGGATTTCATTCGCCTTCACAGCGCGCTTTTTATCTTGTACATGATTTTCTCTTTCTTGCTTCCGACATCCATCAGCATTGGATCTTATGTCTATAATCAGCAGATTGGAGGGAGCTCGCCCATTCCTTTCATCATTTTCATTATCGCCTTCATTATTACATTGGTGACGATGGTTCTTCTCTTGAATCCAAAATTGACTCTCAACTTGCGCATGAAAGAAGAAATTGCCCCAGATGGCAGCATCAAATACGTTCGTCCAAACATTATTACGATGGCCTTTACCGAATGGCTATTGTTTTTCTTCCTGTTTGCGAACGAGATCTTGGTTTTCGTTTTATCTCTAGCTTTCTAGATAAATAAAAAAGCGGAATCATCCGCATTTTTTATCACAGGTTAATTTAACCTATATTTACTTATATTGTTTGTTGAGACTGCGATAAGCGCGAGTCGACATACGAACTCGCATCTCTTGGCCGTCAACCACGACAGTGCGGACTTGAAGATTGCAGTTCCATCTACGGCGTGAAGCCCTTAAAGAATGGGAGCGATTATTACCACTCAAAGGTCCTTTTCCGGTTATTGGACATACTCTTGACATATCGTAGGCCTCCTTTTGTTCTTGAAAATGTTAGCACAATCAACTAGTTTATGCAATAAACAAATGAACGTTTTTTATAACTTAATTCTCGGGAATTTTTGTTGAATTTCGGCTTTGGAAAGCAAATGGTCGCAATTGTTCGACAGCGACTGGTAAACCTGATTTTGCAAATCTGGCATTAAATATATGCTCTGCCCACTTTTCATTATTATTGTGATGGTGGCATTTTTCTTTTTCGAATTTTGCTCGATGTATATGATATCCGAATAGGGATAGTTAAAAGCGCGCCTAAATTTGACGACAATCAACTCTTTTTTCTTTATCACGTAAAAGTAGTTCATAAAAGAGAAGACAAAAATCAAAATTGATGTGACGACAAATGCAGCGATAATCAGCCATTGAATGTATCCCCAGTCTTGAAAGACAAAGATGTTAAAGCAGGTGGCGAATATGACGCTAGCGGAAAACAAAAACACCACCAGGGCGGTTATGAGCATCTTTTTAAAAGAGGGTCTGACTTTCATCATATTGAGTTTACCGATTTTTTCGTTGAATAAAAAGGGCAAACAACAATATTTTGTTGCCCCCTATCTTGTTTTTGGTTTGTGAGTTCTCGTGCGTGTGCTACAATGTGTTTATACGCGGAGGTACATATAATGCCATATAAAATTGTCGCGATGATTTTGGCAGGAGGCAAGGGAACAAGGCTTGAATCACTGACCAAAAAAATCGCTAAACCAGCCGTTTCTTTTGCTGCGAAATATCGAATTATAGATTTCCCTCTCAGCAACTGCGCGAATAGCGGAATCAACAACGTCGGAGTCTTGATGCAATACGAGGCTTTAGCTCTTGACAGCTATGTCAGCAACGGAGAGAAATGGGGTTTGAATGGCGTGCACTCCTTCATGGCCACCCTCACTCCAAGGCAGACTGAAGATAGCGCAAAATGGTATAAAGGCACCGCCGACGCCATCACCCAAAACATTGATTTCCTCGATGCTCAAAATCCAGACTATGTTCTAATTTTGTCTGGCGATCACATATATAAAACCCTCTACAATGAAATGATAGATCTCCACGTTTCCAGCGCAGCGGATGCGACAATTTCCGTCATTGAAGTTGACCCAAGCGAAGCAAGTCGCTTTGGCATCATGGCTGTCAATAAAAATGATGTCATCACTGAATTCCAAGAGAAACCAAAGGTTCCCAAGAGCAACTTAGCCTCGATGGGCATCTATGTTTTCACTTGGAAGACCTTGCGGAGCTATCTCAAAGAAGATGAAAAAAATGATGAATCTGACCATGATTTTGGCAAAAACATCATCCCGACAATGCTAGCGACTGGCAAAAAGCTACAAGCTTTTCGCTTCCAAGGATATTGGAAAGATGTCGGAACGCTTGTCTCTCTGCACCAAGCAAACATGGACATCGCTCTCGACCGAAGAGAGCTTGATTTATTCGATGGCGATGATTTAACAAAAATATATAGTGAGGACACTCACAGCGTCCCTCAATATGTCGGCACAAAAGGTTCGATTAAAAGAAGCATAGCTAACCAAGGCGCCATCATTTTAGGCTCGGTTGATTCATGCGTCGTTTCTAATGAAGTGGTCATCGAGGAGGGCGCTATTTGCACTCGCTGTGTCATCATGGCTGGCGCTCGCATCAAAAAGGGCACCAAAATCAACAATGCTATTGTCGCTCCTGACACCGTTGTCGGTGGAAAGCAGGAGATCAATTTAGGTAAACCCGATGTTGTCCTTGTTTCAGGAGGTAGTTACAAATGAACAGAGTAATTGGCATCTGCAATCTTCACGACGGACCGGATCTTGGTCTATTGACTGAAAACCGCCCGCTTGGGGCAGTCACTTTCCTCGGCCGCTATGGCTTGATGGACTTTGCTTTATCAAACCTCTCGAACTCTGGCATCGACCGCATCAATATCTTGGTCGAAAAAAATGTCCGCGCTGTCCGAGCTCACGTCCGCGAAGGACAGACTTGGATCAATAATACAAAAACTGGATATCTGCGGTTATTTTTCAATGAAAAAACAATTGCTAATCCTCGCTTCAATACTGACATTTCGAATTTGCTCGCCAACCGCTCCTTCTTCGAAGATGAAACTGGCGACTTTATTCTCATCACCAATCCCTTTATGCTCGCTTCCGTCGATTTCCGTCCTTTTATCGACGCGCATATTGCTTCTGGAGCCGAAGCTTCGGTCATCTATAAGCATGTTATTACCGCTGACACCGATTATCTCAACTGTGGAACTCTCAGCATTGAAAAAGATGGCTTAGTGAGCAAGATCTCAAACAATGCTGGCATGAAAAAAGCGGTGGATGTTTCTTTGGGCACCTATGTTTTCAACCGCGAAACCTTTGAAAAAATATTGAGAATGTCCCGCGAAGTCTCCCTTCTTTATGGCCTTCGAAAAATGCTCCGATACTGCATCGATGAAAAATTGCTCAAGCTTAACGCTTGGGAATTCACTGGTTTTGTGGCTCCAATGCTAAACTTATCTGACTATATTAATCATTCATTGGAACTCCTCACTTATTCTCTTCGCTCAAAACTATTCCTCGATGACTGGCCGATATACACGGTCACGCATAACACTCCGCCCGCTTTATATGGGCCGGATGCAGATGTGAAAAACTGCTTTATTGCTAACGGCTGCATCATCAAAGGCAAAGTTCGCAATTCCATCATTTCCCGCGACGTGATTATCGAAGAGGGAACATCAGTGGACAATTCGATCATCTTCACCAAATCGGTGGTTGGAAAAGGAATCAAAGTGAACTACGTTTTAGCAGACAAGTCTGTTAAAATACTCCAGTGCCATGAAGTGAATGGCCAAAAAGATGAATTTTTGTTCATCGAACAAGGAGCTCATATTTAATGAAAATAGTGATGGTTGCTAGCGAAGCTAGACCGTTATGCAAAACCGGCGGGCTCGCCGATGTCATATATTCCCTATCAAAAGAGCTGGCGGTGATGGGCGAAGAAGTCTTCATTATTCTTCCCTATTATCGCTTTATTAAGCAGAGCACTCGGCCTTCAGTAAAAAAGGTCTGCTCTTATGTGGTGCCCATGTCATGGCGCAGCGAGAGAGCTGATGTCTATTATACCTACGATAGCGGAATCACCTACTATCTCATCGACAACGCTCGATACTTTGATCGCGACCATTTTTATGGTGACTGGGATGACAATGAGAGATTTGCTTTCTTCGCTCTTGCGAGCAAAGAATTGCTCTATCACATCTCTCTCGTTCCCGATATCATCCATTGCCACGATTGGCATGTGGGGATGATTCCCTGCCTTTTCAAGGAAGATGAAAACGCTATCAAACATTTCAAAAAGACCAAATTTGTCTTCTCTATTCACAACCCAGCTTTTCAAGGTATGATGCCTGAATCAGTATTAGGAGACTATTTCAATCTTCCCGACTCTCTTTACGAAAATGGGAATCTGCGCTTCAAAGATCAAGTCTCCAGCCTCAAAGCCGGCATTATTTATGCCGATAAGATTACTACTGTATCCCCCAATCATCAGAAAGAATTGCTCTCACTAGAAGGCGGAATGGGCCTGGATTCAGTCTTGCACTTCCGCGAATATGATTTCATCGGCGTTTTAAACGGCATCGACTACCAAGAATTCAATCCCGTCAACGATGAGATGATTATTTATCCATATAATGGCGTCAGCATTTTCCGAGAAAAAACAAACAATAAAAAAGCTTTGTTTGAGCAGCTGCACATCACCGATTATGGGCAGCCATTATTTGCCTTAATCTCGAGATTAACCTGGCAGAAAGGCATGGATATCATCCTCCCCGCGATTGAAAATCTCGCGCAAAAAGGAGCGAATATTGTTCTGCTCGGCTCTGGCGAGTACAAATACGAGCAAATGCTCGAGCGCGTCAGAAGTCGATATCCAAATAATATCGCTATCTATATCGGCTACAGCGATAAGCTAGCGCACCAAATATATGCCAGCAGCGATTTCTTCTTGATGCCTTCGCTATTTGAGCCTTGTGGCTTGGGGCAAATGATCGCCCAGAGATATGGCAGTTTGCCCATCGTCCGCCGCACTGGAGGACTAAAGGATTCTGTCACCGGCTATGATGGTACTAACGAGCGACTCGCTAATGGATTTAGCTTTGACGACTATAACTCCGAAGCTTTTTCCAATACCTGTCTCTACGCTCTAGACATCTGGCAGAATGTGCCGCTGAGAAAATTGCTGATTAGAAATGCTTTCAAAACCGACAATTCTTGGAGCAAGAGCGCAAAAGAATATCTCTCTATTTACAAAAATCTGACCAAAACTTTTAAGGAGTAATTATGACTTACGACCATCGAAAAATTGAAAATAAGTGGCAAAAATATTGGGAAGACCATCAGACATTTAAAACTGATGTCTATGATTTTTCTAAGCCCAAATACTACGTTTTAGACATGTTTCCCTATCCCTCTGGTGTCGGCCTTCACGCCGGGCACCCAGAAGGCTATACAGCCACGGATATCCTCAGCCGCATGAAAAGGATGCAAGGATTTAATGTCCTTCACCCGATGGGCTACGATTCCTTTGGGCTTCCTGCGGAGCAATACGCGATTCAAACCGGGCATAATCCTAAAGGATTTACCGAGAAAAACATCGCTTATTTTACCAACCAGCTCAAAGAGCTCGGCTTCGATTACGATTGGAGCAAGCAAATATCCACCAGCGACCCATCTTTCTATAAATGGACTCAATGGATTTTTAGAGGTCTATTCCTCGATGGATATGCTAAGTATGTCGATATGCCAGTCAACTGGTGCGAAGCGTTGGGCACTGTTCTCTCTAATGATGAAGTCATCGATGGCAAATCAGAGCGCGGTGGTTTCCCAGTCGTCAGAAAAAATTTAAAGCAGTGGGTCATCGATCAGCCTCAATTCGCTGAGTCGCTATTATCTGGTCTCGATTATCTCGATTGGCCAGAATCCACGAAAGAAATACAGCGAAACTGGATTGGCAGAAGCGAAGGAGCAGCGATTCGCTTTGCTGTCGCTGATTCCGATCAAACCTTTGAAGTTTTTACCACTCGCGTCGACACATTATTTGGCGCGACTTATTGCGTCTTATCTCCGGAGCATCCTCTAGTGAATATGATCGTTGCCGAAGATAAAAAAGCTGAAGTGAGAGCCTACATTGAAGAGGCTAGTTCAAAGAGCGAATTAGAGAGGACTTCTTTAAATAAAGAAAAAACCGGATGTTTCATCGGCAGGTACGCGATTAATCCCGCGAATCAAAAGAGGATTCCGATCTTTATTTCTGACTATGTCCTATCTTCTTATGGCACGGGAGCGATTATGGCGGTTCCCGCCCACGATAGCCGCGATTATGCTTTCGCGAAGAAATTTCATCTCGATATCATCCAAGTCCTGGAAGGCGGAAACGTGGAAAGCGAAGCCTTTGAGGGAGATGGACTCCATATCAATTCCGGCTTTATCAACGGGTTGAATAAGCAGGAAGCCATCGATAAGATAATCGAATTCATTTCCTCTCGCCAAATTGGGGAGAGAAAAGTTAACTATAAATTCCGCGAATGGGTTTTCGCTAGGCAGAGATACTGGGGCGAACCCGTTCCAGTCGTTCACCTGAGCGATGGAAGCATCCACGCATTAAGCGATCAAGAGCTTCCCCTCATCCTTCCCGATTTAAAAGATTATTCCGGTCACAATGGCCTAGCTCCTTTGGAGAACGCGGCCGAATGGAAGCGCTATTCTCACGATGGCATCAAAGGTCTCCGCGAGACTTCAACCATGCCCGGAAGCGCTGGATCCAGCTGGTATTTCTTGCGCTATGTTGACCCACAAAATAATGATATTTTCTGCGATAAAAAACTAGCGGACCACTGGTTGCCAGTCGACTTATATGTCGGCGGTTCAGAACACGCGGTCGGACATCTAATCTACGCGCGAATTTGGACCAAATATCTCCACCAAAAAGGCTATCTTTCTTTTGATGAGCCATTCAAGAAGTTATATCATCAGGGAATGATTTTGGGAGCTAATGGAATTAAAATGGGCAAGCGATATGCCGAATTTGCCATTGATCCCAGCGATATAGTGAAGAAGTACGGCGCTGACACGCTCCGCCTATATGAGATGTTCATGGGGCCATTGGAGGCCAGCAAACCCTGGAGTGATCAAGGCGTTGAAGGAGCTAGAAGATTTATCGACCGCGTCTTTCGCTTGTTTGCTGAATCAAACTGCGTGACCAATGAAACGGTACCAGAGCTCGATCTCGTCTATCATCAGACCGTTAAAAAAGTTTCCGAAGATTACGAAAATTTAGCTTTTAACACTGCGATTAGTCAGATGATGATTTTCATCAATGAAGTCTATCGCCTCAATCGCATTTCTCTTCCCTACGCGGAAGGATTTGTCAAACTAATTTCCTGCATTATTCCTCATGTTGGTGAAGAGCTATGGGAAATACTTGGACATCATGAGACCATCGCTTTTTCATCTTGGCCCACCTATGATCCAAGCAAAATTGTCACCTCTACGGTCAACATGGCGGTCTCAGTCAATGGAAAGCTGAGAGCGACGATTGAAGTTAATAAAGACCTCGATGACAAGGAAGTGGAAGAGATAGCTTTGAAGCAAGAAGGCGTCCTCCGTCACACCGAGGGCAAAGCCATCAAAAAAATTATTGTCGTTAAAAATAAAATAATTAACATTGTTGTTGTATAATAAAAAAGCACGATACTCACATAGTGAGATTGTAGCGGAGGTAAACATGAACTTATGCATAGATGTGGGCAATACCACAATCAACATTGGCCTATTTGTTGATAATCGGCTAATTGATCAATTTTCTTTGACTGTCGACATGGTTAAAACCCAGGATGAATACGCGGCTTTAATCAAGCAGCAAGTAGAGACAAAACGCATTGATATAAAACTAATCAATAATATCATTTTCTCTTCAGTGGTTCCGCTTTTAAACGTCCCATTAAAAGGAGCTTTGAAAAGCGTTTTTCATCATGAATTAATGGTCATTGAACCAGGAGTTAAAACCGGCCTGACCTTTAAAGTTGATAACCCCTTAGAAATCGGCAATGATTTGATCGCTGATTTAGTGGGCGTCAAAGAGATTTATGGTTACCCATGTATCATCGCTGACCTAGGGACAGCTAGCAAGATCCTTCTCCTCGATAAAGATGGATACTTTTCTTCAGCATTGATTATGCCTGGCATATCTATCAGCGCGGAAAACTTGACCAATCGCGCTGCCCTATTACCCAGCGTTTCTTTAGAAAAGCCCAAATCTGTTTTGGCGAAGAACACAATTGAAGCGATGAATTCCGGAATTCTTTATGGCCATAGCGACATGATTTTAGGCTTGATTGCTCGCGTGGAAAAAGAGCTGGGATATTCGACAAAACATATCCTCACTGGTGGTGGGGCTGTCTACATTAAAGACATCTTAAAAAATGATTTTATATTCGATCAAAACATCAATTTGATTGGCTTGAATATTATCATCAATAAAAATGGTGGCCGCTATGAGAAATAACAAGATTTTTCAGATGACTCTGTCTGCGGTTATAATCGCCATTATTGCAGTGATTTCATTTGTGCCTAATGTGGGTTATATATCTTACGGAATTGTTTCGATCTGTACCATTCACATTATTGTCTTAATTGTCGCTTTGTTATTTGGATGGAAACAAGGATTAGTCGCTGGAACGGCCTTTGGCGTTTTTAGCTTATTAAGAGCGCTAACGATGCCTGCTAGCTCGATAGACTTTGCCTTCGTGAATCCATTAATCTCCGTTCTCCCTCGCGCAGCCTTTGGCTTGCTTGCCGGACTCTTATTTGAAGCTGCCAAAAAAACCAAATCGCTTCCAACCCGATCAATTCTATTTGTCGTTAGTTCGATTATGATGACCATCTTTCACACAGTCACTGTCCTTTTAATGCTTTGGGCTTTCAAATCAACCGCCGCCTTTAACGATAACTTTATGAATGTTTTAACAATCATTATCTCGCTGAATGCAGTGATTGAAATGGTGTCCGCCGGAATTGTAGTCCCGCTTTTAGCTTGGCCTCTTTCCAAAGCGTTCCCTAAATATAATCCTTATCAAAAAAATCAGGATACGAATTCTATTTAATTAAGTCATCAAGGAGAAAATATATGCAAAAACCTTCCATTTATCAAAAATTAGCCCGTAATTATCACGATTTATTATTAGAAAATCTCACTTCTTTCGTAGCAATTGATTCGACCTATGATCAAAGCAGTGTCGACGAAAATAATCCCTTCGGAAAAGGGGTGAGCCAAGCTTTAAACTTTGTGGCTGACCTGGCCAAAAAAGACGGATTTATCGTCAACAATTACGACAACAAAGTCGTAGAAATTTTGCTAGGCGAAGGAAAGAAAAATATTACTATCATGGCGCATGTTGACGTAGTTCCTGCCGGAACAGGTTGGCATCAAGATCCCTTTACTGTCACTGACCACCGAGGCGTTCTTTGCGCACGGGGAGTAGCGGATGATAAAGGCCCTCTTTTAGCATCTTATTACGCAATGAAATTACTTCGGGACAATCATCTCTTAGGAGAATACCAAGTTCGCTTTTTAGCAGGCGGAAACGAAGAGCGTGGCTCCCAATGTATGGAGCATTATTTTAAAGAGTTAAAAAAACCTCAACCAACCTTGGGCTTTTCTCCAGACTCGGATTTCCCATTGATATATGGCGAAAAAGGAATTATCAATTTTGAGGTTAAAAAATCCATGGATATTAATGGAGTGTTTTCCATCCATGGAGGAGTGGCGAACAACTCGGTCATCGAGCGCTGTGTGGTCAGGATGAGAGATAATCAATTCTTCCTAAGAAAACTGCAGAGTGAGGGAATTGAATTTCTCGTCAACTTCTTGCAAGAAGGAATGGAAGTAACTTTTATCGGCAAAGCCGCCCACGGTTCAATTCCCGAAGAAGGGTTGAATGCCGGCATCATTGCCATCAAAGCTCTCAGCGATTTTTTAGAAGACGAAAACCTCCGCAGTATTGTTGAACATTTTTCTGATTTAGAAGGAAAAGGCCTAGAAGTTTCTTCCTCTAGCGAATCAATGGGCCACAACAGTTTAAATGTTGGTTTATTAGATTATGAAAACAATCAATTTTCGATGGTGGTCAATTTCCGCCACGTTGATGGAGTAGAACCCAACCAACTAATCGAAACCTTTAAAGAAAATGCCAAACCTTTCTCTGTTGAAGTGATGTCAATTTCTCCCCTGCTCTTCTATCCTTTGGATTCCGTATTGGCTTCCACGTTGCTAGCCGCTTATCAAGAAGAGACGGGCGATCTGGAATCAAAACCTTTAACTACAGGTGGTGGAACCTACGCTAAAGAAGCTGATAATGTCATCGCTTTTGGCACGCAATTTCCTGGCTGGGATTCGATGATGCATTCACCGGGAGAGTCGATGAAAAAGACCGATTTATTTAAGAGCATTGCCATCTATGCGAGAGCGATTGTTGAATTGGGAAAAAAGCTCGATGAGAACAAAATATAAACCTTGGACTAAACCATATATTGAACAGCATTCTGAAGCGATGATGAGCCTTGAGACACTAAAAGATTTTAGCTCTCCTTTTGCTCTGGAAATCGGCTGCGGAAAAGGAAAATTCCTCCTCGATATGGCTGAGCTCAATCCTGATGTTCTATTTGTTGGTGTCGAGCGCAATGTGACTTGCGCGGGTATCACCTGCAAGAAACTGGTGGAAAAAGGAATCTCCAACGCTAAGTTAATCTTTTCGGGGGCAGATGAAGTTTTAGCCTCTTTAGAGAATGATTCCGTTGCTACTATATTTTTAAATTTCTCTGATCCCTGGCCAAAGAAAAGGCATCAGAAAAGGCGTCTCACTTCCATTAATTACCTTAAGCAATACTACCGAGTTCTCAATAAAGGCGGACAGCTCATTATCAAAACCGATAATGGTGAGCTATTTGCTTTCTCACAAGAAACTTTAAAAGATTCTTCCTTCAAGGTTACTGATGTATCCGAAAATTATGACGGCAAAGCCAAATTTGACGCCATGACCGAATATGAGATTTCCTTTCGCAAAAAAGGGCAAATCATCCATCGAATTGTGGCGGTGAAAGAATAACTATGATCGAAAAGTATTCTCTCTATTATTCTTATCGAGATATCGGCGATATTTTGTTAGTGGCTTTTAACCAAAAAACCATTCCCACTTCTCATGAAAGAAAAGGAGATGTTGCTATCATCTATCACGATGGTGAAATAATTGGCTACAACATTTTCAATATCAGCAAAATAGTAAAGATAAAAACGAAAGGCCTCATCTATTTTCCCTCTTCAGTTTTTATCGATGTTATCAACAGCATTTTAGAAAATCATCATCTAGAAAATCTCGCTCATTTTGCTCATAGTGGATATGCCATCGGACAAATTGTTAACACCTCTATGTCACATGGATTATGTCGCTCATCAATAGATATTGGTGGTAAAATACTAGAGGGACAATTAGTCCCTAATCTCAAGGTTGGCGACAAAGTGGTGGTAGCCTTACCGGGCGCGACTTTGTACGATGGTCAAGAAGTTGAAGCCATCTCTCAAACTAACAGCAAAACCCAATCTCACATCTGCACCAATCGCGAGTTAAATATTGCGAGCAATGACGATATTTACCTCGTGGATGAAGACGGAGTGGTGGGAGAAGACTTTTTTCGAACAGGAGAAGATAAATATGAAAGAAATTGAATTAAAGGAAACCGGAAAAATCTCTCGTCTTACTAACCGAACTTTTCAGTTCAATCCGCGATTAGGAGAAGGTTTTTACTCAGCTAATTACTTTATAAAATCACAAAAAATAGTCGCCGAAAATAACCCTGGCCATATCGTCACCATGCAGTGGTTTCAGAGGCGCGATGATTCAATGCTATGTGGAGTAGATGAAGCGATTGCGCTCATCCATACTTTTGCGATCCATCCCGAGGAACTACAAATCATGGCTCTCAATGATGGAGATATAATCGACGCTCTTGAGCCCGTTTTAAAAGTCACAGGAAAATATGAGCACTTCGGTTTTCTTGAATCCGTTGTCGATGGTATTTTAGCTCGCCGCTCCAGCGTGGCTACCAATGTTCATGAAGTGATGAAAGTCGCGGGCAATGTCCCAGTTTTTTCCATGGCTGATCGCCAAGATGATTATTACACCCAAGTGGGAGATGGCTATGCCACATATGTGGCAGGCATCAAGAAAGTCTCCACTGATGCTCAAGGAGCATGGTGGGGTGGAAAAGGAATGGGGACTATGCCCCATGCCTTGATTCAAATATGCGGTGGTGATGTTTGCAAAGCTTCTGATATCTATCTCAAGACTTACCCAAATGATAATGTTACTGCCTTAATCGACTACCACAACAATGTGGTGCGCGATTCGCTGATCTTAGCTCGCCACCTCGGGAAGAGATTATCGGCAGTCAGAATTGATACTTCCAAATCGCTGATCGATCATTATTTTGATGATAAAGATATCTCTGGGTTCGATCCCCACGGTGTCTGCAAAGAATTAGTCTTCGCTCTGCGAAAAGCTCTCGACGAAGAGGGATTTGATTATGTGAGAATCATCGTTTCCTCTTCCTTCGACGCCAAAAAAATCAAAGAGTGGAGCAAATTAAAAGTCCCCGTGAGCATGTATGGAGTCGGAACATATTTCGTCAACAACATGACCTGCGGATTTACCGGTGACCTCGTTAATCTCGATGGCCGAGATGAAGCTAAAGAGGGACGCGGCAACTATCCTAATTCCCGCTTAAGAGAAGTCAAATATCCTATTTATTAGAAAAAAAGAAAACCACTCGATTGAGTGGTTCTTTTTTGGTTTATAACTTGCGGTTATAGTATTCAACAATCTGTGATTCGACGATGTCTTGTGGTAATTCTTTGCGATCGACATCGCGGACGAATTTGCCAGATAACTTTTCGGCATCAACTTCAACCCAACCCACTTTGGTGGCTAGAGAATCTAACGACTCTTTAATCACTTTTAAGGTGCGGCTGTTTTCTCTGACGGCGATGACATCGCTGACGCTGCATAGATAGCTTGGAATATCGACCTTTTTGCCATTGACTTCAATGTGTCCGTGATTGACTAATTGACGAGCGCCACGACGTGTGCGGGCGAAGCCCATGCGGAACACGAGGTTGTCGAGGCGGGACTCGAGCAATTTCATGAAAGCGTAGCCGGTAACTTCACTGCTGCCTAAGGCAATCATGAAGAGGCGGCGGAATTGTCTTTCATTCACATCATACATATGTCTGAGTTTTTGCTTCTCGATTAATTGCTTGCCATATTCTGATGGTTTTCTCTTGCGATCATTACCATGTTGGCCAGGTCCATAGGGACGCTTGGCAAGTTCTTTGCCAGTTTCGAGGGTTGAAAAACCTAAACGGCGAGATCTTTTCCAATTTGATCCAGTATATCTCATGATATATCTTCCTTCCTTTCCTTATTTTTTTGCAAAATAATGAATAGGTGTGAATTCCTTGCTTCGGGTGTTCGGCATTTCACCATTGAGCTTAGGCTACTTTTTATTCGTCGAACGTCAGACAAGCTGTATCCACATGCTGCATTATATGCAGTAATTACTATATAGAATTATTCTCTTTTCGTCAACGATTAATTTTTTGGGGGAATCAGCGGCGAATCTACATGGCTATCCTAAGGATAGAATACCAAAAATGTCCCTTAATGATGGCGGGGGTGATAGAAGAATAGTATTTTTTATGGAAAAAGAGTTTCATATTGAAAGCAAAAAACGATAAAATAGTTGTGATATATCGTTTCTTACATTTTTAATGTACAAAATATGAACGAAAGGAGATACACATGGTAAATTTTACTTTATTAAAGGCCAATGATATCGGAATCATCCTTATTTGTGTTGGCGCCGCTATTATATTAGGTCTTGGTCTCTACCTTCTCTATCATTTCGTCTTATCTCGAAACGCCATCCGCCATCAGGTCAAAGAACTAGAAAGAAAATACTCCTATCTCGACGCTCTGCTCATCGGCCAGGATTCGCAATATATTCACCGCTTAGAAATCATCTCTCGCACTAACTTGTTGTACGTGGAGAAATACAATGAATTTTCCCGCCGTTTCAAGGACGTCTTTGAAGGCGACGATAAATTCGCCGAATCGATGATCAAGCAAGTCAAAGCTCTCGTGGCAAACAATCAATTCCAGAACATCAAAAACGTCATTAGCGATACCAAAAAATCTATCGTCTCCTTCGAGCAAAAAGTCAACCAACTCGATAAAGACTTATTCGAAGTAATCAAGCCAGAAGAAGAAGCCCGCCATTTAGTTTTGCGGCTCAAGGAAGACTACCGTCGCGTCAAGCAAATCTTTTACGCCAATTCTAGCGATTTAGAATTAGTCACCTCTTCTTTCACTCGAGTTTTCGACAAGCTCGACACTTCTTTTTCGGAATTTGAAAACCACATTGAAAGCGCTGAATACGAAGAGGCAAACGCGCTTATCCCCGTCATTGGCAAGGTGATTAAAGCTCTTGATTCAGCCCTTAGTCAGCTTCCTAATCTCTGCATTCTTACTCAGTCGATTATCCCTGATAAAATCGCCACTCTCACTAAAGAGTATACCGATGTAGAAAGCTCGGGAATCCCGCTATTTAATCTATCATTTAAGCACCGCGTTGATCTCTGGAACATGACCCTTGAATCCAACCGCAAAAAGATCATCTCTCTCAAAACAGCGGGAGTGATGGAGTCTTTGGACACCATCCAGCAAGAGATTGATCAAACTCACGACTTATTAAAGGGAGAGACGAGCGACAAAGAGGATTTCACAAAATCTTGCGATTCTCTCTACGCGAAGGTCATCGAGTTGGAAAAAGTCTTTTTAAAGATTTGTTCCATCATGCCAGAAGTCAACAGCATCTACGTGATCTCCAAAGAGCAGCAAGATAAAATCGATATTCTCAAAGAGAATATGAATAAGCTGGGAAGCTCGAAGCGAAATTTGGATAATTTCATCCATTCTTCCACTAAACAACCTTACAGTATTTTGAAGAGAAAACTCGATGAATTAACCACTGATTTCAATATGGCTAATGCGGAAGTTTTGGACTTTAAAGCCTATTTGGACTCCTTAAAGGAATCGAGCGAAGAAGCATACACGATGGTGTTCGCTTATTATTACCATTGCAAGCAAGTCGAAGGAATGCTGAGAAATCTCGATATTCCTGATTTCTCCAATCAATATAAAGAGCAGATTGAAAGCTGCTACAGCTTATTAAATGAAATCGACATCGCTTTAAAAATTAAGCCCATCGATGTCGCGACCATCAATGAAAAAGTTAACACCTTAAAAAATATCGCCAACACTTTCTTTGACGACGCGGAAAACAAATGCCGCGAAGCTCAACTAGCGGAATCTGCGATCGTCTATGCAAACCGCGACCGCCATCACCAAAAAGATGTTCACCAGCAATTAAATGTTTTAGAAAAATCCTTTTATGATGGAGAATTCCTAAAAGTCTATCACGATGCCAGCGCGATTTATCGCCGCATGCATGTAGAGGAAGAAACGGATGTCCAAAAGTAAAGTTATCTATTTAGATAATGCTGCTAACACATTGGTCAATCCGGAAGTTTTACAAGCCTACCAAAAAGTAATCGAACAATTCATTGCCAACCCGAGCAGTATTCATTTTGAAGGGCAAAAAGCCTCCCATCTTTTATCTGCGGCTCGGCAGCAAATTCTTGATTGCTTTCAGCTGACCGATCACGAAGTTATTTTTACCAGCGGAGCGACTGAAGCCAACAATTTAGCGATTAAAGGCATCGCTTTTCAATATGCGAATCGCGGCCATCATCTGATTACCTCGGTTGCAGAGCACCCATCAGTTTTGGAAGCTTTCCGCCAACTAGAAAGCAAGTTTGGCTTCTCAGTCACTTACTTACCCATCAATCAGAATGGAACAGTCAACATCAATGATTTGAAGAATGCCATCACCAATGAGACGACCCTTGTCTCTTTAATGGCAGTCAACAATGAAACTGGAACCATAAACCCCATTCACGACATCGCTTTATTATTGAAACAATACCCTAAAATTTTCTTCCATATCGACGCTGTCCAAGCAGTTGGCAAAACTGTTTTGAACTATTCCGAAATAGACTTAGTAACTTTGGCTGGCCACAAAATCAATGGGTTAAATAGCTGTGGCGCTTTGTTGAAAAGAAAGAAAATTGAACTCCTTCCTCTGCTCTCTGGCGGTGGCCAGGAAAACGGAATGCGATCGGGATCAAACGATGTCGCGATGGCGGTATCTTTGAGCAAAGCCGTTCGCTTAGCGCTTCTCGATGTTCCGGGAAAAATCGAGCACATATTGCCATTAAATCAGCAAATCCGCGCTTATTTAGCAAATAATAGCGACCTTTATGAAATAAACTCGCCGCAAGATGCTAGCCCTTTCATCGTCAATTTCTCTTTAAGAAATCGCAAGGCCAGCGTTGTGGTGGAAGCTCTTTCTAATCGCGGCATAATGATTTCTTCTACCTCGGCTTGCCACGCTCGCAAAGAGCCTTATAGCTATGTGGTTGAGGCGATGGGCAAATCAGAACAGATGTTTTCTAATACTCTCCGCGTCTCCCTCGACTCGATTAATACCGACGAGGAAATCGCGGCTTTTCTTGCTGCTCTCGATGAGGCGGTGAAAGGAATAAAAAGATGATAACTTACGATCATATTATGGTTCGCTTTGGCGAGCTTTCCACCAAAGGAAAAAACAAAAAAGACTTTATCAATACTTTAGCGAGCAACATTCGCTTAGCATTAAGAGATTTTCCCGCGCTTGGAATTCAGACTCGCTACGATCATATCTATGTCGCTTTAAATGGAATCGACTGCCAATCAATTATTCAAAGGCTCCAAGAAATCAGTGGGATTCACTCGCTTTCTTTAGTCTATAAATGCTCGCGAGAAATGACAGAAATGAGCCAAGCCGCTCTAGCGTTAATCGAAGAAGAGCAAGGCTCAACCTTTAAGATAAAATGCAAAAGAAGCGACAAAAAATATCCTTTAGTCTCCGAGCAAATCACCCGAGAAATCGCGGGATATATCCTCCGCAATACTTCTTTAAAGGTTGATGTCCATCAACCTGACATTTGGCTATCGATCGAAGTGAGAGAAGAGGCCACCTATATTTTTTGCCATACCTTTTTAGGGGCTGGCGGCTATCCTCTCGGAGTGGGTGGAAAAACCATGCACATGCTCTCGGGAGGCATTGATTCCCCCGTCGCCGCTTACCTAATGATGAAAAGAGGAGTGATGATTGAATGCATTCATTTCGCCTCGCCTCCCTACACTCAAGCCGGAGTGATTTACAAGTTAGAAGACTTGCTCCATACCTTAAATAAATATCAACCAAAAATTCGCCTCCATATCATTCCATTCACGAAGATTCAGGAAGCCATCTACGACCACGCGGATGAGAGCTACTGTATTACCTTAATGAGAAGAATGATGTTCCGCTTAGCAGATCGCTTAGCGAGAAAGCGAAATTGCCCGGTGATTTCCAGCGGGGAATCAATCGGCCAAGTGGCTAGTCAGACTCTTCAATCAATGCATGTGATTAACGCTGTCACTAATCTCCCCATTCTTCGCCCTTGTGCGACGATGGATAAGACCGAAATCATCACGCTTTCCCGCCGTATTGGGACTTACGAAATTTCCATCCGCCCTTACGAAGATTGCTGCACGATATTTACTCCAAAGGCCCCGAAGACTGCGCCTCATCTCGATCAAGTGCTAGCCTTTGAAGCAAAATTTGATTACGAATCATTGATTGCCGAAGCCATCGCAAATGTCGAGACCAAAGTGCTGTCATTTGACGATGCTAATATCGAAGATATTCTCTAATAAAAAAACTCCAATTT
>DAOPYW010000003.1:0-5726 GCA_035353055.1 Bacilli bacterium
AAGATGAATTTCCAGACGCCATAGAAGTCAATCCAGTCGATGACTTGATAGCCAGTAAAGCTATAAAACATGCGATCAATTAAATTGCCAAGAGCACCCACTGACATCATGACTAAACAGACTTTAACTAGCCGAGAAAGCTTGCGATATTTAACAGCGTAAATGCCGACCAAAATACCTAATCCGATGAGATAGACAACGATGTACATGACACGATTTAAAGTCGGATCAGAGAAGCCTAAGCCAAAGGCGGCATTAGGATTTAAAGTGCAAGTAATGGTTAAAAAGCCAGGGATGATCGGATTGGGAATCGAATTTCCTTGACCAAGAAGGGTGAAAATCAGTATTTTAGAAACGATATCTAAAGCGAGTAAAATTAGGCCTAACCAAATAAAAGAGTTGAAAAACCATTTCAAGCCTTTCCAAATTGCTTGGCCGACATTAATCTTTCTTTTTGCTTGTTCCATGTTCATTCCCCCTATTTATGAATTACTTTTTGGCAGCGATGGCAGAGATATGTTCCATCTTCTTGTAAGATGGCATCATCTTCGTAATTCCAGCATCTCTCGCAGAAGTGACCTTGATGGCGAGTGACTTTGATCATACCGCAGGGATAGGCATCGCCTCCCTCTACGGAATCGACAAAGTTTAACTCCGAGACGATGAATAGCTTAGCGCGAGATAGATTATCTAGATGCTTAAAAAGCAAGCGATAGTTTTGGCTCGCTGGGTTGAGAGAAATCTCTACCTTGGCTTCTTGACTAGATCCGATGATTTGATTGGTTCTAGCGACCTCTAAGGCTTTTAAAACGTCGTCTCTTAAAGTCTTGAAGAGTTCGAACTCTTTTAAGAGAGCTTCTCGATCATCAGCGTGCTTCGCTTTTGGATAGTCCAAGAATTGGACATTCTTCACTCTTTCTCCGGGGAGATTCTCGTTGAACTCATCCATTGTAAAAGGAAGGATGGGATTTAATAATCGAAGCATTGTTTCGCCGATTTCATAGATGACCGTCTGAATTTGCTTTCTAGTCAAATCGTTCTTGTCATCGCAGTATAAGGAATCTTTGGATATATCGAGATAAAAAGCCGATAAATCGCTGGATATGAATGTTAAGATAACGCTTAAAGCGTTGCTGAAATCATAGGTCTCAAAATAGCCACTGACTTGTTCCACTACTTCGTCGAGACGAGCGAGGATGTATTTGTCGACTTGGCGGAATGTATCAACTTTATCTTCGACTTTAAAATCAGGGAGGTTCCAAGATATGAATTTCAAGACGTTTCTGATCTTGCGGTATTGCTCGGAGACTTGTTTGATGATCGATTCGCTGATGCGCACGTCTTGATGATAATCAACCGTGGCCGTCCATAAGCGCAAGATATCCGCTCCGTAAAGATTGGCAATCTTGCTAGGATCGATGCCATTGCCTTTTGACTTGGACATCTTCTCCCAGTTTTCGTCCATCACCCATCCGTGTGAGGCGACCGAGCGATAAGGAGCTTGACCATAGACAGCGGTGCTGATGATGAGGCTGGAGTTAAACCAACCGCGATACTGGTCAGATCCTTCTAAATATAAATCGGCAGGGTACTTTTGATTTCGCTGGATTAAAACGCTGGCAAAACTGCTGCCAGAATCGAACCAGACATCCATGATGTCTTTTTCTTTAGTGAAGGCTCGATTAGGAGAATGACTATTCTTGTATCCTTCAGGCAATAAATCTTTAGCTTCTTTTTCATACCAGACATTCGATCCGTATTGGCGGATTAATTGTTCGACGTGCTTAAAAACTTTCTCATCGATGATCGGGCTGCTGTCTTCGTTATAGAAGATTGGAATTGGCACGCCCCAGGCTCTCTGGCGAGAAATGCACCAGTCCGAGCGGTCTTTAATCATATTGACCATTCTCGTCTCTCCCCAAGCGGGATACCATTTAATGTTGTGAACTTGTTCAAGCAATTGCTTGCGAATGGGCTCAATGGAGCAGAACCATTGATCGGTAGCGCGGAAAATGAGCGGCTTACCAGTTCGCCAATCGTGAGGATAGCTGTGAACTAAAGTGGTGTGTTTGAGCAAAGCACCATTATTCTTGAGCGTATCGAGAACGATGGCGTTGCCATCTTCGTAGAACACTCCAGCGAGCTTATCGCCAGCTTCAGGCATAAAGAAGCCTTTCTCATCGACTGGGCAGTAAGGCTTGATGTCATATTTCTGGCAGACGATAAAATCGTCGACACCGTGCCCTGGAGCGGTATGCACTAAGCCAGTGCCAGTATCGTTAGTGACATGGGTGCCACAAATAACCAATGAATCGCGGTCATAGAATGGGTGATGGCAGACCACGAATTCTAGATCTTGGCCTTTCATTTCTTTTAATAGTTTGATTTCGCCGAGAGAGAGCTCTTCAGTGAGCTGACTAGCGAATTCCTTTAGGAATACCAACTTGCCTTTGTCAGTTTGATATTCGCCATAGACAAAATCAGGATGAGCGGAGATTGCTAAGTTAGCCGGCAAAGTCCAAGGAGTAGTTGTCCAGATGATCAAACTAGCATCATTATCGACAATGCCTTTGCCATCCTTGACCTTAAAAGCCACATAGATGGAATGGCTGGTCACATCAGCGTATTCAATCTCAGCTTCCGCTAAAGCGGATTCGCTGCTGGGAGACCAGTAAACTGGCTTCAAACCTTTATAGATATAGCCTTTTAAAGCCATGATTGAGAATAGTTCGATTTGCTTAGCTTCGTATTCTTTTTGCAGAGTCAGATAAGGGCGATCGAAATCACCGACTAAGCCAAGGCGGCGGATTTGCTCCTTTTGCCTCTCGACTTGGATGAGAGCGTAGTCTTTGCATTTTTGACGGAATTCCTGAATCGGCATCGCTTTGCGATTGATGCCGGATTTAGTGACCATGTTTTCAATGGGCAAGCCGTGGGTATCCCAGCCGAAGACTAAAGGGGTCTTGTAGCCCTTCATATTCTTATAGCGAACGACGAAATCCTTCAAAATGCGATTGAGCATATGGCCGCAGTGTATATCGCCATTGGCGTATGGCGGGCCATCATGAAGAATGAATTCTTCCGCATCGCTGCGGCGATCGTTCATCGCTTGATAGAGTTTCTCCATCTTCCACTTTTCTACTAAAGTTGGTTCTTTGGCCGACAAATTTCCGCGCATTTCGAAAGCGGATTTATTCATCGATAATGTGTCTTTATAATCCATAGGTCTTTATCCCTTTCTCTTTTCATTTTCCACTAGACGGTGTGATAGGCTAACGTGTGGATGTAGATTGCTCCCGCAGAAGCGCCACTCCCATCGATCGTAATGCTCAATATTCCTTGAATTGGCGTCGCTAATGAGCCGCCAATAATCTCAGGAGCAGTCGTCGTTCCCGATACGCGAGTGACAGAGCCAGAAGCCACGGTTTGAGCACCTATTTTAACTAAATAGTTAACAGTCTTTCCAGCCGCACAGCTAATCTTAGCATAAAAGCCATCGACATCGGCGATATTTGAAGTTGTCACAAATGTCAGGGAGCCAACTGCTTTCGTGCTGGTTCCAAACGCTACACCATAGGTCGCATCTTTATTGCCGATAGCGGCTTGGGCATTTGTCCAGGAAATATTCCATGCGGTTCCTCCGAGATTGACGGAATTGCCATTGACGAAACCTACTAGGTCACCGCCGCTGGCTTTGCCAGTTAATGCGTATTTATAATCGCAATGGTTCATCGGATCGGCGCTTGTCACCTTCACTCCATAGTTAATTGTATTAATCGGTGTGGCAATCGAGATGGCTTTAGAACCATTCTCGACATCCTGAGCGGTAAACACATAGCTTTCTGTCACATCAGCAAAGGAAGAATTAACTTTCGTGGAATAGTCGCGATAAACTTCTATGAGTTCATAGTCTTCTTTTTTAAAAGTATCGCCTTCTTCGTAACTGCGCTTAGCAGTCTTGATCGCATAGTTTGCTATCTCATTGGTTTGATCCAATTTTAGATCCAGATAAGTTGGCTTGAGATATGTCAGTTGCCCCGGTTCATCTCGTTTATCTCCGTACACATATTCAACTAGTTCGGGATAATCGACAAAGGGGTTGCGATTGCCTTGAGCTTTTTGATTTCCCACGAAGACATGAGAGTAGACGCTGATATTATGCTGATATTCCAAGCGATCCACTAGGCGATTATTCCAATCTAAAAGCGTCGACAGATTGCCAATAGCAAAGGAGCAATTAGCAAGAGAATAAGCAGCATATCCTGCTAACCCGCTGCCATAGGTAGCTACTAGGTCAGGATTATTGGGATAGAGAGCATAGCTAACTTTATTATAAGGGACGTATTCTTCTTGAATGGTAAGAGGCTCGTAAGTAACTTGTTGACTGCTTCCTCCGGTGATGGAGATAGTCGCTGTTTCTTCTTCGGAATACATGACTCCCATATAGAAAATCGCTCGAGCCAAGCGACCTTTATCATAATCGCTAGGTTCAAAATTGAGATCGTCGCTAGCAAAATCGCCTTGGCCATCTTTTCCGAAGGTGAAGAACTCGCTGTCTTTATTAGCAATTCCAAAGTTTTTGTTGCCTCGGGAGCCATTGCCTTTGTTAAAAGAAGCAAATAAGTTGTGATAGTCCGTGGCGCGACCGGCATCAGCAGAAACCGCCTCTCCAGATAGATATCCAGTCATTAAAGAGGCCGCAAAAGCGTGCTCGCGCTGCCAGCCAAAGCCAGAAGCATAAGTATTAGTTTTATCATCATTAACGCTGTCGTAGACGACATCGACTTTTTCAAAGTCGTCAATAGTTTGATCAGCAAATTGATTAGTTTCCCAGTTGGGGCTGGTATAAGGTAGAGCTTGATAGCCATCGCGGATAATATTGAAGAGCTTTTCTTTCAAGTCTTCGCCGTTTTCCCAAGTGTTAATTCCGTCGTAATAATCATCATAGAAGTCAGTGCCATATTGTATGGGACTCTCTTCGCTCCACTTAGCGTGTAAGGTGATATCAGCAGTGACTTGATAGGGAAAATTAACGATATTTTCATAAGTTGATTCTGTGAACCAGCCTTCTAGAGTAAATGAGCCGTTTTCGACGATTGGTGTCGCTTCAATAACTTTCACGCGAATCGGCTCTAAAGGTGTTTCGCAGTGGGTTTCAAAATAAACCCAGTGAGCAGTGCTTGTCTCACATGAAAAAAGACTGAACGCAAAGGTTGGTAAGAATAGTAGATAAGCAATCTTTTTCATGGCGCTCTCCTTTATCGCGTCTATTATCGCACATAAGCGCCCAATAAAAAAGGGCGAAAATCGCCCATTTTTATCGTTTTAGCGTTTTGATTAATCTTTTAGGAAACTCGGCAGAATGTCTTCATCAATTGACAGATCATCTTGTTTCTTATCTTTTTCTTTCTCAGCATTCTCTTCCTCAGCTGGTTCAGGCATGAGAATGGCTCCGCTGTTTTCGGGGCGAGTGAGAGGAGGGACTACTTGTGGCGCTGAGAAATTAACTTCATCTTCAAAGTCACTGGCGATGACACTGACGAGAATTTCATCGTTTAATTGATCGTTGATTGCCACGCCAAATTTGACGTCGATATCATGTCCTGATGCATCAATGAGTAGGTTAACCGTCTCCTGAGCATCAAATAGCGAGACATTCGGGCCACAAGTCACAGCCACAATGGCGCGCCTTGAACCGCGAATCGAGGCTTCAAGCAAAGGCGAAT
>DAOPYW010000003.1:5826-10619 GCA_035353055.1 Bacilli bacterium
ACAGCCACAATGGCGCGCCTTGAACCGCGAATCGAGGCTTCAAGCAAAGGCGAATTAATTGCATTGCTAGCGGCTTCTTTAGCACGGTTAGCTCCCGTTCCCATGCCAAATCCAATTAAGGCAATGCCAGAATTCTTTAACGTATTACGGACATCGGCAAAGTCGAGGTTGATTACCGCAGGTAATAAGATTAAGTTGACGATGGTTTTCACTGACTGAGCGAGGACTTTATCGCTGTCAGAAAATGCTTCGCTGATCGGGGCATTTCCCGCGGTCATTAATAATTTATCGTTGCTGACGACGATGATTGAGTCGACGCAAGTCTTGAGTTTATTGAGCCCATCAATGGAGTTGATGATGCGCTTTTTTCCTTCAAAGGTAAAAGGGCGAGTGACAATCGCAATAACTAATGCGCCGGCATCTTTAGCGATTCTCGCTACCACTGGGGCAGCACCAGTACCAGTGCCTCCACCCATTCCGGCGGCCACGAATACCATGTGGGCACCAGCGACGATTTCTTTGATGTCGTCAGCGCTAGCTTCCGCGGCTTTCTCGCCGATTTCTGGCTCTCCGCCAGCTCCTAAACCACCGGTGATTTCTTGTCCCAAGATGATTCGATGGCTCGATTTGCTGGTTGAAAGGGCTTGCTTATCAGTATTAGCCACCCAGAATTCGACGTTGTTAATCTCTTCATCAATCATGCGATTAACGGCGTTATTTCCGGCTCCACCGACGCCAATGACGACGATTTTAGCTGCTGGTTCGAAGTTGTCTAAGTCATAGTTTTCCATAGAATTTCTCCTTTATTTCACCGGATCGCGGGTCACTTGACCGAATCGCGGATGGTTCTCATCGTAAACGCAAGGGATTTGCGAGTTGGCTAGGATCATGCCTAGGCAATTGGTGAAGGTGGGGTTTCTCGCTCCAAAGGAACGAGGAGAGACCACTTTGACCGTATCGCTCGGAACTTTAGGGGTGATGTATTCCACTAGCCCATTCAATTGCGAGCCTCCACCGACGAGGATCATCGGCAAGGTCTTATATGCGTTGCCATAATCGCTGAGCAAATCATCGATGGCAGAGTTTAATTGTTTCACAAAGATATCTAATTCAGCTTTAATCAAGCCATTTAATTCATCGCGATGATGCTTGATTTCGTGGCCTTCGCCATCATCGGTCTTGCAGACAGGAGCGCGGAAGTTCATATCGCGCTTGTCGATTCCGTACATAATCTTGTATTTTTCCGCATCGGCTTCGTTGATATTGAATGCTTCAATAATCTTTTCCGTGATGTGATCGCCACCCCACTCAAAAGTGCGGGAAGCATAGAGGGTTTTGTTTCCAACCAAAGAAACAGAGGTGATGTCCGAGCCAATGTCCACGAGAATATAATCAGAGGGAACATCGCTATAAGAGGCTAGCAATTTGCAGGCTCCAAAAGGAGCGATGACTAATCTCTTGACGTTGATCTCTCCGGAATTTAAAGCTGTTTGGTAGGCGCTAGCGATTTTATGCGGCAAGGTGTGCACCTTAGCAATCATGCTGAGCGTGCTGGAAGATTCTCCAATAGGAGGGAGCGTAAACGAGCGACCTTGATCGAGGATGTATGTTTCAGGAATCACATCGATCAAGCTGTTGTCCATCTCGCTCGATGCGTTTCTTATTAAAGCATAGATATTGCGGATATCAATCGTGCTGATCTTGCTTTCTTCGCCGATGACCGTCGTGACTTGCTTAGTTTCAAAAACATCCAACCCGTAGGGTGGAAGAGAAAGCAGAGCTTCGGAAATGGTCAATTTTAATTTAGCGGAAGGGTCAGAGAATTCATGGACTTCTTTGATATTTTGCGTCAATTTAGCAAAGTCGGAGAACTGCCCTGGCTCCACGATGTGACCGTAAGGTTTTGTTAAAGCATAGAGAACATAAACTTGGCCATCGAGTTCATAGCCCACGACTAATTTAAGTTTTTTTGAGCTAAACTCAATAGCTGCGACTGGTTTTTCCATATTTATATACCACTTGCACTTATTTTATAAGGGTTTTGCCCATCTTACAACAATTAACTTATTGTTAATGAAATTTTATATTATCTACTAGAAAACTACTAATTAATCACCAAAAAAAAGAAGTCACATTTCAGCGGCTTCTATCCTGATACGAGGAGGACATCGTTCAGTTAATGTCTTTATAACTCAATGATTCGGGCACTTCATCGTGGTTGGAATCATCAGCTAACGTTTGCTTCTCAGCATAGTTTTTAATTAAAAAGTAGGTTGGAAACCCAATAGCGGCAACTAAGGAAGCAGAAATGGCAATGCCAATGAAAAATCTGCGGATATGATAGTACATTCCCTTGTGACCGTTTTTAATTAATTTGTCTTTCATACTTTTACTTCCTTTCAATTATTCTCAGCTTGGCACTTTGGCTTCGAGGGTTGCTGGCGATTTCTTTTTCGCTGGCAACGATCGGTTTGCGGGTGACGAGTTGATATTCTTTTTCTTGTTCGGCAAGAGGGCCGTCAAGGCGATTGCCAATTGTTGTAGTGATGTTCTTAAAGATGCTCTTGACGATGCGATCTTCTCCCGAGTGGAAGGTGATGACGGCTAGTCTACCACCATGAGCTCGGAGCAGAGGGATGGCTTCGTTGAGTCCTGTGATCAAAGCGTTCAGTTCATCATTCACCGCGATGCGAATGGCTTGGAACACTTGCTTAGCGGGGTGGCCCACTTTCTTCAGCTCTTTGCTGGGCTTGCTCTTTTTGATGATGTCCGCTAATTCAAAGGTGGTTTGAATCGGAGCGACTTCTCTTTGCTTGGCGATGTTTTTAGCGATGCTTAATGCGAAGCGTTCTTCGCCGTATTCTCTCATAATTCGCTCTAGCTCTTGGAGCGAGTATGTGTTGATGATTTCATAAGCAGTTAACTGCTGACGCTGATCCATTCTCATATCCAAGGGGGCGTCGAGGCGGTAAGAGAAGCCGCGCTCTCCTTCATCGAATTGAGGAGAGGAGACACCGAGATCCATGAGGATACCATCGACTTGAGAGATGTTTTGCTGTTTTAGCGATTCACCCAAATTTTTGAAGTTTGAGTGAATGAGGGTGAACCTCTCGCTGATTTTAGACAGATTAGCTTGAGATTCGCGAATGGCTTCTTCGTCTTGATCGAAACCGATGAGGTAACCTGTGGTCAGTTTTTTGAGAATCGCCGAACTATGACCGCCTCTCCCGATTGTTAAATCAAGATAGATGCCATCTGGTTTAATATTTAAACCTTCGATCGTTTCCTTCAGCAAGACAGGTGTATGCTTGCTCATAATAATTAATTCTCAGAGCCAAGATTTTCGGCAGTACTTTCAAAGCCAGAAATGGCGTTTTTCTCGTACTTTTCGTAAGCTTGTTTATTCCAAACTTCGATATGGTCGCCCATACCGATAACCATGACTTCCTTGCCAATTTGGAATTTCTCTAGAAGCAAAGCGGGGATTTGAACGCGGCCGGATTTATCGATTTCTAGCTCGCAAGTCGAGGCGAGTTGGACGCGAAGATAATCGCGAGCGCTCTTTTTGTTGAATGGCAAAGTGTTGAATTCAGTGACTAGTTTTTCGAACTCACAAGCTTTGTAAATCGATAGGGCTCCGTCGAACCCTTTCATGATGAAAACTTTAACGCCTGTCTCTTCTCTCATCTTGCGAGGAATGACTAAGCGACCTTTTTCATCTAGTGTGTGAGCAAAACTACCAAAGAACATATTTCCCACTATTTCCCACTTTCTTCCACTGCACCACCATTATAGACAAATAGAGCAAAATTGAGCAATCATTTTTTCTATATAAAAATCAAAAGCAAAATAAAAAACTCCACCAAGCGGTGAAGTTCATTATTTTTAACATTTTATGTTAATATAGGTGTTATTCTATTTTGACACTGTCTAGTTTTTCCCAGCGAGAATCAGTTTTTGTTTCCTTTTCTTTAAGATATTCATCTTCGCTGATGATGCGGTAGCCTTCTCCGCCTGAAGGGAGCTTTTCGCCCTTTCCCACCACTTTGCTAGGGATGTGAGAGAGAATTAAACCGAGGATGTGATCATCGAGCTCGACGATGTTTTGCGGCTCGTAAAAAGCGGTCGCATCTTCCGAGTTATCAGAGAACACTAATTCATCGTGTAGCTTTAGGCTAATTGGGACATCCTTTAGCGAGTAAGCGCTGATGGCCACCACCTGTGATTTTACCTCGACGACCACTCGGAGAATCTCTTGATTTTGATAGGCTTTTGCTTCGACGTGGCACGAGATAATTTTGCGAAGAAATGACGGGTCAAATTTGGCATCGCTAAAATCGATATCTTCCGCAAAAGATACTTCCTTATTTAGCGGTAATGTCTGGCGATTTATCTTCATTTTAACTCCGTAATTCGGCTTTATAAGCTCTGGTCAATTCGGCTTTTATTTTATTGAGAGTATCGCTCACTTCTCGATCAGTTAAAGTGTGATCATCGCTGCGGCAAATCACTTTGACAGCGATGGATTTTTGGCCTTCAGGAATGCCTTTTCCGGCGTAGACATCAAAGATGAGAGCATCGCTCACCAGACCTTGTCCGATAATTTTGATGGTCTTGACAATGTCCTTGGCTTCGATGTGTCCATCGATGACAAACGCTAGGTCTCTTTCGATGGATGGGAAGCGAGATAATGGGGTCATTTTTAAGCCATTCACCTTCGCATCCAATAAAGTGGAGAGATTGAGCTCAAGCACCGCGGCATTTGACTTGCCAAATCCGTACTCTTCAATTTT
>DAOPYW010000003.1:10719-14726 GCA_035353055.1 Bacilli bacterium
TGTCGAGCCGCGTTAAATGAGGCGGCTTTTAATAAGCTGTGAACGACGTGAGTTCTCATCACTTCGTGCTCATCCGTTAAGGGATTCATGATGACGTAGTGATCTTCTTGATTTAATAAATTAAAGGCATCCTTTTCTTTCTTGCTGATTAAAGAATAAGTCAGGCATTCGTCGAGCCCGCGATCGAGCAAGAAATAACGCACTTGTCTCAATCTTTGCTGAGGAGCAGTCAAGATGCCGACTTTCGCGTCCAATTTCGGAAGTATAGAGTGGACATTATTGTATCCGAGCAAGCGAATGACCTCTTCGCTTAAGTCAGCTTCTGAAACGATGTCTAATCTCCAAGCGGGGACTACGGCAATGAAATACCCCGTGACATTTAACATCACTTGGAAATGGAGTCTCTCTAAGGCTTCTTTGATTTGCTTGCCAGTAAAGGTAGTACCTAATCTAGCGTTGATATTTTTGACATCGGAGATAATCCGCTGATCTTTTTGCTCTTCGCTCTGATATTCCACCACGTTGCTGTAGTGTTTAGCTCCGCCGATCTCTCTGAGCAATTTGGTCGCATATTCCAAGACAAAAGCGGCTTGGAAATGATTGGTGCCTTTGACAAAGCGCGAAGATGATTCGCTCACTAAGCCGAGGCGATTAGAGGTGTGGCGAATGCTGGCTCCTTTGAAGGAAGCGGCTTCAATATAGATATTCTTCGTCTTTTCATCAACCGCGCATTCTAAAGCGCCCATCACGCCGCCTAAGCATTTGGGCTGTTTATCGCAGGAGATAACGATATCTCCAGGAATGATCTCATAGGTCTTTTCATCGAGGGCGACGAAAGAGCCTTGATAGTCATCTCGAGCGATGAGCTCTTTCTTTTTTAACTTGTCGGCATCATACATGTGCAGTGGCTGACCAGTCATCATCATCACATAGTTGCCAATATCGACGATATTGTTGATGCTTCGTATTCCTAAACCTGACAGCTGTTCTTGCAGCCAGACAGGCGATTTTTGAGTGACAATTCCACGGATTTCTTTGCCAGCGAACTGAGTGCATGCTTTCGTGGCTGAGCCGACATTTAATTCGGTCTCAAAATTCGCCATCGGCTCCACTTCGGGAATGCTGACAGGGCGAGAGAAAATCGCACCGAGTTCACGAGCGATATTGAAAACCGATAATAAGTCGGGGCGATTGGCTAAAATTTTGAGATTGAAAATCACATCATCGTAACCGATGTATTCCAAGACTTTTTCTTCCCCGACTGGCGCATCAGCAGGAAGCTCTTCGATTCCTTCTAATTGAGCTTTGGAAAGATATTTACTATCGACGCCAAGCTCGAGCAAAGAGCAGCACATTCCCGAGGAAGGGATGCCACGAATCTTGGCTTCTTTGATTTCGATTTGAGGGAGCTTTGCTCCGACGCGAGCGACGATAACTTTTAATCCTAGGCGAGCGTTAGGCGCGCCACAGACGATTTGACTGACGCCATATTTGGCTCCCATATCGACTTTTAAAACATGGAGGTGATCGCTATCGGGATGCGGGAGGCATTCGACGATTTCACCGATGACGAGATCAGTTCCGCTGGCAAGCGTCACCACTTCTTCCACTTCGACGCCGGAAAAAGTTAATCGATCAGCGATTTCTTTGGGAGATAGTCCCTCTAAGGAGATGAATTGTTTAAGATTTTTTATACTAACTAACATATTGCTATTGCCTTTCGAGATTATCTCTTTTTGAATTGATGGAGGAAGCGCACATCATTTTGGTAGAATTTGCGGATATCATCAATTCCGTAGCGGAGAATCGCGACTCTTTCGATGCCGACGCCAAAGGCGAAGCCTGAATATTCGCGAGGATTGTAACCATTTAATTCCAGGACGCGAGGATTGACCATTCCCCCACCGAGGATTTCGATATAGCCAGTATCTTTGCACATCGGGCAGCCTTTGCCGCCGCAATTGGCGCAGGTGATGTCGATTTCAACGCTCGGCTCAGTAAAAGGAAAGTAAGAGGAGCGGAGGCGAATCTCGCGCTTCTCGCCAAACATCTTCTTCACAAAGAGTTCAAGAGTGGACTTTAAGTTGCCAATATTTAAATTTTTATCGATGGCTAAGCCTTCAATCTGAGCGAACTGATGGGAGTGAGTGGCATCGTCATCATCGCGGCGAAAGGTTTTTCCGGGGCAGATAACGCGAATGGGTTGGCCTTTGTATTTTTGCATCTCGTGAGCCTGCACCGCGGAGGTGTGGGTTCTTAATAAGGTATTCTCATCAATATAGAAGCTATCTTGCATATCGCGAGCAGGGTGATCGTGGGGAATATTCAAGAGTTCGAAATTATTCATGTCGCTTTCCACTTCAGGGCCATCGGCGACGGTGTAGCCCATCCCCAAGAAAATATCGGTGATTTCATCGATGATGATATGGAAAGGGTTTCTCGCTCCGAGATTTGCCCCTCGACCAGGCAATGTAATATCGATGGCTTCGCTCTGGAGCTTCTTATCGAGTTCCAAAGCGGCTAATTTTTGATTCTTTTCATCGAGAGAGGAAGCGATTTGCGTCTTAGTCTCGTACATCTCGCGGCCAAAATCTTTCTTTTCTTCGTCAGGGAGAGAGCTGATTAATGATCCGAGTGAGGCCAGTTCGCTTTTCTTGGCAAAATAGCGGTTTCGCACCGCATTGATATCTTCTAATGAATTAGCTTGTTCAATGTCAGATAGAGCTTGTTTCAAAATCGCACTCAGTTTTTCGTTTTTCATAATTGATATGCTCCTAAAATGATGGGTCAAATAGATTAATTTAGTATAACACAAGACATATAAGAAATGTATTTCTTAATATGAGCTGACTATAATTTTATTAATTAAACGCAAGCTTGAGCAATAAAAAAATAGCCTTAAGGCTATTTATTTTTTTGTTTATCGATTACCAGATAGTTGGCTCGCCCTGAACGTAATGCCAGTGACGGCCATCGGTGTTTGGTGTTTCACTGTAGAAGTAGAGCTTCGATTTTATTCCGTTCAAAGAAGACTTAACCGAGCTAGAAAGCGCGCTGCCTTCATAGAAGAATTTGGCATCCCAGTTGACTCCGTTGAAAGCATTGTTTGCGATGTTTTGAACTGAGGTTGGAATGATGATAGTGGCTAGGTTGTAACAATTCTCGAAAGCTTTTTTGTCGATCGAAGTGACGCTGTCAGGAATGTCAATTTTGGTCAACGCACCACATCCTCCGAAAGCAGTCTCGCCAATGGAGACTAAATCTTTGGATAATTCGACTGAGGAAAGATTATAGCAATACTTGAATGCGCTGCTGCCAATAGCAGTCACGCCATCAGGCATATCAATGCTCTTTAATTGCTGGCAGCTTTCAAAAGCGCTGCTGCCAATTGCCTGAAGATTGCTAGATAGATCAACTGAGGCGAGATTATAGCAATTTTTAAAGGCGTATGAACCGAGAGCGATCACGGAATCAGGAAGAACAACATTTGTTAATTGATGGCAATTCTCAAAGGTTTTAGCCTCGATAGTATTCAAATTGTTAGGAAGAGAAATAGAGGTTAATAAATAGCAGGAGGAAAACGCTCCTTCTCCAATGCTAGTAACGCTATTAGGGATATTGAAATTCGTCAATTGTCCGCAGGCATAAAAAGCGTAGTCGCCAATCTCTTGTAAATTATTTGGCAAGCTGGCTGAAGTGAGAGAGGAGCAATTGTAGAAAGCGCTATCGCCGATTGACACGACAGTGCTCGGCAAAGAGAGAGTTTGGAGATAGTAATTTTTAAAAGCATCATCAGCAATTTCAGTCACATAAGCGGAGTTGACTCCATCAAAGATCTTGCAGGGAATGACGATGTCGGTGTCAGTTCCCGTGTAGCCCTTGATCACATACTCTCCATTTGATGGGACATAGTCATAGATGAATTCACCCTTTGTGCTGGTCCAGTAGGGATTGAGAGTTTCCGAGCATGAATAACTAATCACCACATCTGCGAGAGGGACGGCGGC
>DAOPYW010000003.1:14826-22464 GCA_035353055.1 Bacilli bacterium
GGATTGAAGATAGAATTTGAGGAAAAATTGACATTTTTATAACCGAAAGTCACTGTGTTTCCATTTTCGGTAATGGCATCAAAAGTTCCCTGTGAATCGCCATCTTCTTCTCCAGTATCAGAAGGGATGGCAATCTTGGAAATTGACTTGGAGATATTCGAGCGGTTTTTTTCGCTGCCTAAGTTGAGAACATATTGATTATTGGAACCATCATTTTTTGCAGAACCAATAGTGTTATTTCCGACCGTGAAAGCATAGCAAAGGGAACAGAAAAGTCCAAGTGTTGTAATAGCTATTCCGAATGTTTTTGCATCTTTATTCATGAACTTTCCTCCTTTTAACCTATTTCTCGCGCGTACGTAAACGGCCGAGATAGTATGTTATCACAAAATTAAAAAAAATCAAATAGTTTTTGAACATTTTTTTAAAAACTGAAAAAGCAAAGAAAAAAACGGGATTGTTCGGCTCACTTTCCATATTTTGTCTATTCTATTAAATAATCGCGTGTGCGAGTATATATATAAACAGGTTTTATTTTTTGAAATGATACATGAGAATTCCGGCCGCTACTGAAACATTTAGCGAGTCGATATCTTTCATTGGGATATTTACGAAAACTTTCGCATTGCTTTTAACCTTGTCGCTTATTCCGTGAGCTTCATTTCCTAACGCGAGAATAAAAGGAGTTTTAACTTTTGCGTCTTCGAGGGGAATCGAATCGCTGGATAAGGTGGAGGCGATAATCTGATGGCTATTGGCATAATTGGCTATTTCATCTTCGAAGATCGGAATGAGAAAGATAGCTCCTTTGCTCGCTGAAACGACTTTCTCGTTATAGATGCTCACGCACCCTTCGCCGAGTATCACCGCGTCGTAATTTAACGCGAGCGCGGTGCGTATAATCGTGCCCATATTTCCAGGATCAGCAATATCATCGAGAAAAATACCCCTCTCGATAACGTTTGGCTTTTTCGCTGGTAGAAAGCGAGAAATAAACACAACGCCTTCAGGATGGGCGGAAAACGCTATTTTATCGATGATTTCAGGGGTGACGAGATATTGATTTACTTCCTCGGGGATATTTGGTATTTCTTCGAGAGTAAAAACATCGGTGACTAAACGGGATTCTAATGCTAGCTCTAAGCACTTCTTTCCCTCACCTAAAAATGAGTTCTTTTCTTTGCGGCCTTTGCTGGTCTTCAGGTAATGCGCATATTTGATTTTTGCGTTCTCGCGCGAAGTGATGGTTTTAATCATGGAATTTTCCCTTTCTCAACCGCTGATGGAGCGCCTTATAATTCGGGCAATAATGATAGACTAAATTGTAGAATTTTGGCCCATGTCCAGAAACTAGGCAATGGGCTAGCTCGTGAATAATGATGGCATCGAGAACATCGAGTGAGTAATGCATAAGGACTGTGGAATAGGTAATCGAGTGATTTCCCAGAGAATTAGATCCATAGCGAGTGGACATTTTTCTCAGCTTAATATTGTTATTTGCTAATCCCATTTGCGCTTCGTAAAATCGCGTTCTTTTGCTCATTACTTTCAGGAACCATTGGCGGAGTCTTATATCTAGTTGTTTTTGGTCTTTGTAGGGTATAATTGTCCCATCTCCAAAGAGGATTTCACCGCTGCTTTGGAGCTCGATTTTCTGCCCGAGCAAATAAATAAAATCATCGCCTTTCCCTAAGACGTGAGGATTTTCATCGATTAGTTTCACCGCGAACTTGTCTAGCCCTTCAACGATGCGATTTTGAGCAGTGAACAAGGGGCAATAGATAAGAAAACCACCATCGCGAAAATGGTAGGAAATGCAATGATTATGCTTGTACTGAATATTGACGAGGTATTCATTTCCTTTATAGATATAATTGAATTGTTTTGTCATGGCGTTATTATACCTTGAATATAGGAAGTAAGACATATAGAATTATGAAGGAAATATGGAAAAAATATTAATCTCCGCATGTTTAGCGGGCGAACGTTGCCGTTATGACGGCAAGAATAACTACAATCCTCTCATTAAGGAATTGCTCCAAAAATATGAGTTGGTTCCTTTTTGCCCTGAGGTCGAAGGTGGATTATCCATCCCTCGCGATCCCAGCGAAAGAAAGAGAGATCTAGTAGTCTCTAAAACTGGCCACAATGTTACCAGACAATTCGCTAAGGGGGCGGAATTAGCTTTAAATATTTGTCGATATCTCGGCATTCACATCACCATTCTCAAAGAAAACAGCCCTTCTTGCGGCGTCAATCAAATCTATGATGGAAGCTTCTCCAATCGCTTGATTCCCGGATCAGGAATGACAGCTGAACTATTAAAAAGAAAAGGCATCCGCGTCATTTCGGAAAATGACATCGAAGCCTTCTTGCAAGAAACTAGATAAATATAGTCGATTAATAATTATGAGCTTGGCGTTGGTAATTCTCGCCAAGTTTTTTAAAATAAGCTTTTTCGATGGTAGAAAATCTAAAGCCTAATAAAGGGATGAGATTGAGAAAACTTTGAAACGCTCTCTGATAGCTTAAGTCATCGGACTTTTTCATGAAGCGGCTGATATTTTGATAAATCAAAAGGAATTGTTCCGACAAATTATCTTTGTGTTTTGTTAGATTGTAGCAAGCTTTTTTGGAATTGATATCGATGCCAAGCGACAGGAAAAAATGCAGGCCATCCGCATACTCATCGAGGATGCGTTCGTGCGATTCTCCATTCTTATTGGACCAATATTTAAAGCATCTCGTGGCATTGGCTAGCTCTCCGACTTCCACTAAAAGGGCGAGGGTTCTCTTCTCCCTGGTTGTGGCATAAGAGATGCCATGATTGACGGCAATTTCTTCGTCGAGCTTTCTTTGAGCGGCAAATAGCTCGGCGAGCATCATCTTACTCATCGAAACTATTTCACCTTTTTAAGATGCCAAACTTCGGTGGCATATTGCTCGATCGTGCGATCAGAAGAGAAGAAACCACTATTGGCGATATTCATCAAGCACATCTTGGCCCAGCACTTTTGATTCTTGTATAAGGCGCTGATCTTTTCTTGAGCCTTCACATAAGCATCAAAGTCTTTCAAGACGAGGTATTGATCGTTGCGATTCATGATTTCATCAAAGATTAAGCGATAGCGATTCGGCTTGTATTTAGCCCATTCCGCATAGCTTAACGAATCGATGATACTCTTGATTCGGGCATCGCTATTGTACATATCCCAAGGATTATAGGTTCCCTGGCGATATAGCTCTTCGACTTCATCGGTCACTAAGCCAAATATAACCGCATTCTCTGCTCCGGCTTTTTGCACGATTTCAATATTGGCTCCATCCATGGTGCCAAGCGTGATTGCGCCGTTCATCATGAATTTCATATTCGAGGTACCGCTGGCTTCTTTTCCAGCGGTAGAGATCTGCTCGCTGACATCGGCGGCAGGAATGATTAGCTCTGCTAATGAAACACCGTAGTTCTCGATGAACACCACTTTTAAGTACTTATTGGTCTCTTCATCTTCATTGATGGTTTTGCTGACGGCGATAATGAGCTCGATAATTTTCTTTGCTAGCTCATAACTTGGGGCCGCTTTTGCGCCAAAGAAATAGGTATGAGGAACGATGCGGAAGTTGGGATCCGCTTTCATCCTTTGATAGAGATATATGATGTGGAAAATATTGAGCAATTGACGCTTGTAAGCGTGCAAACGCTTAATTTGAACGTCAAAGATAGAGTTCACATCAATATCAATGTTCAAATTGTTTTTGACATATTTAGCGAGTTTTTTCTTGTTTTCTAATTTGATAGCAGATAGAGCACTCAAGACTTTTTCATCATCGGCAAACTTCTCGAAATCTTTGATTCTTTCCATATTTAGAATCCAGGAGCTTCCGATATTGCTGGTGATCAATTTAGCGAGGTCGGGGTTGGAATATAAAAGCCATCGACGATGCGTGACACCATTAGTTTTGTTATTGAACTTTTCGGGCATGTAATGATAGAAATCTTTAAAGGTCATCGTCTCGAGAATTTTGGTATGCAAGGCAGCCACTCCATTGACGCTATAGCAAGTGTAGATAGCGAGATTGGTCATATGGATTTGTCCATCTTTGATGATGTTCATGGCCCATTTTGCGCCTTCAGTGACATCATTATTTTGCATCTCTAAATTAAAGCGGCGATTAATCTCTTCAATAATCATAAAGCAGCGAGGAATGAGATTTTGAACATAGTTCACAGGCCATTTTTCCAAAGCTTCAGGCATGACGGTGTGATTGGTGAAGGCCATCGATTGACTGACTTCTTCCCAAGACTCATCCCAGCCCATATTGTATTCATCCATCATCACGCGCATCATTTCGGGTATGGCGAGAATCGGATGGGTATCATTCAATTGGAAGGTATATGAATTGTGAATTCCTTTCAAGGTTCCGTGATGGCGGAAAAAGCTCTGCAAAGTGGCTTGAATGCCTGAGGAAACAAGGAAGTATTGCTGGCGCAATCTCAAGATTCTGCCGTTCTCGGTGGAATCATCAGGATAGAGACCATGGGTCAATTCTTCCAAAGTATCGAGATATTGTTCGAAAGACATATCGGTGGGCAGGTTGTCATTGCTGGGTTCCGCATTCCATAGTCTCAAACTGTTCACTACGTGATTGCGATAGCCCACCACGGGAATATCATATGGCACGGCGCGAACAACTAGCGCGTTGACCGTGCGAATGCCGTATCCACCATCGGGTTTTAAATAAGTTTCTGGCGAGCCATAGAATTTGACGGCCACGCCATATTTTGGGCGCCTGATTTCCCAGACGTTTCCATTTGTTAACCATTGATCAGGGAATTCTCTCTGCTTGCCATCGACAATTTTTTGTTTGAAGAAGCCATATTGATAGCGGATGCAGTTGCCGTGGCCTAGATAGCCAAGCGAAGCGATGGAATCGAGGAAGCAGGCCGCTAAACGGCCGAGACCACCATTGCCTAAACCGGCATCAGCTTCTCTATCCTCTAATTCATGAATATCGATGCCTAAATCCGCTAATCCCTCTTTAGCGACCTCATAGATGCCCATATTCTGCATATTGTTGACTAAGAGGCGACCGATGAGAAATTCCATGGAGAAATAGATCAAAGCTTTCTCATCTTTTTGTGTGGATTCGCGGCGGGTCTGTGACCAGTCGACGTTAGCGTAGTCTCGGACCATCTCACCGAGAACGGTGTATTTTTCTGAGATGTGACTCTCTTTTACGGTGACGCCATAAGTTTCTAATAGACGGCGCTCATATTCTTTTTTAAACTCTTGTTTTGATTCAAACATAATATTTGGTGCCATATTATTTACCTCATTTCTTTATTTTTTTAAAGATGCATGCCCCCAGGCAAGCAAGTTTTATATCTAGGTGATAGGGAAGCCCTTCAAAACTGCCTTCACCCGTCGATAAAGGCAATCCGTTATATTGGCCCCAGCCACCATAAACATCTTTGTCAGAATTGAAAATCTCTTCGTAAGTTCCTTTTTCGAGGAAAGGCAAACGAATCGAATCGTAGAAGTTGGTCGTCATGTTAAAGACAAAAACCAAGCAATCATCGCCGACTTTTCTTTGGAAAGCAAAGACGGACTGATCAGCATTATCCACCATCAGCCAGCGGAAATGCTCAGGATTGTGCTCTTGATAGTACATTGGCTTCTCCGCTTGATAGATGCGGTTGAGATCGCGGACTAAGCGAGAGACAGAATCGTGCTTTGGAAATGTCTTTAGATTCCAGGGCAGAGATTTGCCCTCATCCCATTCGTCAAAGCTCGCTAGTTCATTGCCCATGAAGTTGAGCTTTTTGCCGGGGTGAGCAAATTGATAGGTATATAAGTTGCGGACTAGCGCGAACTTTTGCTCGTAATCGCCCCACATCTTGTTGATGATGGTCCCTTTTCCGTGGACGACTTCGTCGTGAGAGAGTGGGAGCAGGAAATTGTCGCTGTAGAAATAAGCCATTGAAAAAGTTAGTTTGTGATGATCATACTTTTTATAAATTGGGTCTTTTGAATAGTATTTGAGGGTGTCATTCATCCATCCGAGGTCCCATTTGTAATCGAAGCCTAAGCCGCCTTGTTCGGTCGGTTTAGTCGTTCCCGCAAAGGCGGTGCTATCTTCAGCAATCATCATCACGGAATCGTGAGCGATGTGCATCTTTGCATTCAATCGCTTGATGAATTCGACCGCCCCTTCATTGATGCCAATAGAGGAATCACCATTGAAGTAAATGATGTTGCTGACCGCATCGACGCGAATGCCATCGAAATGGAAGAAGTCGACGAAGTAATTAATCGCGCTCATCAAGAAACTGCGGACAGGGTCTTTGCCGAGATCAAATTGGAGAGAGCCCCAAGGGGAAACCCGCCATTTATTGGAATATTCATATAGTTTTGTGCCATCAAACTCCGCTAAAGACCACTTATCCTTGGCAAAATGGACAGGAGCGAAGTCTAATATCGTTCCGATGCCCGCTTGATGCAAGCGGTCAACTAAGCTCATCAATTGGAAGGGATTGCCATATCGAGCATCGACCGAGAAAAATCCGGTAGCTTGATATCCCCAACTTCCATCAAAGGGGTATTGAACTAAAGGCATAAACTCTACATGGGTAAATCCATTAGAGAGAATGTAAGGAATTAAATGATCAGCGATCTCTTCATAAGATAAAGTATGACCATCGCTAGTTTTTCCGACCCATGATCCTAAGTGCATCTCATAGATGGACATCGGTTGATCAAAATTGCGATTTCGCTTTTTTAGCCAGATATCGTCATGCCACGCGAAATTGCGGGTATCAAATAGCTTGCTGCAAGTGTTCGGGCGATTCTCGCTATAAAAAGCAAAGGGATCAGCTTTGTCGACATATTTTCCCTTCGCGTTTAGAAAATGATATTTATATGTTTGATAATTTGACAGAGAAGGAATGAAAATCTCCCAGACTCCGCTATCATCGATTTTTTTCATCTTGTGAGCATCGCAATTCCAGCCATTCCATTCCCCGATGACGCTCACGTCATTAGCGGAAGGAACATATAGACGAAAGGTGACACCTGGACGCCCAGAAGCATCTTCAGAAAAATGGGCGCCAAAATAATTGTGAGCTTCGATGCATTGTCCCATTAAGAAATCGTAGAGTAAACCATATGCCATATTATATTTTCCTGTTTGCTTATGCGAACAAGTATAGTTTATATAGTTTAACTATATCGCACAAGTTTTTCATTTGTTCAATCCGGAAATAAGCAGAAATAATAAGTATATAGGAGAATAATTTTGTCAAAAAAAGAAAAAAGGAAACTTTGCCGTTTCCTTTTTAAGTGATGAAAATATGGAGATTAATAGACGATAGAGACACGGGCGAGCAAGACACTGCTGTCCGAAGCGCTGTCAAATAGCAGATAGGAAACATCCGAGAGATAAGCGTTTTTGCTTTCGTCAGTTGGCTTGACAAAAGTATACTGCATAATCTCATAGCTATTCGCATCGCTTGATAATAAGGAACGATATTGATAAGTCAATCCTTCCTTTACGATCTCTTCGTTCTCAATAGCGCCATTGAGATAAGTTTCAAAATCGAAGAAAAGATTATCATAAAAAATGGTCAAGTCGGCGAGGAAA
>DAOPYW010000003.1:22564-66985 GCA_035353055.1 Bacilli bacterium
TTGTCAGTCATCGTTGTCGCCTCGCTAGTCGTGATGATGGTTTTATCGCCGCTGATAACATGGCCTAGATCATCGAGAACTTCTTCTCTAGTGCTGGTTACAGAGCTAAATGAATAGGTTAAGCTGGTTTCGACATCTAAACCATCAATAATCTCCACGTACGTAAAGGAGTAGTTCTGCTCAACTTTATCAGTCTTCGTGATATCAGTGGACTCGTTATATGTATAGTTTAGCGAGAGTGTGTTGACGATAGAGGACCAAGTTTTTGTCGTTGTTTTAACGGTTTTCCCGTAATCCTCGCTATAGTAAGACACTTCGTAGGAATCGGTTCGATCGACAAAATTACGCTTGTCAAAATTTTCTTCCGTTCCGTGGATATCATCAATCTTATAGACGAAAGTGTTTATATCCGCAGTGGTAACGTTTTTGCCTTCGGATTCATCATCGGCAATTTTGGTGGAGTTAAAGCTGAGGATAGAAGAGTACTTCTTGCTCTCTATCTGCACCTTGCTAGCATCTTTGACATCTTTAACATAAGCAAAGCTTAAAGGGCTGCCTTTATGCTCGCTAGCCCAGCGAGAATACGATCCAGTCGAAAGATTAAAGGACTCAGTAACATGATTCTCATCACCATCAATGAGAGATGAGTTAAGGGAGATAATGTCGCCGACCGCAAAGGTTTTGCTGTTCTGTAAATTCAGTTTCTCGTCTTGATAAAAACTCACGAAATCGGCGTGGGCGATGACGGCGGTTCCGCCGTAGCTGCAGCCAGCAATAAGGGCGACAAGGGAGAGAGGCAGGATTCTTAAATAAGGCTTAATTTTCATATCGATCTCCTACTTTCCATTTAGTGCTAGCACATAGCAAGACAAGACACCGTGATAGACAGTGAAAACAATATAAAGAATATATCCCACTAGTAAACTCTGGGCTGCTGAATAGGAGAATTCATAGGGAACAACCCATAATCTGCAGATCGAGATAATGAAGACGGCCAGCGAAATAAAAGCGGAAACAAAGGTTAATGTTGAGGAGATGGTTTGCGATACTTTTTGATTGGGTAAAACCATCATCAAAACCAAGCTAGCAATCAAAAATAAGATGGCACATATCAATCCGATAAAAGGAAATAAAAGCGTCGAGTTAGCCTTGACGATTTCCACGAAGGTCATCGTGTTGCCTTGGAAAAGGTAAGTGTATGAGTAAAAGGGAGTCAGAATACTGGCCAAGAATAGGCCGATAGATCCGATGGCACCGAAGATGGCGTAGCGGCAAATCTTCCAGGGAGTTAAAGCAGTATGCATATATCCACCTCTAACCTTTCACCGCGCCAGCGGTAACCCCTTCCACATAGTATTTTTGGAGGAACATAAATAATCCGACAATTGGAATGCCAATGCAGACGCATCCAGCCGCGAATTGGGTGAACAAGTTAGCATCCGATTGTGGCCCAAATAGCAGTGAGTAAAGACCCACGGAAACGGTCCAGCATTCAGGCGCGCCTTGCCCGATGATAACTTTGGCAAAGATGAAGTCCATCCACGGTCCAGTGAAACTCATCAAGGCGGTATAGATGATGATGGGTTTAGACATCGGTAAAATAATCTTTAAGAAGATTCTAAAATTGGAGCAGCCATCGAGCTTGGCTGATTCTACAAGAGAAGTAGGCAGAACATCGAAGAATCCTTTCGCGACTTGGAAGCCCATGCCCGCGCCAGCGGAATAGGCGAGAATCAAGCCGAGAATATTCAGATAAGCGGATTCAGCGGTATTGCCCGCTAAGCCGATGGATTTGAGCAAGAAATAGACGGCAATCATCGACATGAAGCCCGGGAATAAGCCGAGAATCATTGTGAGATTCATCCAAGCTTTTCGCATTTTGAAGCGGAGCTTGGACATGCAGTAAGCCACCGATAGAACTAGGAAGGTGGAAACTACGCAAGAGACGACAGCGACAATTAATGTGTTAAGCATCCACATTGGGAAAGCACCTTTGACCCCATAGAAGCTGTTAGTGAATAGATTAATGAAATTGTCAAAGCCTAATTTCGTGGGGAAATAGTTGCTCACGACGATGCCGATGAGATCGCCATCGACGTTAGTCTCAGTTCTAAAAGCGGAAAGGACGATCCACAAAATAGGGATAATCCATACCAAAGAAAGCATGACGAGCCCGAGATATGAGAGTGTGCGAGAGAGGATATTATTTGCTCTTTGAGTTAAATGAAAACCATTGAACTTTTTCTTTGATTGCATCATTGGAAAGTATCCTCCTCTTTGTAAGCCTTGCTTCGGCGATAAGTAATGAGGGTAATCGTCGCGGTAATCAAGAAGGTAAAGATGCCGATCACCGCGCCGGTATTGTATTCGCCATTGGTGATCGTCAGCTTATATAGCCATGTGACGAGCAAGTCGGTTTCACCAGCGACATAGGTGCCACCGACCACGTTTGGTCCACCACCAGTCAAAAGGAAGATGGTGTTAAATGAGTTGATGTTTCCAATGAAGGAAGAAATCAAATAAGGCGTCGTGACGAAAATGATGTAGGGGAAGGTGATTTTGAAGAGCATTTTAGTCTTCGTCGCGCCATCCACCCTCGCGGCTTCGTATAAGTCGGAAGGAATATTCATCAAGATGCCGGATGTCATCAGCATGGTGTAAGGAATACCTAGCCACATGTTGATAAGAATAACCATGAACTTAGCGAGATAAGGGTTATCTCCGGAAGTATTATTGCCTAAGAAGCCAATCGCCGAATCTATCCATCCCAAATTCTGGAGGATTTGATTGACTGGTCCTTGACCGCTCAAGATGTTTCTCATGGCGAGAAGCGAAATAAATTGCGGAATCGCGATGGTCAAAATGAAGACCGTGCGAAATACTTTTTTGAAGCGAATGCCTTTCTTATTGATAAGAATGGCGAGAAGAATACCGCCAAAATAGCAGGTGAAAGTCGCGAACACGGCCCACACCATGGTCCAACCCAAAACTGGGAAGAAGCGCGCGCCAATCTCTCGCCCTAAGGTTGTGCTTCCCTCAAAGATATCGAGGAAGTTGGTGAGCCCATTCCAGTGGAATAGATTCTTATAATATGGATCGAGAGCGGCGTTCATATCAAAATCGTTATAAGTGGTAAACGCCATGCAAATCATAAAGATGGTCGGAATGACGGTAAAGATGAGAGCCGCAATCGCGGTGGGAGTCAGCATCATGAAATGGAATCGATTGTCGAGCAAGGAAGACATGTCTTGCTTAAAGGAGGTCGGCTTGCGGCCAGCTTTGACATCTTGATCGCTCTTGTAGGAGCTCTTAATATTGGAAAACCAAACGATGATGTAGAGGATGACCACTGCGATGGTCACTAAGCCGAACAAAAGCAATAGTTTGGAATCGTCTTTTTCGACTTTAATGGGAAGTTCTCCAGGCCGGAAAATCACATAGGATTCAGGATTTCCCATTAAGGCCAAGTTGCGGAGAGCCTTCCATCCATAAGGGGTATTGTTAATCTCGGGACACAAGACCATGAAGAGAATAAAAGCAATTTGGAAGATGAGATAAAGAAATCCTTTAAAAAATTGCTTGTGATATAAATTTCCTGATCCGCAGAAGAAAAATGATAGTTTTGTTCCGATGCTTCCATCGACAAAAATCTGCCACAAATTCTTAAAAGCTCGTCCGATTTTCAAACCGAGCTTTTTAAGGAATGAGCCAATGCTTTTACCGATGCTAGTTAAGAAATGTCCTACTGCTTTGCAAGCGACAAGAAAGACATTCTTTTTTTCTTTCCCATTTTCAAGGGATGGTTTTTGGACATCAGCCATGCATTATCTCCTTTCTTGCCAATGATTATTGGCGATAAATAAAGTTAGATAATTACAGGACATCGACAGGTAAGTCTTCCGGAATGGTTTCTGGGACTTTGCCTTTTTGCCAAATGTACTCCATTTTATAGAGAGTTTCTCTAATCTTAGTGAGAGTTGAGAAAGCGCCAGCATCATTAATCACGGCGTTTCTATAGAAATCAGGAGCGGTCTTAGAATAGTAATAAGTATTGAGGGTACCAGTCACAAATGGTTGTGGGATACCAAATTCAGCCATGGAAGTCTGAGCGACAGCTAAATCGTAGACAGTGGGATCCACTTGATCTTGGATTTCCGCGATATCGTCAGCCGCGCCAGCATAGGCGGGGACGTTAGCGCATTCGATAAAGGACTGCAATTGGACTTCTTTGCTAGAGAGATAAGAGACGATCTCTTGCATGTAAGCGTACTTTTTGGTGCTGGCCGCAAAGTTCATCATCAAGCATTTGCAGTCGGCGAAGGTTCCACCTTGCATCACTGTTCCTTCGGAAACAGCGCTTAACCCCTCGACATCGCTAGCGGAGAGCGTATAGGTAGGAATTAGAGTAATTCCAGTATTGGTCTTGCCGATAGCTGCGGTGAAGGCTTGGTAGTGCCAAGCACCACCGATGATACTTAATGTTGCGCCATTGGCGATGTTGACGGCCCAGTTGCTATCGGTAGGGAACAACCCGCCATTGTCGTTATTGAAGACGCGCTGTGCCCATCTTAAGCTAGCGACTTCATCATCGCCTTGGGCATAGCAGTTATTCTTTTCGAGGTTTTTGTATATTTTTAATGAGGTGTATTTATTGGAAGCGTTGACCGCTAAAAGGTTGAATGAGTAGTTGAAACCATCGGTTCCGACCACTGAGAAAGCCTTGGTCTTGGTGCTCTTAGCCGCGGCGGCGGACATCAAACCTTCAAAGGTTGTCGCTTGTTCAGGGGTGACATATTGCTTGTTGTAATAGAGCATTAGAGCTTGAGAGATAAAGGGGACACCATAGAGACTTCTCGTGCCACCGTAGTTAGAATAGACAACATCCAAGAAGGAGGCGGGGTTATCAGCGGTGACTTGAGCGATGAGACTCTCGTCAGTGTAAGGATATGCTAAGCCTTTTTCGACGAGCTTGCCAATGTTGTCGTGAGCGGTGACGATGATATCAGCACAGGCCGTGTTATCAGTAGCCATCGCGCCACCAACCGTGCCAGTATCAACACCAGTTACGTCAATGCTGTACTTGAAATCTGGATGAGATTCGACATACTCATTGCAAATCGTTTGATAAAATTCGGCGGACTCTTCGCCGACCCAGAGGGTGATCACTTTGCTCTCGCCACAACTTACTAAAGGTAAAGTTATGCCAGCGAGAAGGAGCGCAGTAATCAAAAGCTTCTTTGACTTCATAATTATCTCCTATATTTGTTCCTTCATATGATGAAGGTTCATAATTAGTATATTTTTGTTGGAATAAAAAAACAACTCTAAAACGCGCATACATGTTGCGCGGGAGAGCAAAATGTAATTATTTGAGAATAAATGTACATTTATTCAGAGAAATCATCGTCTGCCACTAGAGGGGTGAAGGTTTTTTTATCGATCACTTTTGTGCCAGTGATTAAATCGTGCAAAGTCCTGCCGCTTTTGGTGAGGGAAGCGATGACTAAAAAGACCACTGGGACAATGAAGAAAGTGTATAGGCCAAAGAATAGAAATGGCAAGCAGCCACAGATGATCAAGATGAATAAATAGCGGAACAAAACCTGATACCAAAGAGCGCGCGACTCATACCGCGTGGCAAAGAGCTGCTCTTCAGCGAAGAGCTGACCGATGGTCGCTCGCCGCTGATTCATCAGCGGTACCGCTAATAGAAAAATGCCGAGTGTGAAAGTCCCGCATAAAACATTAATTCCATAATTGATAAGATCCTTATCGAAAGTCAAATTGCTGTATGCTTCATTGGCTTTGATGCTCTGAATGTAGGAGTCCCGTATTTCCTCAGTCGGATTGGCGATGATTTTTACGACGTAGATGTGCTGCTCTTCGTCGATGTATTTTTGATAGCCAAGATAGTCGGAGCCATTCTCAGCAGTGATGAGGATTTTTTCGCCATATCCAGTGTCGAGTTTAGTCATGTCTTCGATCTCGGTAATCTGATGCTGATAATCTTTGAAATCATGCGAAATCGGAGTGTTCATACAGAAAAAGTAGCAGAGCCAATAGAAGAGAAAGATAATGCATATATCGATCAATCCACCGGCGAAGCGCTGCATGAAATGAGGCTTGGCGTTAGTTGAGAAGGGTTGATTGCTCTGATTGGCTGATTCGCTGGGTATTATGTTGCTCGCCATATTAATATTATAAAACAAAAGATGGATATTTCTACCCATCTCTTTAATTAATTTTTGTGAAATTTAGCAGATGCGCATGTCGATCTCAGCTTGCCAGACTTCGATGTTGTCGCTATCGATCCAAATATTGACGGAGGGCTGGTTAAATTCAGCATCTACTTCGATGAGCAAAGGTTGCCCAGCGATGTCTAACAAAGCGTATTTTTGATTGCCATAATCGACAATTTTTGAGACGGTCGCGAGGATGCCACCTTCTGGCAGCAAGCGAACGGCTTTGCGGTCGAATACATAATGGTATTTTTTCTTGTAGGCATCGTTGCCTTCGACGGCGTTGATCTTGAAGCCATTGCTTTGGGGTGCGGGGATGCGCACGGAATCGACATGATAGAAGAAGTTCAGGACGCGCTCGCGATTCTCGCGAACTTCTTGCTTGCTGAAAGTGCCGAAGAGAGATTCTTGCTTTTTGACGGGTGTGAGAATCACTTCTTCTCCCACCACTAGTTCGACTTTGTCATTCAAGAGGGAGAAATGATAGTCATCGCCAGCTTGAATGCTTGAGTCGACGAGAGCGAAGAGATAGCGGTCGCCGTATTCTAGATAGGCGAGGTGCTGATTTTCCACTTCTTCCACCATGTGAACTTTGAGGTGGAAATCTTTGCCGGGAACAACAGCTTCGGGGGGGATTTCCAAGGAGAAATCCTTTGCTCCCTTGAGAGCTTCAGCGAATGCTTCTGGAAGCGCGACTTTTTGGGAGAATACTTCCATTTTTTTATTTTCGACCATCGCTTTAGCGAGAGTGAAGTCAGGAATGGGGCTCATGAGAGTAATCTCAGTCTCTTTATTGAAGAAGTGAATCTTGTCGGGGTCGATGGCTAAATCGATGACGTGGCCCACCTCAATCGGAGTGCCTTCAATGGTCTTGACGGTGATGTTTTTGCCGACATCTTTCAAGGTGAAGTCTTTGCTTCCCGATCCGATCTCGCCGTAGACAATGCATTCATTGCCGAGGTGCTCAACTGCGTTGACTTGGCATTTTAAGCCAGTGGGCTTCTTGCTGATTTTGATATGCTCGGGGCGGATGCCAAGAGTGACTGGAACATCACCATGGATGTAGCTATCATGGACTTTGCTGACCTTTTCAAATGGCAATTCAATGAAGCTCTCATCGACGAATTTCATCGTGACCATGTCGCCGTGGCGATTGAGAGTGACATCGAAGAAGTTCATCTGCGGAGTGCCGATGAATCCGGCGACGAATTTATTGTATGGCTTGTTGTACAAGTTCATTGGAGTATCGATTTGCTGGACATAGCCGAGCTTCATGACCACGATGCGAGTGCCCATGGTCATCGCTTCGACTTGGTCGTGAGTGACATAGATAAAAGTAGTCGCTAATTTCTTGTGGAGCTTCGTGATCTCCGTTCTCATCTGAGCGCGGAGTTTGGCGTCGAGGTTGCTCAATGGCTCATCGAGCAGGAATACTTTTGGATCGCGGACGATGGCTCTTCCGAGAGCCACGCGTTGGCGCTGGCCACCAGACATCGCTTTAGGCTTGCGGTCGAGGTAATCTTCAATGTCCAAAATCTTCGCCGCTTCCATCACTTTTTGATGGATGACTTCTTTGGAGACACGGCGGTTCTTTAGACCAAAAGCCATATTTTCATAGACAGTCATGTGAGGGTATAGAGCATAGTTTTGGAAGACCATGGCGATATCGCGGTCTTTGGGTTCCATATCGTTGACCAAAGTGTCCTCGATAAATAAGTCTCCAGCGGTGATCTGTTCGAGACCAGCAATCATGCGCAAAGTGGTTGATTTGCCACAGCCAGAAGGGCCGACGAAAACGATGAATTCCTTGTCTTGAATGTCGATGTTAAAATCGTTAACCGCCTTGTGACCATTGTCATAAACCTTGTAGATGTGACTAAGTCTTAAATTTGCCATATAGCCTCCTATGGATTAGCGTTTGTTACTAATCTTTATTTTAACTTGTTTTCGCGTAAATAAAAGGGTTATTGCTCATCTTCCTTTTGGGAAAGAGAGATTCCGTGACTTTCTAAATAGAGGATTATTTCGTTGCTTCCGCGGATGTGAGAAGGCATGATACAGAAGCGCTTTTTCTTTGAATAGATTAGATACATTTCATCGACCAGCATCACCTTATGAATCTTTTCAAAGGGCAAAACTTTTTTATTCCAAAAGATGTGGTTGATCAATCGGTTGTCTTTCACTTCGACGTAATGAAAGAGCTGATCAGCTAGGACGATGAGGCCGATAAGCGCGAATAATCCGCAGAAAATATAGACGAGAATCGATATTAGTAGAGTCGAGCGGTCCCAGATGAAATAGCCGAGAGCGGCCAAAGAAAGGACAATATCTAAAAGCAAAAAGATGAGCAGACCGCGAATGGGATAGGTTCTCAACTTTTGCTTTTTCATAGCTCTATACTTTCTTTAAGACCACGGAGTTATTAGCAGACAGCTGAATCGAGGAATAGTTTGTTCCTGGGACAAGGCTGCTATTATTCGAGAATAATAATTGATAGTTTGATCCGAGAGGAATCGTGCCGTTGTTCAAAGCGTGGAGAACATATAATCCTCCATCCGCAGTGGTCAAATGATAGGAGATTAATCCGCTGGTAGCATTAGCCGATAATCCGGAGATAGCGGAATTTATGGCTGCGCGGGTAGAAAGAGTCAATTGAGAAGTCGCTTTTCGGAACGCAATCAAATCCTTAAACCACTCGAACATCGAGAGATTGTCGAGCTTTAAAGCATAATCCATATTGTTGATCAAATCGCCGACATTATAGGAGTTGCCAGAGTATTTTGTCTTATCTCCATCGATATAGGCTTTAGTTCTCATGAAGTCCTCGCCCTCTTGCATGAAGGGGACGCCCTGAGCGGTGAAGACCACCATCTCTGATTGAGAGTAGACATCGGGGAAGTTTCGAGAATTGCTGACTTTTTGAATCAACTGATCGTATAAAGTGTAGTTATCGTGGCAAGAGACATAATTTAATACTTGCTCAGGTTCAATGGTTTTCAAACTGCTGCTGAAGACACCCTCAATTCCCGGCAAGATTGAAGACGCGTTGCCATTTAATCCACCCACCCATCCAAGACCTGGAGCATTGTCGCCTCTGACAGCGTTTCTAATCACGTCATTGAAGGCGCCAACATAGTTGCCAGCACCAGCAAAGTATGATTGAGCGAGGCTGGATTGGACGGTTTGCTGCGACAATAAAGCCGTGCTGGAAGTCCCGCCTTTTAGCTTGGAAGTTCCGCCAGTCCATGGCTCGCCATAAATTAAGATGTCATCATATAAAGCTGAGCAGTCTTGATAGATGTCAATCATGATTTGATTGTCCATCAAACCCATCAGGTCAAAGCGGAAGCCAGAGAGATGATATTCATCGATCCAGAATTTGCAGGATTCGCGGACGAATTTATTGACCATGAAGCGCTCGCTGGCCATCTCGTTGCCGCAGCCGGAGCCGTTATAAGGAACGCCAGCAGATTTCGTGCGGTGATAGTAGTAAGGCATGATCTTTTCAAAATTCGAGTTTGCAAAGGATGCAGTGTGATTGTAGACGACATCCATATTGATGTTAATGCCAGCTTGATGCATAGCCATCACCATCTCTTTAAATTCGCGGATGCGAACCGCTCCATCGCTGGGGTCAGTAGAATAGCTGCCCTCTAAAGCGTTGTAGTTGAGAGGATCGTAGCCCCAGTTATAGTTGTCTGTTCCCATCGAGGTATCCAGGGTGGATTCATCGATGCTAGAGAAATCATAGAAAGGCTGAATTTGCACATGGGTAATTCCCAATTCTTGCATGTGGTCGAGACCAGTAGTCACCGTTGTAGTGCCCTCCTGATAAACCGTGCCAGTCTCCGCCAATCCGAGGAATTTGCCTCGGTTGGCAGCTGAGACACCACTATTGGGATTGATCGTCATATCGCGGACGTGGATTTCATAGATGGAAGCATCGGTGCCATTCTCGCCATATTCTGGGCGAGTATCGAGATTCCATCCGGTAATTCCTGCATTTAGGGTCGCGAAGTTGACGACCATGCCGCGCTTGCCATTGAGGCCAGCGGATTTAGCATAGGGGTCGACGACTTCGTTGGTGCCCATCGAATTGACGACGGTATAGGTATAATACTTATTGGATAGATCGCTGTTGACTGTGTGAGCCCAAACGCCATTTTCACCCAAGGTCATGGAATAGCTATTGGCGGGTGTTAAATCGCCCACATAATCACCGCTATTATAAATATTGAGGGTGACAGTCGAAGAGACGGGTGACCAAAGCTTAAAGGTCGTGCCAGAAGGCATGGTCTCGCTTCCGACGAAACTCACGCCTAAATCATCGCCAGTATAGGAATATTCACTGACGAATTCATCGGTATCGAAGTATTTCGTCAATATCATGCCGCTTCGATCGGTGAAGTTGGCGGAAAATTTATAGCCAACATCGACGATATCGCGTATCAAAACGTCTTTTTTAAAGACGAGATTGCATTCAGCAAATATGACATTAGCGACCTTTTTTGTGATGGCATCTTTCATCGTGAAAGCTGTCTCGGCGACGCCGTTGATTTTAATGTCAAAACGAGGAGCGTAAAGCTTGAAATCGGCCTTGCTGGTATCGAAGAGGACATATAGGGTTCTTTTGTCGACATAGCGAACAGTGGAGATGGTCGACATGAAGACGCTGGATTGAGTGTAGAACAATCTCGCGGTGCTACTCTTCGCATATAACCTCTGGATTCCTCCGGGGTTAGAAGCCGATATCTCACCGAACAAGTCAGTGTCGGGATCCTTGCTAAAAGTGCCTTCCCAAGTCGCGCCGGTCGATTGGCAAGTGGTGATGACAATGCCGATGTTATCAATGCTCGTCTTATCGGCGGCGACAGCGGAGACAGGAATATCGCAGATAACACCATAGGCGTTATACTTGGTGAATTCGTACCACCACCCCGTCCCTCCGTTGGTATCCCAAGCCCAAATGCGCCAGCGGGCGTAGTTGCTATATGTTTCATTGTTGTCGTTGCGGCGATAGAAAACTCTGATTGTATCAGTTTCCGCATCGGTCAATGAATCATAATCAGTGTCGTCGAGTTCAAAAGCGGTAACCGAGGAAGGAAGAGTCAATTCGACATCTTCTTCATCGGGGCCATAGGCCTGCCCACCGCAAGCCACCAGGCTGACTGTCATAACTGCGGCAGCGAGAAGAGCGAGAAGTTTGTTTTTCATAAGCTTACCTCCTAAAAGTTGCTTGCATTATAAAATCCATCGGTGATAGTAATGTCTCCGGTTTGTTTGATAGCGTTGCTATCCCAAGCAGTGAGGTTGGTGATAACATAGCCTTTCGGGAATATGGCTAGCAGGAAGCCAACATAATTAGTGCCAACGGCAAAATCGATGAGCAGCACACCGCTTTGAATGGTGTAATTTTTGGACCATATGCTTGATCCGCTGCCGCTCGGAGGCCATGCCCAATAGTAGAGTTCATAGTCGGTATAATAACTGCTGTTTAAGTTAACGACATTAAACTTTGTTTCATCAACTAAAGTAATGCGAGTATAGACAAAAGTTTTAGTAATAGTAAATTCTCCGTTGATCGCTCGAACTGTGAGAGCGATTTGGTCGTTTTCATCGACGATATCACCTAAGGTAATCGAAGCAGAAGCGGTGAAATTTACCGGGGTCTCATTATTGATTTGATAAGAACTAGTCTCAGCATTAGTGACTTCGATATCGACATCGAGAGAGCCCACGAAATCAATGCCAGCGAGCGTGGATACCTCAATGGTCGGACGGGCGAGATGCTTAGACATGGTTAAGATGACGATTCCGGTGCTATCGAAAGTAATTTGCGCTTTATTGTTTTTGACAGTGATGGGTTCGCCATTCATTTGATTGTAATAAACTCCTGTCGGGAGGTGAGAAAAATTGACGGTTTTTGTCCCCTTTAAAGAGAAGTCAACCACCACTGCCCCACCGATATTTTCATCGTATCTTTCGTTGACAAAAACAGATCCTTCAGCAGAAAGATACTCTTCATAGCCGATGAAGCGATTATGGAAGCGATTGATGACCGCGATAGTCTTGTTTTCAAAATGATATGAGCCGACTGAGCCAACAATTAAACTGTCGTTTGGCCGAGCAAAAAATAGCGGGGTCAAATCTTTTCTTGAAGCTAGGACTGCCCATCTTTGGGTGGTGCGCATCTCTCCCGAGCGATTGGTCGAATTAATATAGGTATCATGGCTTTCTACCCAAGAGACGAGATGATCAGGAGTGGTATTTTTCCCATAGGCAGCGCTCAATACTGTCGCCGCATCAGCTTTGCTGGAGCCAGAGATAACACGAGTGATGTAACTGTTATCAGTTACTTTCATATAGGGAGTGTATAAATCGATGGAGCGACCTCCATCTGGCTCATTTAATATCTCGCCATAAGCCAGCAATTTCTTGCCATTGTTTTTACCTTCATAGTAGGTTTGAGCTTCTCCGAGAACATTCGGCCAAAAGTCGCTCGAATATTGGGGATCATTGGGAGTTTCAATATGCTTAGCGGCATCGAAGCGGAAGCCATCGACTCCGACATCAATGCATTCTTTTAATAAAGAAAGACAACGCCCCTGCACGTACGCGTTACTGGTGTTCAAATCAGGCAGGTTTCCATAGCTATAAACTTGGGTGACCGCTCCTGATCCAGCAGCATTGGGGTTGTGATGGAACGTCGCAGAACTGCCGTTGTCATTACGATGTTCATAAATATAAGATTCATAATCAGCGACTTCGGGAGACACTGTCGGCGTGCCATCATTTTCTACGGAGGTACTGCTGACAGTGGCCATGTGGTTAAAGACGATATCGCAGATGATGTCGATACCGAAAGCCTCAGCTGTTTCGCAAAGCGAAGTCAAATCGTCTTTCGTGCCTAAAGGAGAGTTCGCCGCGATGGAAAAACTGACAGGCTGATACATGCTCCACCACGATCCGCCCCCGCCTTTTGGCTGTTGAACTGGGGAAGTTTGCACGACCTTATAGCCCGCTTCGGCAATCGCCGATAAATTCTCTTCAATCTGCGAAAAAGACCAGTCGAAAGCATGCAAGATAATCGCGCTTTCAGAAGTGCTTGGAAGTACATCAATATAACCGTCGGGAGTCTCTTCTAAGGGAGTAGGCCCACAGGAAGATAGTCCCAATACGAACAGAATCAAAGAAATGACAAGACTTTTCTTTTTCATCGCATTACCGTATTTATTTTATCATATAAAAAGATTAGAAAATACAAAAAAAAGAGACGCCGAAGCGTCTCTTAGTTGATTTGATAAAACTATTATGCAACAACGACTGAAGGGTTGACTAATTGATAGCCAGTAGAAGTGGCATAATCAACAGTGGCAGCACCATCATAAATCGCGACGTTGCCTTTTAAGGAGATAGAGGCACCGGCTGTAGCAAAAGCGGTGTTTAATGCCACATAGTCTAAGCCAGCACTCTTCTTAATGTAAACGTTAATATCAACGGTTCCGACAGTGACGACGGCGGTAACGTTAGCGGTGCCAGTGATAGCGACAACTGCTTTGACAGTTCCGGTAACAGTGGCTGGACGGCTGAGCATTAATTTGCCCCAAGTGCCAGTTAAAGCGACTGTAGTAACTTCAGCGACGACGGCTTCTGGAGCTAAGGTAATAGTAGTAGGAGTAACTTCGACTAAACCTTTATAGGCAGCAGCGACACCGACGACGTGGACTTTGTCACCAACGGCGATGCCTTCTGGAAGAGTGACACCAGCATAGTTGTAAACGTCGACAGCGAGATCGCCATTTCCAACGTAAACATCGCTGGCGAGAGTTCCGTATTTGCCAAGGTAGATGCCATCGAATTCAACGGCAGCACCGATATCGGCTTCGTAAACAGCAGCGAGTGGGTTGACGGCAGCGGCTTCAAAAGCGATTTCGAATGAAGTCAAAGCGCTGGAAGCAACGCTAATTTCGGCTGGAGCAACGATAGAGATGGAGTATGTTCCAGCAGCGACAGCCTTGATGTTTCCGCTTGCATCAACAACGATGCCTTCGGTTGTGGAAGTGACAGCAGAGAAGCCCCAAGCATAGGTCCAAGCGCCATTAGCGCGGACTTTGAATTCATCATTAGCAGCAGCTTCGATGGATCCTTCCCAAACGTTTTCATTATTCTTGACTAGTGGGACTTCAACAGTCCAACCGCTGGAAGCAGCAAAGCTTCCGATGACGCCTAAAGAAGTGAGAGCTTCAGGAACGATAGCAGTAACTTGTTGTCCATCTGGATTGGCTTCTTGTTGAACAAGGCCGATACCAAGAGTAGAACCAGCTTCGTTGACAGCAGCGTATCTAGCTAAGACGAGGGTGTAAGTACCAGCACCACCGACGACGACGGCATCAGAGTTATGGTCTAATCCATCTTCATCTGGAGTGGCGTTGTGGCCTGGAGCCCAATAGAGATCTGGAGTTAAGGTCTCACCGTAATGCTCAGGGGATGGTAACCATTCATCGACGGAATAGACATCATCTTCTGCATCATAAACGATGGAGACAGCCTTGATGGTTAAAGCGCCATCAGCCATCACTAAGTCGCCATTTTCCAAACGGGCAACTTTGTTGTAGCCAGCAGCGGTAGCACCAATTACGACGTCCTTAATCATGTAAAGAGAAGATAACTCAACGTCTTTCAATGATGTGGCGAGGTCTGGGCTGACTGCTTTTAAATCATTGCGTGAAGAAGCGGTCATAACACCGGCTTCGCTGTAGTCCCAAGCGATTGAAGCGCCACCAACAGTGGTTTGGCTTGGTCCTGCAATACAGTAAGTGGCATGATCAGGATCTGCTAAGACTTTGTCATCATTAGAGCCTGAAGGGCCACATGCCGCTAGAGCGATAACGCATGTCGCGCTCAAAACGACAGATAATAGTTTTTTGTTCATTATTTTTCCTCCTAATTATCATAATTAGTATAAAAATGCTTTTAAACAATGTCAACAGAGGTAAATAAAAAAAACAAAAAGACCCTTGTTCAAGGTCTTTAAATGGCAATTAAATAGAATTTATCCCACTATTCGGTCCAAATTCCATAGAGAGATAAGGAGGAATAAGTCGTGCTGACAATGTCGTTTTCAAAGTCCCATAAATCATCGACATTATCAATCAATTGAAAGGTCGACCACCCGAGAAAATTGGGGAAATCAGCATGCATATTCACGCTAGGAGTGGTTGGAATATCGGTGATTTTTGCGTTCAAATTAACGGTGCAAGTGTGATAGATAATTCCTTCTGAGGCATAGTTATAATCGACGTAAAAGTTCACGGTGACCGTCTTATCAGGATCGATGGGAGGATCATCTTTTTTGCCACCGCATCCGATGAGAGAGAATAGAGATAAGCCTGCTAAAAGTGCGGCGAATAATTTAGTTTTCATTTTTTGACCCCCCGATAAAACACGACAATGCTGCCACCGGTGTTGCTGGCATAGTTGCCGAGGTTGACAGTGCCGTTAAGGCTGTCATAGGTGAATTCGCCTGACTCATAGATTTTTTGGGAGATGCCAACATCGCCAAATTGCACCCATCCCCATTGGCGACCGCTGAGGAACACAAAGTATTCATCTAGTTGGAAGCCTGCGCATCCTTGATAGGTCTGAGGAGAGGAACTGCCTTTTTCGCTTCCCGCCCAAGAAATGCCAAAGATAGGATTGCCTGCGCTGGTGACAGTATAGGGGAAAGCGGTCGCAGAATATGCATATTTTGGAAGAGATGAGTGAAGCTTAATCGCCTCTGCAAATTTAGCGGTATACTGGCTGGTATCTTGCCCATCGACACTCACTTTTCTCGTCCAGTCAAAAGTGTTTACACTATCGGGCGAGTTATAGGAGTTGTGGGATATATTTATTCCATAGAATGTATGGTAGGTATCGCTCAATATTTCGCCTTCTAAGGATGGATCAACCACCTTGGTGCGGAAGAGCTCTTCACCACCTTGCATGAAGGCGATGCCATTGGAGAGCATCACGAAAGCGTGCGAGGCGATGCTAGCATTGAATAAGACGGAGTTTGCTGGAGCATTCACTCCATCTCCCAGTGTCGCGAATAGCTGATCGTATAAAGTGTAGTTATCATGGCATGAGACATAGTTGACAGTCTGCGATGGATTAGCGCCTTTCCCATAATGGATTCCCCACAGAGAGAAAGCGACTTTATCGCGCGTCTCGCTGGTGATATCAGCCGGGCCCTGCTGCATGAAGCCAAATCCTGGATTGTTATCACCGCGCATCGCATTTCTCGCGGTGTCGTTGAAGGCACCGACTGAAAGGCGAGAATTGGTGCTGAAAAGCTTAGAGTAGGCATTGGAAGTATCGGCAGCGTCACCTTCACCATGGAAGTCGCCACCATCCCCTCGCCAACCTTCGCCATATAAGACGATGTCAGGATCGATTTCATATAAGGCTGTCGCAGCCTGAATGAGGGTCTCAGTATCGATTAAACCCATCAAATCAAAGCGGAAACCTTTGATTTTGTATTCGCTGGCCCACCAAACTAAAGACTCAACGATGAACTTTCTCATCATCGGGGCTTCGGTTCTCACTTCGTTTCCGCAGCCCGAACCATTGTAGTAATAAGTTCCTTCTGAATAGCGGAAATAGTACTTGGGCATCAATTTCGTAAAGGAAGAAGCGGGCGCGCTTGAGACGTGATTGTAGACCACATCCATAATCACTCTCGTGTGATTGGCGTTGTTGGCGTAAGCCTGCACCAATGATTTGAATTCGCGGACTCGGCTTGCTCCATTAAATGGGTTGCTGGAATAAGCGCCTTCCACACAGTTGTAATTTTTCGGATTATAGCCCCAGTTGAAAGAGTAATTGACTTCGTCGTTATCGCTGTCAAAAACCGGCAGTATCTGAATGGCTTTTACACCTAATTCTTCAATGTGATCAAAGCCAGTGGTCACGCTGGTGTCAGTCGCTAAATGAGTGCCTGATTCATAGAAAGCTTTGTAAGTTCCAGGCTCTTCGGTTCCATTCCATGATGCATGAGAAGTGAGGTCCCGAATATGGATTTCATAAATGCTCAATTCGTTGGGAGAATCGATGTCGAAATTCTCTTGTCCATCCCATCGAAGTGGGATATTTTCCCAGCCGGTTGGATTGATGCTATCAAAGTTCAAAATCATGCCGCGGTCGCCATTGACGCCGCAGGCCTTAGCGTAAGGATCCACCACCTCATTTGAGCCGAGGGAGTTGACCACGTAGTAATTGTAGTAGCGATTATTTAAATCTTTGCCGGTGATCGTCAATTCCCAGATGCCCCCTGGGCGATAGGCCATGTCATAGCCACCCCAAGTATCATTTCCGCCTTCATATTCGCTGGGAATTCCTGATTGATAGAGCATGACAATCACTCTAGTAGCTGTCGGTGCCCAGACTTTGAAAGTCGTCGCAGCAGCGGTATAGGTGACGCCGAGATCATCGCCATCATAGTTATAGAATCTTTCGAATCTCTCAGTCTCATAAAGAGGGTCAAAAGCCACGTTTTTGTTCAGCCATTTTCCAGGATTGCTCGCAAAAGTCGCTTCGAGAACATATTGAACGTTCACGTGAATCGTATAGTTGAGAGCGATGGTAAATTGCTGGCATTCCGCACTGTTAAATGTGGTAGGAGTGGTCGCTGGCGCAGTGCCACTCGTCAGTAGATATTCTTGGCGCCGCATCTCTTGTTGGGCGCTATTCAAACGATAATAATTGGTCGTGAAAGCATAAAGTCGATAAGTCGATGGTGCCACTGTCGCGATTGCGCTGATGTTTTTCCAATCCGTGAAGACAGCGTAGACAACCTTATCCATCTTGGTCTCGGCCTGAGAAGCATACATCTCTATCGAGCTGCCTTCTCCTGGGATACACCAGATTTCTGTCAAGCCCGTTTGATCAGGGGGGAAAGAGGCAAAATCGACATAGGTGTCATCGCTCTTGCCCGTCCAAGTGCCAGTGACTTTGACGATCATGTACATTCTTTTCTTGTAGAGTTGGCTCTGTGATTCGCTGGTAAAATCAAAGGCAATCTGCATGTCTTTGCCTTCGTTGGTAATTGAGTCAGGCGGGTATTCCGCTCCATTTATCCCTGTGAACCAAAAATAGAAGCTGCGCTTACTATTTTCCCCATCGTCGTTGTGATAGTGAATAGTCACTGAAGTCGGCCAGGTGATGGCAGCGGGGCGAGGAGAAACCATGCTTGGCTTTTCATAATCGATTGTTCTTGGGCTCTCGTAGATAGCATTATCATCCTCGAGATGAGATGCCACCGGAAAAACCGTGGGCAAAATAATCCCCATCCCCATCAGAGCCGAGAGGGCAAGGCTGGCAATTACTTTTCTTTTTCCCATATGGGCATCCCCTTTTAATTATCTATTATTTATTGTCCGAGTTTAATTTTTTTAATCCAGGTCATGTCCTTAAGTTTCCAAGTCCAGTTAGGAGATCCGACGGTTCCTGGCCAATTAAGGCGAGCGGAATCATCGAGGCGAAGGAAGTCTTGAAGAGGGAATATTGTCATCAAAGATGGAGCATTCCAAGTGTGATTAAACACAGCTTTGACCAGGTCTTTTTGACCGGGGAATCGCTCTTTGAGAAAGGCAATATTGCTCTGAGGTAGGGTCTTAAACCATCCTTCTAAGGTTTGGTTATCGTGAGTTCCAGGATAGACTAGTTGAGTCTTCTTGCTCTCGGCTTTTAAGTCGAAGACGCAGAACTGCATAATAAACATTCCGGGGAGATGATAACGATCTCGCAAATCATGGACGCCTTGAAAGAGATCACCTAAATCCTCGGCGATGAGTTTGATATCAGGATATTTCTTATATAGGGCGTCGAAAAATTCATAGCGCGGACCAATCTCCCACACTCCACGGCGGGCATTGACATCCCCCGCGGGAATGACGCAGTAGGTATCAAAAGCGCGGAAATGATCGAGGCGGAGATAGTCGCAAGTCTTGGCTAGCGCTCCCAAGCGATCGACGAGGAATTGATAGTTATCAATCTTCATTTTCTTGAAGTCAAAGATGGGTGTTCCCCACAGCTGACCATCATCGCTGAAGCAGTCTGGCGGGACGCCGCTGACCATGGTCGGATTATATTTTTCATCCATCAAGAATTGATCTTTGTGGAGATAGCAATCAGTGCTGTCGATGCCAACATAGAATGGGCAATCAGCGATGACGATAATGCCTTTTTTCTTGGCGTATCGCCATAATTTAAACCATTGTTTGTAGGCGATAAACTGCAAAAAGATATAGAACTCGGCCAGTTCCTTTTTATCTTCGGGATAGGCCGTGTGATGGTCGAAATAATGGATCTGCTCTTCCTTCCACTCATTCCAAGGTCTCTGGTCATTCTCGTTATGAAAAATGATGTAAGTGGCATAAGTAGTCAGCCACGTATTATTCTTCTTGAAAGTCTGATATCCTCTCATCTTGGTCTTGAGGAATTTTTGATAGGCTTTCCAGAGATATTTATCCTTCCATTTATCGACGTCGTAATAATCGATGTATTGCGCTTTTGATTTGTGAGAAGGGGTCTTTCTTAAAAGCCCTTGCTTGGTTAACAAATCCAAAGAAATGTAACGGGTTTCAATCGCCTCGCTGCAGGTGGACATATAGGGGGAATAGCCAGGCCCGATGGGATTGAGGGGCAAAACTTGCCAGTAGCGGTAATGATGCTTGGCTAGCCAATCAATAAATTGATAAGCTGGGCGACCAAAATCGCCGATGCCATGACGGCCGGGCAAAGAGCTGACCGGTAAGAGTACACCGACGTTGTCTTTCACCATAAGAAATTCTTCTTTCTCTATGAATATAACATAGTTATTTTACAAGATAAATCATAAATATATCGCTTTAAATCAGATGGTATTTTTCAAGAGCCAGATAGACTCCATGCTCGCCGATATCGCTGGTGCAGAAAGTCGCTGATTCCTTCACTTGCGGCTTGCCGTTGCCCATCGCGACCGAAATGCCGGTGCTCTCGAACATCGGAATATCGCCATGGTCATCGCCAAAGGACATCGACTCTTCAGGCCGAATATGGAGATAATCGAGGACCTTCTTAATTGCTAATCCTTTATTGTTCTGATGATAGCAGATGTCGACTCCGTAGTCATCGAAGCGAAAATAGCGCATTTGAGAGGGATATTCTTTGATGAGCTTTTCATCGTATTTTTCCGGGGCAAAGAGAAGGATGGAAGTGACGTCTTCGTCTTGATAGCGAAGGACGGGGGGAATCGTCTCAGCATATGCCGAGAAATATTTGTTGACCCAGATGTTAGTTTTATTAGTAAAATAACGCTTCTTATCTGTCGCGAGTTCTAAGACTAAGTGATGGCGGTTGGATATCTTTTCAATCTCTCGGACTAGCTCAGGGGGAATCACATTAGCAAAAAACAGCTTATCTTTGATAAAAGCCACCCCACCATTCGTGCAGATGATTCCGTCAGGAGAGATTAAGGAAAAGATTCCCGTGTGAACGATTGAGTCGTAGGGACGAGCGGTGCATAGGTAAATTAAAAGCCCATTTTTCTGAGCTTTTTTGAGCCCGTCAATGCTCTGATAATCCCAATCATGAAGATGGTGATCGAGGATGGTCCAGTCGATATCGACGAATAATATTTTAATCGATGATAGAATCATGTTTTTATTTTAGCATAACCATGGCAAAAATTAATATTCGAAGAATAAAATTTCCTAATTTGCGATAATACATTACAATACTATTAGGACATTTATTAAATATGAAAAAGAGTTTGAGTTTCATTTTTCTCGCAATTGGCTCGTTATTGTTCGCTGGTTGCGATTCGGTCATTCCTGATGATGGAGATAAAACCATCCCCGAATTAGTGAGCAGCGAAGAGTACCTTCATTTCTGGAATCCCTCCACCACTCTTTCTTTTGACATTAAAATGTCAGCCAATGCCGCGTTTTTTTTAGACGATCGTCAGACTTATAGAGATGACTCCACTTATTTTGATTACTATGTTCCATGCAACGTGACCTATTCGATTGACGGAGTGGAAGAAACGATGGAAGAAGTCGGAATTAGAGTGAAGGGGAACTGGTCTCGCAACACTTTCCTATTGCAAGGTCAATTTGATCCTTCTTCATTGGCTCACTTTAAATTATCATTTGGCGAAACTTTTGATGGCGAAGAATACGACACAATCGAGAGTTTGCAGGAATTTAAAAAGACCTGGCCAAGCAAAGAAGATCGAGCAGATAGAAAAGACCGCACCTTGTTTGATATGGAAAAAATCGATATCAAGTGGAACCGGAACTTGGATGAGACTAAATCGAAGCAGAGCTATATGCTCAAGACTTTCCGTGACAAAGGAGTCATCGCCGGGCATGCCACACTAACTGATATGACACTGTCTGTCATTGGTGGTCAGCCAATTAACGCCACCTATGAAATTCTCGAGGTCGTCGACAGCGTCCTCATCAAGCGATATTTCAATAAAGAGCATGCGGATGGTGATTTATACAAGTGCACCTATCAAAACGCCCCCGCGAATTTCTCTTCTTCATACACGGTGGGAAATCAAATTGGCATTGAAGACAACAAAAATCGATACCATCCAGCTTATGACTTAAAAACCAATAAAACGAAGAGTGCTGATCATCTTAATCTATTGAATTTAATCGCAGCAATAAACAACAAAACCAGCACCGCCGAAACATATAAAACCAACATTGAGAAATTCCTCGATATGGATTCTTTCTTGATGTACGAAGCAATCGCTTTCATATTTGGCAATTTCGATGACTTTAGAAATAACGCGAACAATTATTATCTCTACATCTCATCGGCTGATAACATCGGATACATCATTCCTTACGATTTTGATCGCGGCTTAGGAACTGGTGATATGGGCATTCAAAATTACATGACTAGTTTCTCCGCTGAAAGCTCAAAAATGCAATGCGGTGGCTCCTGGCAAACCTGCAGCCTTTTCTGGCGAACCATCTGCCAATCTACCGATAGCAGTTCAGGCCATAAAAGTGTCGCCCGCGTCGAAGCATATCGAGCGACCTATCAAGCTAATATTGAGGATTTATTAAACAAGAAGACCATTTCTGAGACTTCATTCACCACGTATGTCAATAGTTACTCTCAAGAATATCGAGGCAATCCCGGAGGAACGGGATACGATAACATTTCCTTTAAAGATTATCTTGCTTTGAAAATAGCGGCGATCAAAAATTACGATCCAACATATAACATTACCGTTTCTTAATTATTTTATGCGAATAAAGCAAAGGCAGAGCATTTTACCTCTCTGCCTTTTTCTTAATTGCTGATGAATAGAAAATCCGAAAGAGCATTTGCTAATTTTTAGTTCGCTCTTCTGCTGATTTGGTTTCTTTCATTATGTAGAACGACAAGACAGTAATTCCTATCGTAATAGCGAGGGGAACTAAAGTCAAATATGTCAAATAAGGAATAGAAAGAAGTATCCAAAGACAGCAGGAAATTATGTTGGTTATAAACACAGTTTTTCTCATTGATACTAGTTTAAATGACAGCATGTTAATGATGCATATTGCAATGACTGCCGAAAGAGGAATCAGCATTGAAAGGCCTAATAATAATCCGCTTATGTTGTCTCCTTGAATCCAGACTAAGGACTTTGAAAAAAGAGAGTAGTATTTGATGGCTACGTCTTCTTCAGGATTATGATAGCCTTCAAAAAACGGAATGAAAATTAAGGCAATAGGCAGCAGATTCAAAATAAGCGATGCAATTTTCTTTTTCATAAAATAAGCCTCCAAAAGTAAACGTGATACAGTATGAATTCCAAAATGATACGCAATCATTATGAATTGAAGGTGGCTATTATTCAATGGCATGCAAATGTTTGATCTGTTTCCAATTTAAAAAATTGCTGCAGTTAGAATCTCCCTTCTGCCTGTTAAAATATTGTCTATAAATTAATCAAAACTAAAAGTGGCTCGAAGCCCCGAACCACTTTTTATTTTTATTATTCTGATTAGATGCGCTTTTTCTTTAAAAGATAGTATCCGCCAAGAACGAGCAAGGTGGTGATGCTGATGACGATAGCGATTGTCAAACCGACAGATTGTTCGTTGTCTGAGATAGTTATGTGCTTCGCGGCTAAAGGTGTGTCGCCAATTGAAGAAAGCTGCTGCATCATCGAGGACACAGAAATGTTAGTATCTGCCACGGTTGACTCTTGATCTTCATAAGTGAAGATAGTAGCGCTATTTACATGTCCTTTAATCGTGCTGGAAAATGCGTTATAAGTTGTGCAAAGAGTAGCGGCGGTGCCAGAGGATATTCCGCAGAGGCTGTCCTCTTTGATTTCGCCCGAAGCAACGACTGCTTTGCGAGCGACGTTTAAGTTATAGACAAAGTTCGCGGCCGTTCCTCTTTCGCTATCGCCCGTGGTGAGATAATCGGTTTTGTAATATCCATCAGTCACCAGCGATAAGTTCGCAGTTTGGCTCCCGGCATTATTGTGGAAAATGATAGTAGTTCCTAAAGCTTTAGTGAAAGACAAGCGATACAAGCCTGATTCACCATCAAAGGTAATATCACTGTCGGCGTCGGTAATCTGAGTTCCCGGCCAAGCTCCTAAACTATATATACCAGAATATGAAGGATGATAGATATAAGCGTAAACATTGGACCAACTATTCTTGTTACCAAAATAGATAGTGCCAGTATTTTCGTAGACAAGGGAAGAAGCGCAGTTTGACCAGCTATCATTTTTAAAATAGTTATAGCTTCCCGCTGTAAATGAATTCGCATCGTAATAGCTCCAGCGATTCCATTCACTAGTATGGGCAGCATCGCCCCAACGAATGATGATGACGTGAGTAGAGGCGGTATCCCAAGTTGCTGAGATGACAGTATTTCCCGAAGCAGCCGAGTTTCCATTCAAAGGAGTGCCCGGCCAACTCGAGCCATTTGATCCGCCCCAATAGTGAATGGTGTAATAGGCGCTGGCAGAGCCCCATATTCCAGAATCCAATTCAAGATAGACAGTGTCGCTAATTGAAGAAGAAGCTTGGACAGGTTCGGCTTGCCTTGAACTTACGATTTGAGTTCCAACGCCAACCAAAGAGCCAACTCCTAATATTGAAACAATTAGTCCAGCAACAAGTTTTCTTGTATTCATGAAAGTCCTCCTGTTCTCAATAATCAAAAAGATTTTTTTTAAGATAACCGATTGTCAATAGCAAATAAAGAAAATTTTTTTAATTGCCTATTTTTGAATGTTTTTTTGTTTTTTAATTATTAACCTTTTAATATATTTAGTTAAATTGTAGACCAAGCGCCATCACTGCTATTCCATCCGGTGATAGTATAGCAATTGCCACCGAAAGTAAGGTCGGTAGTCTGATTCCAAATATTCACGGAAGCATTCTCCCAGGAAGCGACTGTCGCGATATCAGCAAATCTAACGAAGATAATGTTTTGGTATGCATCAGTGTCAATATCAGCGACATAGAGAGTGTTGGCTTTATTCATAACATACCAAGCATTTCCACTATTCGACCAGCAATAAGCACCAAACCACGCTCCGGCTTGGTCCCATAAACTAGAGCCTCCAGCATTAAGCGAGATGCGAGTCAATGCAGAGGTGCCAGTAACAGTAATGCCAGTAACAGTGACTGTTTTTGTCACACCCGAAAAGGAATAAGAGCCAACTATAGAAGTCATGCCAACAACGAGATCTTGCCATACGACACTGCTGGTGACATTGAGCGTTGATTGATCGCTGAATGTCGCGGTGATGGTTAACCCGCTCGGATTGAATACATTTTCGCTTTGGTCGAGGTCATAGCTTGTTTTTGTCGGCGTTCCGCTCAGGGACAGAGAAACTAGTGAAAGATGCGAATTTACGAAATTTGCGTAGAGAATTGCGCCGTTTTCATTTGGAACTTTCGAGTATTTGGTCGGGGCACCAAGACCATCATAGCGAACCCAAGAGGCAAAAACGCCTTGAGAACTTTCGATAGTTGTCACCTTGTCCCGGCCGGGTAAATCACTGCCGACAGGGGCATCATATTTAACAGCGTTTTCCAAAAATAAACCGCTAACATTTTGTCCTGCTTGCCCTTGGTATCTTCCGATAGAAGAGAGGACGAGATAAGTGGAGACAGTCTCCGCTGTTCCGCTAGCCATCGCTGGAGATTGAGAGATGATTCCAGCAAAAGCAAGGAATGATAATCCGATAGTGACGAATCCTTTTAATGAAAATTTGTTTTTCATTTTCGTTTCCCCCTATTTGCTGTAGACAAGCACGCTATAAGCGCGGCTGATGTCGGTATTGCTAATCGCTCCGATGTTCTTATAAATAGAATAGCCATTGAGCAAATCGCTGGCGATGGAATAAGAATCGCTTGTGACGCCAGTGTTTATGAAAATGCGATAGTTAGTTCCCGTTCCAAAAACATCCATGATTAAGACATTCTTGCTGCTGTAAGAATGGAAAGAGCATTTGGCGTTCTTCGGGTAATGGGATTTAACCTCATTGAGTTGTTTATAAAAGCTATACATCGAATCAGTATCGCTCTGCTGATCTTCCGCTGCAGCAAGAGTTTTGTTGTAGCTATCTAATTCAATTTTGTATTGGCCAGTCTTGTAATTGGCGCGCTTGCTCGCATCCTTCCAAATGAATGGCTGACGATACCAAATATCGGTATTGTTCTCATTGCCGTATGTCGATACATGAGTGTCAGTGTTGGAGGACATGCCAAGTTCGTCGCCGTAATAAATCCACGACACACCGGGGGTGAGCATCGTCACGGCAGCATGCACTTTGGCGCGTCCGATCTGTGTCGAGCCACCAGTCACTTTGTTTAAAGCGGCGGTATTCGTGGCATCAACATAAGATCCATTAACTTGATTGATGGCTCTATTCACGTCGTGATTGGACGTGAAGGCACCATTGATAAAATCGGGGCGTTTCCCGCCTGGAACGCTGACGCCAGTATTGCCGAGAGCTTGGCTATCTGAACTAGCGAAAGGAATAAACGTTTCGCTTGGCTGAGTGGAGGCATATTGAGCCGCACCACTCCCAGAAGCTCCAATTGGGTTAGCATAGAGATACTGGCAGATATGGAAGTAGGCCGAGAAGTCGAGCTGGCTATCGAGGGCCTGATAATAAGAGGAGATTCGCGCGCCCCACCCATCGAAGTTTTCTCCCACTAAAAAGCATTCGGGGTAGATGGCTTTTAATTCATTGGAGAATTCTTTCCACCAGATTAAGTTCTTAGTCAGATCGCTGGAATAATCAAAATTCTTGGTGATGTATTCGCCTTTTTCGTCATCGTATGCTCTCTTCGAGCCTACATCCGCGATGATGATATCGCTTCCGGTATTGTCGACTTCGTCTTTCATGTAGATGTGTTTGACAGCGTCTAATCTAAATCCATCCAGCCCAAAGGACAACCAGTACTTGGCCATGTTCTTCACTAGATTGCGAGTGGCTTGGCATTCATAGTTTATCTCTGGCATTCCACTGCCGAATTTTCCGTAGTAATAGTAGTTCGATTCACCATCGCGATACCAGGATGGATTTGCGCTTTCAGCATCTTGTTGAACAGTGATGCTTTGATATGAACCATCGACATATTTTTTAACTGTATCAGTCGCGTATTTCCAATGGTAGACGTTCCGCCAATCAATGGGATTTCCCTGCTCATCTAATCCCTGTCGAGCCCATTGAGAATTGACGAACCAAACATTGTTTTTGGAAGTGTGATTAAGGACGAGATCCATGACGATTTTCATCCCTTTTTCATGAGCTTTATAGATCAATTCACGATAATCATCTAGAGTGCCAAATTTGCTATCGATCGCGTAGAAGTCGGAGATATCATATCCATGATATGAATCGCTTTCTTGCACCGGTGTGAGCCAGAGGACTTGCACGCCGAGGTCACCGAGATAATCAAGAGAATCAATTACTCCTCTTAAATCGCCGACTCCATCGCCGTTTGCATCTCTAAAAGAGGCTAGGAATACTTGATAGCCAACTCCTAAGGAAGAGAATGAATCGCTGGTCGGAGAGACGCCATAATTATCGGTGATAGTGTCGGCATCGCTGCGATAAGCTCCAGAAGTGTCACCTGTGACAGGATTCACTTCTGGCTCGGTAGTTCCCGTTGCCTCGAAGGCATAATCATCGAAATTGCCAGTATTTATATAGATATGCATTGAACCGTCTTCGCGAAAATGCGTATCAAAGTTTGCGATATAAGTTTCTTTTCCACCATCGCTCACCCAGTTAGTTGAGCCATCCATGCTGCTAGTGCGGACAATCAGAAATCCCACATTGGTGCAGCCTTCAAAGCTGACGGGGTCCTGATTCTTGCCGGTCAACAGGTTGGCATCCGCTAAATTAGCATCGACAATCGCTCCATAGTTATCAATCCAGGTATTTGTACCACCTTTTTCGACATCGCTGCCATTCATCCATCTCGTGGTCGTAGGATGAAGCGTTAAAGATGATGAGACTTCAGTCTTTCCGTTATAGGCCCAGAGGGTGCCCTCTAAATCATTAGGGCGATGGGGCCAGAGCCAGAGGCAATAAGATTCATATTCAGCGGCTTCCACATCTTTGCCGCGATTGTAATGGATGTATAAATGGCCAGAAACACTCCAAGTGTTTACCCATTCTTCATATGTTTGGTCAATGACAATTGGAGGATCATCATCTCCTCCATCATCTTTCTTCCCGCAAGAAGCGAGAGGAAGAAGCATAGAAAAAGATAATAGACTAAGGATGGCCGTGCTCAATAGACGGTTGGGTTTCATAGGAAGTCCTCCAAATAATTTGGTATTTCTTTAACAATAAAATAAATCCTTATTTGTCCCAAGGCAACCAAAATAATTTTGCAAGCGTTTTAAAATATTACATAATATAAATATCTAGTGCGCGACTTTATTTAAGGAGGACACAGGCATGAAAAAAATATGGAAAGGATTAGGTGCGGCGATTTTTTCGTTTGGCTTAATCACTGCCGGAATGATCGCTTTTGATAGTTCGAAAGAAGCTCAGGCCGCGGAAGCCTCTTCTTCAATTAGCGATAACGTCTATGTTGAACTAGATTCTTCAGTTTGGGGTTCAGTGGCAGCATATTACACCATCCATTATTGGGGTGGATCAAACGGTTCAACTTACCCAGGTACTCCTTTAAATGGCGGAGAAATTGCTTCAGGCAACATCGTTATTTCTGCCACTTGGGATACTGGATCTACTCATGTCATCATCATCCGTTGGGGCGATGCTGCTCATACCAGCGAATGGAACCGCTGGAGCTATTTTGATGCCAACTCATTTACCGCGGGAAGCTATAACTACTTTAAAAACGATGGATGGGCAAGCTGTGCCTCTTCCCTCGTTTACGAAAATACGGGTTCCGTCACTTTTGGCAACAAGGATGGATGGGTAAATGTCTATGCTTATGTCTACCATCCAACCAATACCGGAATTCTCAGTTTAGGGCCATGGCCAGGCACCAACATTTCTGCCTACCTCGACAACGATGTTACCTTTGATGGTCAATTAGGTCTCTATCGCATTTACTTGACCAAAGTTCTTGGGACAATAATCGTTTTCAATAATGGTTTATCTGGAGGGGATCAGCGCAAGACCAACAACCTTTCTCTTCTGATGGATGGCTATTACAAAACCGATTATCTCACCACTGGTGATGGCGATCGAGGAGCAGCGGCTAATTATGTGTATGGCTTAGATGTCATTCGCAAAGAAGTCGAAGCTGCTGGCGAAATTGCCGACAACAGCATCTGCGGAATCGAGAAGAACACCGCCGCTGGTCTAGTGTCGGCTTATGATAGCCTAACTTCAGCGCAAAAAGGATTTGTCGATGCCGCGACAATTAAAACTTATGACGGAGCCAACACTGGCGCTCCTCTCGTGGATGTGGCTCTTACCGCCATCGTCGCTCAGTTGAGAATACTGGGTGCAGGCGGTGCTAGCCCTTCACTCTTCGTTCGCGGATCAACCACTAGCGCTCTCGCTATCATTCTCACCATCTCGGCTGTCATTTCCATCGCTGGCTTAAGCATTTTCTTAGTCAGCAAAAAGCGAAAAAAAGCAAAAGCTAACTAATCTTTTACCTTACGTTAAAATCAGACCCGATTGATTTCGGGTCTTTTTTTAAAAGAATATCTCATATAAATTGAAAGAAAGCGGTAGTTATGTAATAATATACGAAGTTTTAAGAGGTATTATTAATGGCAAAAATTATGACAATAAATTCTGGCAGTTCTTCACTGAAGTTCAAGCTTTATGAAATGCCAGAAGAGAGGGTAATTTGCTCTGGAAATTGCGAGAGAATCGGCTTAGCTGATGGCATCTTTACTATCCGATTTGATGGCAAGAAAGAGCAGACTTTTCCCGTCTTTCCCAACCACGCGGTCGCGGCGAGAACAGTTCTCGAAGCTCTGCTCACGAAAGGCATCATCAAAAATTTTGACGATATCAAAGCCATGGGACATCGCATCGTCCAAGGAGGGAAATATTTCTCCTCATCCGCCTTATTTAGCGAGGACACCGAAAAGAAGATCGAGTCTCTCATCCCTCTAGCTCCATTGCACAACCAGGCTCATTTGACCTGCTATCGCGCCTTTAAAGCTGTCTTGCCTAACTGCCCCAACGTCGCGGTTTTTGATACTGCCTTCCATCAGAGTATGGCCCCAGAAGATTACGTCTTTGCCATCCCTCATGAGCTCAGCGAAAAATACGATATTCGCCGCTACGGAGCTCATGGAACTAGCCACAAATATCTCTCAGAAGAAGGATTAAAATATTTGCCGGATATCGAGCATCCTCGCATCATTTCCTGCCACATTGGAAGCGGCGCTTCAATCACCGCCATCAAAGATGGAAAATGCGTCGCCACTTCGATGGGATTAACCCCTCTCGGAGGCATCATGATGTGCACGAGGACTGGGGATATGGATCCCAGCGTCTTTAACTATGTCGCTAGTGTCACTGGCCAATCTGCCGAGCAAGTCTATCAGATGTTTAACAAGAAATCTGGCTTTTTAGGCATGTGTGGATTCTCTGACAGCCGCGATGTTTTAGCCGGAGCAGATAAGGGCGATGAGAAATGCATTCTCGCCAACACTCTATTCGTTCGTCGCATCGCTGATTTTATCGGTCAATACTACGTCCGTTTAGGCGGGTGTGACTTGATTATTTTCTCTGCTGGTATCGGCGAAAATGAGCCGAGAACTCGCCGAGAAGTCGCCGAGCAAATTGGCGAAGCTCTCGGAGTGAAAATCGATCATCAATTAAACAATTCAATCCACGGAAAAGAAGCGCTGATTTCCCTGCCAGATAGCAAGATCAAAGTCGCAGTCATTCCCACCGATGAAGAAGTGATGATTGCCCGCGATGCTTACCATATTTGCATAAAGGAGACAAAATAATGACCATCAAACCAATTTTCAAAATCTACGCTGAGAGCGAGAAGAAGAATATCGCAAGATTGCACCGCGCGATTAAGCGATATGATCGCATCGCCATTTTTCGCCACGCTAAACCTGACTATGACGCCTTGGGCTCTCAGATGGGATTAGCCACTTGGATTAAAGATAATTTCCCCAATAAGGAAGTGAGAGTTTTAGGAGACAATCATGTCACCTTCACACCTCGCTTATTCCCTTACATGGACGATTTAAATGAGGAGTGGTTTAAAAAACCTTTCCTCGCCATTATTTTAGACACTGCCAACAGCAGCCGCATCGCTGATCCGCGCTGGGAAAAAGCTAAATTTAAAGTCAAGATTGACCACCACCCGCTCGTGGAAGATTTCGGCAATGTCAGCATGGTGAATACCATCGGTGCTGCTGCATCAGAAAACATCGTCAACGCCTTGATTAACTTCAAAGGCAACTATGTGATGAGCAAAGAAGCTGCTAGCTACTTTTACACTGCAATAGCCGGAGATTCTGGCCGCTTCCAATACTCCTCGACTTCCGCTCACACTTTCGCCATCGCTGGGTACTTGCTTGAGTCCGGATTAGAGCTGAGCAAAATCTACCAAAAGATGTATCACAAGCAGCTCGATGATCTATATGTCACCGCTTATATTTTGAACCATTTCACCATCTCTCCGAAGGGTGTCGCTTATTACGTCTTGGATGCGAAGATTCAAGAAGAGTTAAAAATCACCACCGAGAGAGGCAAAGAAAACGTCAATATTTTCGCCAACATCGAAGGGGTCAACGTCTGGTGTTCCGTCACTGAAGATCCCAAAGATAAATGCTGGAGAATTTCCATCCGCTCCAAAGAAAAAGCCATCAATGAAGTGGCGGCAATGTTCGAAGGCGGCGGCCATCCTCAAGCCTCCGGTGCGAAGATTAACTCTCTTGATGAACTGCCGAAGTTTATCGAAGAGCTAGACAAATTATTCTAGAGAAAGATATCTGCAAAAGGTAGCCTAATGGTTACCTTTTTTGATGATATAGAATATACTAGTTATATGAGCAAGTTCGCGCCTATACATATTATTTCCAGTTACTCTTTTTTAAAGAGCGGTTTAACGATGAGAAAAATCGCTCGCTCGGTAGAAAAGCAGGGCTACTTTGGCGCGGGCCTCGCTGATTTTGACTGCATGTATGGCATTCCGGAATTCGTCCACGCCATGGAAGAGATCAAAAAACCATTTATCGTTGGCTTAAACATTGCCATTGATGGCGCGAATTTATCTTTGTATGCCCTCGATGAAGTTGGCTACCACCATCTCATCAATATCAATACCGCGATTCAGAAGAATCAGCTTTCGCTAGCTGCTCTGGGCGATAACAGCAAGGGCTTAGCCTGCGTTATGGAAGCCAACCACGGAGCTTTTTTTGAGCGCTTCTCAGCCTTAGAAAAAGTCGATACTGCTTTTACCAAATGGCTGAATGAATATTCAAAATTCTTTGATCGAAGATTCTATCTAGGTCTTGAAGTTGTCGATTTAGTGAGCAAGACGAACATGAATAAAGTTCGAGAGTTCGCTAAAAATTATAGTTATCGCTGCGTGGCTTTCCCGCGCATCCGCTACGAGAAAAAAGATGATGCCATCGTCTTAAAAATCGTCTCTGCTATTGCAGAAGGCGGGTTCATCAAAGAGAAGAAAGCCGAAGGCTATGAATGCTTTATGCCCGAAGCTGACTACCACAAGCTCTATCAAGAAACTGAGATTGATGTCACAAATGAATTGATCCAAAAAAGCACTTTTGCTTTCATGAAAAAGCGCGGAGAAATGCTCCATTTTTCTTCTCGGAACAGCGATGAGCAATTAAAAGAGATCGCTTGGAATAAGTTGAAAGAATATCGTCTTGATAACAATCAACCCTATATCGATAGGCTAAGCTATGAGCTCACCACTATCAGCTCGATGGGATATTCCGATTATTTTCTCTTGGTCCAAGACTATGTTAACTGGGCAAAGAAACAAGGAATCCTCGTCGGAGCAGGAAGAGGAAGCGCCGCTGGCAGCTTAGTCAGCTATCTATTAAATATTACAGAGGTCGACCCCATTTTCTATCGCTTGCAGTTCGAGAGATTTTTAAACCCCGCTCGAAAGAGCATGCCGGATATCGACGTCGACTTCATGGACATTAAACGCGAAGAAGTGATTCAATACATGCGCGACAAGTATGGCCGAGACAAGGTGAGCACTATTGTTACCTTCCAGACCATATTAGCGAGGCAAGCGCTCCGCGACATTGGAAGAGTCTATCAATATCCCGAGCGCCACATTGTCTTATTGAGCAAAGCCATCAGCAATCCGCGCTACTCTTTAGGACAGGCCTACAAGAATCTCCCCGAATTCCAAAAGATTGTCGATAGCGACCCATATTTCAAAGAGTATGTCTCATTGGCGGGAAAGATTGAAGGTTTGCCTCGTCAATCAGGTCAACATGCTGCCGGTATTATTTTGAATAATACTCCTATTGAAAATTCCATCCCTGTCTCCATTGATTTCAATGACAATTATATCTCGCAATACGAGGCTGAATACTTAGAGGAGCAAGGCTTCCTCAAGATGGACTTTTTAGGCATACGAAATCTCACCACGGTATCAGTTTGTGTGGATTTAATTGATGTCCACTATCCTGACCTTCATCTCGACAAGACCAAAATTCCTTATGATACTCCGGAGATTTTTTCTCTCATCAGCTCTGGCCACACTATCGGATTATTCCAGATCGAAACATCAGTGATGAGGAAGGGAATTCAAACCCTTAAGCCAAGTTGCTTTGAAGATGTCGTCGCTCTCATCGCCTTAAACCGACCTGGCCCGATGCCTTATGTCAAGAATTATGCTAATCGCCGCGATGGCAAAGAAAAGATCGTCTATCTCTCCGAAGATTTAAAAGATATCCTCGCTCCGACTTATGGAATTATTGTCTATCAGGAACAGATCAACCAAATCGCCTCCGTGATGGCGGGATTATCTCCTTCTGAAGCAGATCTATTCCGCCGAGCAGTCAGCAAAAAAGATAAAGCTATCCTTCTATCTCTTGGCAAGCAGTTCATCGAAGGATCGATTAAGAATCACCACAGCGAATCAGTCAGCAAAGAAGTCTTTGATGATATCTTGAAATTCGCTGATTATGGGTTTAACCGCTCTCACTCAGTAGTCTACGCGGTTTTAGCCTGCCGCATGGCTTGGCTTAAAGCCCACTACCCATTGGAATTCTACGTGGCTCTTTTAGAGACCAGTTTATCTGCCAATGACAGCAAGTTCATCGACAACATCGCCGAGATGCGAGCGATGGGAATTAAGATATTGCCACCCAACATCAATGAATCACAGATGGCTTTCTCCATCAATAACAAAGCGTTGCTTTTCCCCTTGACTTCCATCAACGGCATCAATGATTTGACAGCCGCTTCCATCATCAAAGAAAGAGAAAATGGTCCGTTTAAAGACTTCTTTGACTTTGTCACTCGCTTGTTTGCGAGCAAGATATCCGAGAATCAAGTCCTCAAGTTAATTAACGCTGGGGCTTTTGATAGCCTGTATGGCTCTCGCGCTAGCTTGCGCAACACGATCAAAGCCGCGATGCAGTATTCCGAGCTAGTCCATGATGATAATGGGCAACTCTCGATAGGCATCGCCTCTATCGCCCCGCCAGAGATGATAGAAGATCAAGATGATCCAATCGAAAATCTCGATTTAGAATACGACGCCATTGGCGTGATGCTCAGCAGCAATATCTTGGATTATAAGCAAGACCTGTTGAAGGCGAAAAACGTCGTTTCAATAGGCGAAATACCCGAGCATGTCAACGTCAGCATTGCCGGAATCGTCAAGATTAAAAAGGTGATCAAAACCAAAAAAGGCTCTTCGATGGCCTTCGTGAAAATCTTTGATCAAACTGGTGATATTGAAGTGACGGTCTTCCCGCAACTATTTGCTGAAAAAGCTCAGCTATTAGAGAAAAATAATATCGTTCTCATCAAGGGAAAATATGAAGTCAGAAATGACGAGTCTGGCTTTATTGCCGAAGATATCGAAAATTTAGAGGGTTAAAATGAACAAATTAACAATCATTGATGGCAATTCTTTGCTGTTTCGCGCTTATTATGCGACCGCTTTCCCCGGCGCTCAAGTGATGAGGAGCCAAGATGGCATACCGACAAATGCGATATTTGCCTTTTCGAATATGCTCAATAAAATCATCGCCTCTTTGAAAGAAGGCGAAGGAATTTTCGTGGCTTTTGATACTGGTAAGCCAACATTTAGGCATGAGAGCTGTGACTTTTATAAAACTAATCGCAAACCCGCTCCTGATGATCTAATAAAGCAGTTCCCCATCGCCCGAGAATTTTTGCATTCCATCGGAATTTTTCAATTTGAAGAAAATGGTTTTGAAGGCGATGACATCGCTGGCAGCGTTGCGAAAGAAGCAGAAAAATTAGGGTATGAAGTCCACCTCTATACTTCCGATCAAGACTTCATTCAATTAGTAACGGACAAAACGACAGTTCATATATTGAAGAAGGGTCTCTCTGATGTCTTAATAATGACGCCACAAGTAGTCGAAGAGACCTATGGATTTAAACCGCTTCAAATCATTGATTACAAAGGTTTAAGAGGCGATGCAAGCGATAACCTACCAGGTATTCAAGGGGTTGGCGAAAAGACCGCTGTCAAGCTTATTCAAGAATACGGCAGCTTCGATGAGATAATCAAAAATGCTTCCAATATAAATGGCAAGGTTGGTGAGAGCATTATTGCTAATCAACAGATGGGAATAATCTCTCGAGACTTAGCGACAATTAAAACCGATATCCCTCTTCCTTTCTCTTTTTCTGACCTCGTGTATGGAGGATATGATTTTCAAACCCTTAACGGCTTTTGCCAAAAATATGGCTTCAAGCAACTGCTGAATAAGATCCCTCAAAAGTGGAAAAAATCCGACAGCAATACTATAGATATCGAAGCCAAAAAGATCTCCTCTCTCGACTCGATAAAAATACCAAGAGAAATTGGCATAGCTGTCGATTATGAAAATGACGATTACACCAATTCGGATGTCTTAGGAGTAGCATTTGATTTTGATGGTCAACACCTCTACATTGACATCAAAGATTTACAGAATGATGAAAAGGCCAAGAAGGTTTTCAAAGACGATTCAGTTAAAAAGTTTTGCTACGATTTTAAAGCCATACGCGTGAGTTTGTCTCATTATGGCATTGAAGTTAAAGGCTTATCTTTTGATTTGCTCATCGCTTCCTATTTATTGGATAGCTCTTTAAAAAATAATCCTGAAACTGTCATGAATTTGTTTGGCGTTGATCTCAGCGAAAAAGAAGAAGAAATGACATTATTTAATTCAGGAAATCCGAATAAGACCGTAAAAATTGCTTATTTATCAAGAATTTTGTCTTCAAAGGTTTCACAAGAATTGAACAAAATATCGGCTCTTGAGCTATATCACAACTTGGAGATTCCGCTTGTCGACACTTTAGCAGACATGGAAATTGAAGGTTTCCCTCTCGATGCAAAAGTGCTGGATTCTTTTGGCGATATTTATAAAGAGAAGGCAGAAGAACTAGCTAAAGAAATATTCGCTATGGCGGGTGAAGAATTCAACCTATCATCGCCAAAGCAAATCGGCGAAATCCTCTATAATAAATTGGGCTTAGCCGCCAATCGAAAAATGTCGACTTCTTTTGAAGCCTTAAAGGATTTGACTAACGAGCATCCAATCATCAACAAGATACTAGAATATCGCAAATACTTTAAATTGATTTCCACCTATATTGATGGCTTAAAAAAGCACATTCATGAGGATGGGAAAATCCATGCCAAGTTTAATCAGGCTCTGACTTCGACTGGTCGATTATCGAGCTCTGATCCTAATATCCAAAACATCTCCGTTCGCGACGAAGAAGGCAAATTGATTCGCAAAGCTTTTTATTTCCCTGATTCCGATTGCGAATTGTTATCATTCGACTATTCGCAAATTGAATTAAGGGTTCTCGCTTCTCTTTCTCATTGCGCTGGTTTAAAAGAGATCTTCTTGAAAGGCCAGGATATTCACGCTGCGACAGCTCAGAAGATTTTTAACCTCGATGAGCAACCGTCAACTCTTCAAAGAAGGAGAGCTAAAACGGTCAATTTTGGCATTGTTTATGGCATATCCGATTGGGGCTTAGCTGATCAATTGGAAATCCCAGTCAAGGAAGCAAAGGCAATCATCAACAATTTCTATCGCTCTTTCCCAGAAATTGAGAAGTTTTTCCAGGATGTTATCGCTCAAGCGCTCAAAGATGGATTTGTCTCCACGCTGATGGGGCGCCGAAGATATTTGCGCGAATTAAAAGATGGCAATTATCAGACTCGCGAGTTCGCCAAAAGAGCGGCGATGAATGCTCCGATTCAAGGAACGGCTGCTGATTTGATAAAAATCGCGATGATCCGCGTCGATGAAGCTTTAGAAAAGGGCCACTACCAAACAAAGATGGTCTTGCAGATTCACGACGAATTAATTTTCAAGGTTCCAAAAAATGAAAAGGAAGCCGTTTTTCCGCTGATTAAAAATATTATGGAGAACGCCATGAAACTAGATGTCCCTCTCGAAGTAGACGGCGGATTTGGCCAAGATTGGTACAGCACTAAGTAAAGGAGTCAATTATGCCAGAATTACCAGAAGTTGAAACTGTGAAGTCGGTTTTGAAGCCTATTATTATTTCTCATCGCATTACTGCTATTGATGTCAACCGTAAAACCATCATTTTAGGCGATGTCGAGCAATTTAAAAAATCTTTAATGGGCGAAACATTTCTCGATATTTCTCGCGTTGGAAAATATCTGATTTTTCATCTCACAAATAGCAAAGTTTTCATCTCCCATCTCCGAATGGAAGGCAAGTTTTTTGAAATGGAAGAAAAGGAGCCAGATACTAAGTATGCTCGCGTCGTCTTTCACTTAGAAAACAATAAGAAAATATGCTACGACGATTCTCGCTCCTTTGGCATCATGAAGTTGACTGATGAACTTCACTGGAGAGAAGAGAAAGAAATCGCTCAGCTAGGCCCTGAACCATTTGCAATAAATGATGTTACCTATCTTTTAGATAGGACAAAGAAATCATCTCTGCCAATTAAATCATTATTGCTCGATCAAACGCTGATGACGGGCTTAGGAAATATCTATGTTGATGAAGTCCTCTATGCCTCTCAAATTCATCCCATGACTCCCGGCAAATTAATCAATCGAAAAGAGTGGGAAAAAATCGTTTTTGAATCAAGGAGAATACTCCAAGAAGCCATCGAGGCTGGTGGCTCCACCATCCGCAGCTATCACCCCGGGAAAAATATCGATGGCAATTTTCAGACTCGCCTCTTAGCTTACGGGCAAAAAGAAGAAGATTGCGAGAGATGCCATCACCCGATGAAGTTCATCAAAGTAAATGGGCGAGGAACGACTTATTGCCCACATTGCCAAACTAAAAAAGGCTTGCCTACTTCTGTCGCAGTGTTTGGGTCCATTGGATCAGGAAAATCCGCGGTCTTAGATTGCTTTAAACAAGCTGGGTATGAGACGTTATCAAGCGACGATGTCGTCACTGAACTATATAAGAGAAAGGATATCGCTGAAACAATCAGTCAAATGTTTCATTTGAATTTTGCTGATTCAGTTGATAAGACTGCTCTTCGCCAGCATCTCTCCGCTCATCCACTAGATAAAAAGAAACTCGAGCGATACATTCATCCCTTGGTCAAAAAAGAAGTTGTATCTTTCATGAAGCTTCATCCTCTTTCCGCTGTGGAAGTACCGCTGCTATTTGAAGCAAAAATGGAGGGGCTATTCGATGTTCTTGTCGGCGTTGAATCCGATGACAAATTGCGATATGAAAGAGTGAAGAAAAGAAATGCTGAAAGCGGTTCATTTCTCACTTTTCTAAACAAAATTGATAATGCTTATTTAGCTAATAAAAGAAAAGCTGACTTTGTAATAGTGAACAATGCCAGCTATGAAGTTTTAAAAGAAAAGGTTAATCAAATTATTAATAAACTGGAAGATCGCCGAAGCTGATTTCATCTTTTGCCATCGTTTTAATAATATTCCCAATTTGCTTAGCGCGAATCGCTCCTGCTTTTGATGTGGAATAAAGGGTGATGATATCAGCGATGGAAAAATCGCTAGTAATAATAGTGAGCAGCCTCTTATTTGAACGATTCGACAAAATCGGGAAGACAACCGCATCGCGAATAAAATCATTTTTAAATTCGTTGCCGAAGTCATCTAAAACGAGCACCGGTACATTAGAGTAACGGTCGATTTCCTTTTGGAATTTAACTTTATCGCTATAGGCTAAATCGCTGAGTTCTCTAATTCGCTGCACGCTATTTAAAAAGCAGATGGGACCGAGGTTTTTCTTTGCGATGTCAATCGTGACAATCGCTGCTGAGAAAGTTCGTCCGCTGTTTGGGCCACCGGAGAGATACATCCATTGATTATCGCCTTCTTTTGTAAAAACTCGATATTGAGCGACAACCTTTTTTCGGGCATCTGATTCATCCAAATTATGAAAATCATAATCGAGCCAATCATCAGGGAAATCACGGACCAAAAATTGCTTTTCAAATCCGAGGCGTTTTAAGAATTCCGGACAGGGGGATAATTCCCGATCTAAATAACCATTGTGGTACACAATCCGCGTGACTAAAAGCGGCCTTTCTTTTTGGCACTTTTTTACTCCTGGGCACTTTTTGCAGTAATTGATGTCCGAAACAAAATCAAATATTTTGGGTAGGTTACGCTCAATAACTTCCGGAGGAACGTTGAGCTCATTGAGATGTTTCACTGCCGAAGGGCAATTCTCAAAGGCGGTTTTCATTTTGTCGAGAATGGCTTGATCTTCATTGACCAACATGTTCACTTTAAGCTTTTCCATCGCTACCTCCTCCATCTAGATCATCGATCATTTCTTCCCAGGAAAGAGTATCTGATGCGCTAGATGTTTTATTTTCATTTGCTGTTTTGGGATCGTTGGTGTTTCCTTCAGTTGTGGGTGAGGGAATAGGCGCGCTCTTTTCTTTTGGCTGGTAGACTCGGCGGAGGAAGTTCATCGCATCAATCACGGTAGTTATTCCTTCTCTCGCTATCGAGCCAGCAATCTTTTCTGAATAAGCTCGATTAAGGACATTGTTATTGACTGTCAATATAAAGTCGATGACCGCATTGATAACCCCATTTGAGAGATTAAAGTTGCTTGATAAGTCGTTGATCAATCTTAAGTCGGCGCTGGCAGGTCGAGTGCCATTTTGTAATAGAGACAGATAGTCTTTAGGTGAAGTGATTTCTAGTAGATTGATTTTATGCGCTAAATCGGTTGAACCAGATACTTTTTGGGGGCGCATATTGTTTCGTTTAATCGCCAAATAGTTGTAGTTTGTCTCATCTTGGAAGAGCTTTGTCAGCTGAGCAAAATCAACTCTTTTGCCCTTTCCCATCTGAGATTGATATGTCGAGGCGACATCATTGGCGGCAGTGATTTCATTTACTCCGTAAAGAGTGGCTAATCTCTCAATCTCTTTCATCTCTTTTTTGGTCAATGCTTCTGGCTTTATTTGCGAAACTTCAGATAGAGAGATGAAGAATTGCTCATAAGAAAAAGTGAGGAGTATTTTGCCGCCGCAGCGCCCGACTGATTGAGGAGTAATGCCAAGAACCTTGGCAAAGACGGGATTTTCAAAATCAGGGTGGAATACTTCCGCAAAAGTCGCGGAGATTTCATCTCCCTTTTTAGCTGGCTGATCAAGGAAATAAATCGCTTTAAAACGGTTGGCGTCCGCCTCACCAATATTTTTGATCAGCATGCCGAAAAGCAGAGAATTATCGAAAAAATCTTTTGGTGTTTTTGGAGCGTAGACATCGTAATGATAAAGGCTAGTATTAGGGTTCTTTTCTAGGAAGGTTTTGATTAAGCCAATCGCCTCGAGAGCCTTGCGAGCTTCGACATAATCTCCGGGAAAAATTTGCATGCGAGTGAAGAGCTGCTCGTGAGTGATGAGAGAGGTGATTTTTTGATTCTTTGCTTCGCTCCAAAGAGCAAAATATAAACTAGCGGCTTGGTAGCCGATAATTGGCTGATAAAGATTAGCGATTGTTTCCACATCGTAATCAGCGATTAGAGAGGCCAATTTTACTTCGAGAAAATCTTTGTTGTTGACTATATTCATATATCGACCTCCAGGTTGACTTATTATCCCATGAGGAAAAAAGCCTTTTCAATATGAAAAAGAAAGCGAAAAAATGGGGATAACTTTGTCCACATTCCGTTTATTATTGATTTATATACAATATAAATCGATTTCTTCTAGTTCTCGCATTAGGGGAGTTTTCCACAAGCGATTTTGTGGATAAAAACACGCGTAATTGAGATTATTGTGGCGGTTCTTTTTTTGTTTAGAAGACGAGCGATTTGATATCGCAATAAATTCAATAATTTATGGAAAAACGCTGTTGTTTAGAGCATAATAAACTTAATAATAGTTCTCTATTATTAGCAAAGAGGTATTGTCCTATGGTCAAAAAATTAGCAATTTTAACTAGTGGCGGAGATGCTCCAGGCATGAATGCCGCAATTAGAGTATGCATTCGAGCTGGCTTATATTACGGCATTGATATGTATGTCGTTTATGAAGGCTTTAAGGGCTTGATTGAAGGAAACATTAAACAGATTAACAAGGAATTCACCAGCGATATTATGAATCGGGGAGGAACGATAATTCGCTCTGCTCGCTTAGAAGAGTTTAAAGAGCCTGCTGTCGTTCAAAAAGCCGTGAGAATTCTCAAAGATTTTGAGATTGATGGTTTAATTGGCATCGGAGGCGATGGCACTTATCGCGGTTTAGCCGATATGGCTAGATTAGGATATCCAGTTGTCGGCATCCCAGGCACCATCGATAATGATGTGGCTTCCACCGATGAGACAATCGGTTTCGCCACTGCTCTCAACACCATTTGCGAATGCGTTGATAAAATCAAGGATACTTCTGGCTCTCATCAAAGATGTTCCGTTATTGAGGTCATGGGTCGCCATTGTGGCGACTTAGCCATCTTCTCCTCATTAGCAGAAGGCGCGGAAGCCTGCATCACTTTCGATCATCCCACCGATGAGGAAGATTTATTCCGCCGCTTAAGAAAAATGAAAGCCCAGAATAAGAGCCACGCAATCGTCATCGTCAGCGAAAACCTTCTCAATATCGAAGAGTTGGCTAAAAAGATTGAGCAGCAGACCGGGTTCTCTTCTCGCACCGAAGTCCTCGGTCGCTTGCAGCGCGGTGGTACACCCGTCGCTCATGACCGCATTCTCGCTGCTCGTTTAGGAACCGAAGCAGTCGAGCTATTCCGCCGCGGAGAATATGGCAAGGTCGTTGGCATACACCATAACACTGTTGTCAGCGTTGATCTTGAAAAAGCTTTGGAGATGAAAAGAGACATCCATAGCAACTTAATGAAATTGGTGGAAATGCTTCAATAAAAGCATAGACATATAAATAAACACAAAGAAAGCCCACTATTGTATTGTGGAGGAGAAAGAAAATGAAAGTACAACAACATGATGGTTCCATTGTAGAAATGGACAAGAAATCGCCTGAAGCTCTTGAGGTATTAAACCACTCAACCAGCCACCTGCTCGCCGAAGCAGTTTCGGAACTTTATCCGGATGCCTTATTCGGATTCGGACCCGCTATTGAAAATGGTTTCTATTACGATATCGATTTCTCTCAGCCAATCGTTGAAGAAGATCTAGCAAAGATAGAAAAGAAGATGCACGAATTATCATCAAAAGACACAAAGATTGTTCGCAAAGAACTCAGCAAAGCTGAAGCTCTTGAAACATTTAAAAACAACCCTTATAAAGTTGAATTGATTAAAGAGATTAATGAGGATATCACTACTTTTACTCAAGACAAATTTATTGACTTATGCCGCGGACCACACCTTTTGTCAACCGGACAAATCAAGCATTTTAAATTATTGAGCCTTGCCGGCGCTTATTGGCGTGGCGATAGCAAAAATAAGCAGCTAGTCCGCATCTACGGCACTTCCTGGTGGAGCGAGGAAGATTTAAAAGCTTATCTCAATTTAATCGAAGAGCGCAAAAAGAGAGATCATCGTTTGCTTGGCAAACAGCTCGATTTATTTATGCTCAGCGAATATGGACCTGGTTTCCCATTCTGGCTTCCAAACGGAATGATTCTTCGCGAAGCCATTGAAGATTATTGGAAAGAGCAGCATTTTAAATATCATTACGTTGTCGTTAAGACCCCTATTCTATTGTCAAAAGAACTGTGGGAAATTTCTGGCCATTGGTCTCATTATAAAGACAACATGTACACCACTAAAATTGACGATCGAGAATTCGCAGTTAAACCTATGAATTGCCCCGGAGGTATTTTGGTCTACAAAAATTCTCTTCATTCTTATAAAGACCTCCCCATTCGCATGGCTGAATTAGGATTAGTTCATCGCCACGAAGCCAGCGGCGCTCTAAACGGATTATTTAGAGTTCGCTCCTTTACTCAAGATGATGCGCATATTTTCTGCCGCGAAGATCAATTAGTTGAAGAGATTACGATTCTCTTAAACTTCTACCAAGAAATGTATAGCGTTTTCAACCTCGATTACTACATTGTTTTAAGCACGCGACCAGAGACTGGTTATATCGGCGATATCAATATTTGGAATAAGTCAGAAGCCATCTTAAAAGAGGCTTGCGAAAAGAGCGGAAAGGAATTCCTAATCAACCCTGGTGATGGAGCATTCTATGGTCCAAAACTAGATTTTAAATTGAAGGATTCCATGAACCGCGTTTGGCAGTGCGGAACGATTCAACTAGACATGAATCTTCCCGAAAGATTTGACTGCTTCTACATCGACAGCAACGGTGAGAAAAAGCGCCCGATTATGCTGCACCGCGCTTGCCTCGGTTCAATCGAGAGATTCATCGGTATTTTAATCGAGCATTACGGTGGCGCATTCCCGACATGGCTATCACCTGTGCAGGTTAATATCTTACCAGTTAACAATGCTTTCCATCTCGAATACAGCAAGAGCATTTATGAGAAGCTTAGAAATCGGCACATCCGTGTGGAACTCGATGATAGCAATGATAAACTTGGCTATCGCATGAGAAACTCTCAAGTTAAAAAATATCCATTTACTTTGGTCATTGGCGATCATGAAAGAGACGATGGCACAGTTACCTACCGCCGCTTTGGATCTAACGATCAAATCACAGTACCCTTTGAGAAATTTGTGGCTTTATTGGAAGAAGAAATCGCTAACAAAAAATCCACAATTGAATTAAAATAAGCAACTTTTAGCATATATTTTATGATGAAAAATATTAAACCATTAACTTTTGAATACCTTAAAAATGCTAATAATTCTTATTTAAAAGAAGATAAGAATACGATTGTTCGCCACGCTCTTTTATCCAGCCCTTTGGATACAGTAGCAAAAAGTGCTGATTATCAAAGCGAAACCCGATTTGCCTTTAGCATCGATAACAAAACCATGGCCGCCACCAACCAAAAATCTTCTGGCCGCTGTTGGATTTTTGCCGCTACTAATTTATTAAGAGAGATCATTGCTAAAAAATGCAAGATAGC
>DAOPYW010000003.1:67085-69240 GCA_035353055.1 Bacilli bacterium
CAAGCCCGCAAACTGTTTCAAGAAAAAGGCGTTGATGAAGTGAGAAAATTGCAAAAAGATTTTATCGATAAAACTTATTCTTTTTTGCTTAATGCTTATGGAAAACCTCTCGATACTTTTTCCTTTGAATATGTCGATAGCGATAATAAATATCACATCGAAGAAAATCTCACCGCTCACAAATTCTATGAGCTCTATATCGGCGATGTTTTAGATAGATATGTCAGTTTGATTAATGCTCCTACCAAAGACAAGCCATTTAATCGTTCCTTCACTATCAAGTATTTAGGCAACGTTGTAGAAGGCAAAATGGTCAAACATCTTAATCTTCCGATGAATAGAATCAAGCAGTTAATTATCCAAACGCTGCAAAATGGCGAATTAGTGTGGTTTGGCAGCGATGTCTCATTCTATCGCGACCGAGAGAAGGGCATTTGGGATGATCGGAGCTACGATTTCCAATCCGCCTTTGGCTTAGACTACGCGATGGACAAGGGCGATTCGCTCACCTATCGAGCCAGCGCGATGAATCACGCGATGGTCATCACTGGGGTCAATTTATCTAGCGATGTGCCAACCAAGTGGAAGATTCAAAACTCCTGGGGAACCACCAATGGAGAAGCCGGCTACTATATCATGAGCGATTCTTGGTTCGATCAATTCGTCTATCAAGCGGTGATCGATCGAAAGTATCTCTCTCCAGAAGAGCTAAAAGCCTATGAGGAAGAGCCGATTGAATTGAAACCTTGGGATCCGATGGGATCACTAGCCCGCTAGTTAACAAAATAAGAGATATTTTATATCTCTTTTTTATTAGTTGACATCCCTGATAAAAAGATGGTAATATTCATATGCAAAAAATAGTAGAAAGCAGAGGCACCACTTCTCGCCAGATCGATAAAATATCGATTGGCCTACGCTACATTCTAAGATTAGAAATGTTACGGGTGCATCATGCTCCCGTTTTTTGATAGTAAAAGGAGATGATGTTTATCTTACCAGGCAAAAAGTTTGATGGCCACAGGCCAACCAACCAACCCAAAGACTTAGTTAACGAGTATGTTCGCTTTCCGGAAGTCTTATTAATTGGACCTCAGGGGGAACAATTGGGCGTGATGTCTTCACGAGAAGCGCAATTAAAAGCTAATGAATATGAATTAGACCTTCTCTGTGTCGCTCCCCAAGCGCAACCACCTGTGTGCAAAATTATCAATTATAGCAAGTGGCGTTTTGAACAGCAAAAAAAGGTCAAAGAAGCCCGCAAAAATCAGCATGTAGTTGAAACTAAAGAAGTTCAATTAACTCCTCAAATTGGTATCCACGATTTGGAGACTAAAGTGCGCGGCGCCATAAAATTCCTAAGCGATGGAAATAAAGTAAAAGTTGGCGTGCGTTTCAGAGGCCGCCAGATGGCTCATATCGAGGTTGGACAAGCTGCCTTAGATAAATTCATCGAATTAGTCAGCGAATACGCTGTCGTTGAAAAACCCGCTGCAATGGAAGGTCGATGGCTCATCGCGTTTCTAGCGGCAAAGAAAAAGTAGGAGGAAACCATTATGCCAAAAATGAAGAGCAAAAGAGGTCTCATGAAGAGAATCAAAGTGACAGGCACTGGCAAGATTGTCAGAGGTCACGCCTATCGTTCACATTTAGCCCCAAACAAAACAACCAAACAGAAGAGACATTTAATGAAATCAACTCTTGTTCACAAGACTGATTACAAACGCATTAAATTTCTCATTATCAAATAAGGAGGTAACCGACAATGGCAAGAGTAAAGGGTGGCGCAGTAACACGCGCACGTCGTAAAAGAGTATTGAAGAGAGCTTCCGGTTACTTCGGAAGTAAGCACGTCTTATTTAAAACAGCTAAAGAACAAGTCATGCACAGCTTGCGCTATGCATACATTTCTCGCCGTTTAATCAAGAGAGATTTCCGCAAATTGTGGATCAGACGTATCAATGCCGCCTGCCGCATGAATGATATTTCTTATAGCAAGTTCATGTTCGGCTTAAAAGCAGCCAACATCGCTGTCAATCGCAAGATGTTAGCGGAGCTCGCAATCAACGATGCTCAAGCGTTCGCTGATTTAGTCAAAGAAGCGAAAAAGCATCTTAAATAAGTAGCTTTATTTAAAAATAAAACTCCAAGAAAT
>DAOPYW010000004.1:0-30378 GCA_035353055.1 Bacilli bacterium
TAAAAGTGATCGTTAAAAAATAACATCTTATAAAGAAAAAGAAAAGCACTCGTTTGAGCGCTTTTTTATTTGGCTGCTCCCGATTGCATTAGTTTAATAATGACGGCGAGAATGAAGAAGATAATGGCTACGATTAACGTGAGTATGGAGACCACTTTTTCTGCTCCTCTTTCCTTTGTTTTCACAAAGACATTTAATCCACCGCCGGTGATGGCGCCAGAGGCACCTTCTGATTTACCACCTTGCAATAGAGTAAGGATAATGATCACAATTGCGACCGCTAATAAGACCCAGTCATACCAATTTAACATATATGTTCATCCTTTCTATTGATTGCTTAATAATAATAAATAAAACGAGCCAATAAGGCAAACAAAAGATTATTGAACGTTGGTTTTCATTTCCAGAATGATATCTCGCAGTTCAGCAGCTCTTTCAAAATCAAATTCTTGTGCCGCTTGCTTCATCTGCTTTTCCAATTCTTTGATTCGCTGGTTGATTTCTGTTCTTGAGCCATGTTTAGTGAGCTTAATCATCTCATCAATTTCGCTCTCTGAATTGTGGATCGGCAAGCGAATCTCTTTGATGATGGTGCGAGGGACGATGCCATTTTCTTGGTTAAATTCATTTTGGATGTGACGACGGCGATTTGTCTCATCGATTGCAATGCGCATAGAATCAGTCATGTTATCGGCATACATTACCACAAGTCCATGTTCGTTTCTCGCGGCTCGGCCGATTATTTGAATCAAAGATCGTGAGCTCCGCAAGAATCCTTCCTTGTCAGCATCTAAGATGGAAACTAGAGAGACTTCAGGAATATCTAATCCTTCACGAAGCAGATTGATGCCTACGAGAACATCGTATTTTCCTTTTCGCAGTTGATAGATAATCTCGCTTCTTTCAAGAGTTTTTGTCTCGTGGTGAAGATAGACAACTTTAATACCTCTTTCTTTCAAATAAGAGGTTAAATCTTCAGCCATGCGAATCGTCAAGGTTACAATCATGGTGCGCTCATTGTTTTTAACTCGCTGTTTAATCTCAGATAAAAGATCATCAATTTGTCCGATGGTTTTTCTAACTTCAACCTTTGGATCAAGCAAGCCAGTAGGACGGATGATTTGCTCGATAACAGAGCCATCTGATTTTTGCAATTCATAGTCCCCCGGGGTTGCGCTGGTGCAGATAATGGTCGGCATTATTTTTTCAAATTCTTCAAATTTAAGAGGTCGATTGTCTAAGGCAGATGGAAGTCTAAAACCATATTCAACTAGGTTTAATTTGCGAGAGTAATCGCCATTGTACATTCCATGTAACTGGGGAAAAGTAACATGTGATTCATCGACAAATAGAATAAAGTCTTTTGGGAAATAATCCAAAAGGCAGAAAGGTCTCTCTCCAGGTTTTCTTTTATCGATGTGCCTTGAATAGTTTTCTATGCCGGGGCACATGCCGAATTCCTGCATGTTTTCAATGTCTTGATTTGTTCTATTTTCCAAGCGTTCAGCTTCCAAAAGTTTTCCATTTTCTTTAAAGAACTGCAATCTTTCAATTAACTCAGTTTTAATCGTCTCGCAGGCTTCTTTAATCCTGTACCTCGTTGATGCGTGATCATATGCAGGAAAGATAGGATAAGTATGAAAGTTGTTTTTAATCTCGCCAGTAAGCAAATCGACAAGCTGAATTTTTTCCACTTCATCGCCAAAAGTATCAATTCGAATAACGTGATTGTTTTCGGAATTAGCGGGAATTATTTCGATGATATCGCCCCTGACTCTAAAGGTTCCCGGAGCGGCATCGAGATTATTTCTTTTGTATTGAGAATCTACTAATTTTTTGAAAAATTCTGAGCGATTAATTGTCTCTCCCACTCTGATGTTGAAAACTAGATTTCGATATTCATCCGGATCAGTTAAACCATAAATTGATGCCACGGAAGCCACGACAATTGTGTCGCGTCGCTCAATGACAGAGTTAATGGCTGATGTCCTAAGCATTTCGATTTCATCATTCATCACCGCGCTTTTATCAATATAGGTGTCTGTTTTTGGTATGTAGGCTTCGGGCTGATAGAAATCGAAATTGGAGACAAAATATTCCACTCGATTGTGAGGAAACAGTTCTTGGAATTCTGAATATAATTGCCCAGCGAGGGTTTTATTATGGACCAGAACAAGGACAGGTCTTTGAACATGCTCAATAATGTTGGCCATGGTAAAAGTCTTTCCAGTGCCAGTAGCTCCCAATAAAACTTGAAAGTTGTGACCATTAGAAATTCCACTAACTAGTTTTTCAATCGCTTGCGGTTGATCTCCAGTTGGTTTATACGAAGATACAATTTGAAATTTGTGTTGTTTTTCCATGAAAATCCCTGCAAAAACTACTTATTTTGCTTATTTTTATGAACTTTAATCTTTTTGAAGCCCTCGCCATAGACAGCGTTGGTTTGCGTGAAAGTAATGAAGGCATCAGGATCGGTTTTAATGATAAAATCACGAATTTTGTGATATTGGCTCTTATCGAAAACAACGTTTAAAATGACTCTTTCCTCACCTTTATAACCGCCTTCAGCGCGAATGATAGTCGCTCCTCGGCCAAGCACATCTTGAACAAAAGCATTAATTACTTCCCATTTTGAGGAAATTATCTCCACTTTGTAACTGGTCTGAGTTCCAATGTAGACATACTCTATCAAAAGAGCAGTAATGAAAGCTGATAAAACGCCGCAGAGACACTGAACAAGGAAGGCCGAATTATTGGGAAGAAGAACAATCAGTCCAGCAACAATTATCGTGCCATCGATAATGAAGCTTCCAACTGATTGCTTAATATTCAGATATTTGTTCATGATGAAGTTGATTACATCGACCCCGCCTGAACTGCCGCCACTAACAAAAGTAATAGCAACGCCAACTCCCACAATGACTCCGCCGGTGATGCCTGCTAATAAAATCGCACCAACTTCACTATTTGCTCCGTCAAGGAGAATAGCAAATGTGATGCTTTGGCACCAATGGCTAATGCCGGGAACAAGAGAAAGTAAGGCGGTCGTAAGTGGAATCATTATTGTCGATAAAAGCGTCTTAAAAGCAAAATCTTTTCCAATAAAAATCAAGCCAATAACCCATAGGATTATTGAGAGAGAGGTTGTAGTGATGTTATAAACCAAGCTTTGAGAATTCTCACTAAAAAATGATTTAACAATAATGGATATACCATTTAGGCCACCGGCGTTAATCATGGCAGGGCTTAAAAAGACGACGTTTCCGAAAGCTAATAAAAGCGATCCAATGAGAACAACAAAGATTTGTAAAAAATATTTTTTGATATTAATTTTTGTGACTATTTTGTTCATTTTCTTTGGCCTCCTTTTGTAAGTATGCATAGATGAACCCTTCAAGGTCGCCATCCATGACGGCTCCAACATTAGTTTCCTCATAGTCAGTTCGATTATCTTTAACTAACGTATATGGGCAGAAAACATAAGAGCGAATTTGACTACCCCACTCAATGTTTTTCTTTTCTCCGACAATACCTTTAATGGCATTGTTTCTTTTTTCTAGTTCTAATAAGTATAGTTTGCCTTTTAGCATTTGCATGGCAACTTCGCGATTAGAGAGTTGGCTTCTTTCCATTTGGCAGGAAACAACAATTCCAGTGGGAAGATGAGTGATTCGAATAGCGGTTTCAACTTTGTTGACATTCTGCCCGCCAGCTCCTCCGCTTCGATAAGTATCAATCTTTAGATCCGATTCATTTATTTGAATGTCGATGTTATCGTTTTTAAACTCTGGCACCACGTTGACTGAAGCAAACGAGGTATGCCTTCTTTTATTGGCATCAAAAGGTGAGATGCGCACCAGTCGGTGAACTCCTTTTTCGCTTTTAAGCAAGCCGTAAGCATGGGGACCAGAGATTTTGAAAGTAACTGACTTAAGGCCAGCTTCTTCTCCTGGCTCATTGTATATTTGTGCGACTTTTAATTTGTTGCTGTCTGCATAGCAAAGGTACATCCGATAGAGCATGCTCGCCCAATCTTGGGCTTCTGTTCCTCCGGCCCCGGGGTGGATTTCCAAAATGGCATTGAGATTATCAAATTCACCGCTAAAAAGAATCTGGAGTTCAAACTCCTTTGCATCAGAAGAAAGAGCGTCTAATTGCTTTTCAATTTCTTCGAAAAATGATTCATCTCCCAAAGATAGCAGTTCTTCAATATCGAGATAATTTTTTGACAAAGAGCGATGTTTTCCGACCAAATCCTTGCAGTATTTGAGGCGAGAAATTGTCTCTAGAGCATTTCTTGAATCACTCCAAAAATCAGGCTCTTCGCTTTTCTTTGTCATTTGATTAACTTCGAGTTCTAATTTATCAAAGTCAAAGGGAAGACCCGAGTTGGTGGATTTTGTCACCAACAGCACAAAGTTGTTGTTTAAGTGCAACGATGTCTTTCATTATTTGACCGCTCCTTTGTTTACCTCGCTAGATGGTTGTTGATTGAGGTTGGGTTTTTGTTCGTCGACTACTTCAGCAGGTGCTTCTTCTTTAGGTTCAACTTTAACATTTAATAAATTTAAGACAGCATCGACAGAAGATATTTCCAATGTTTCTTTAAACATTCGATAGCCTTCATTGACATAATCCTGCAGAGGATTGACATTAGCATAGCTTCTTAGATGGATGCCTTCGCGAAGACGCGCCATAGCATCGATGTGCTTAGTCCAGTTTTGGTCAATGGTGTGCAAAATAATGGCGCGTTCAAGCTTTTCGCCGACATCTGCTGGCCATTCTTTCTTTCGCTCTTCGTAACAATCTTGGAGAATCACTCCTAAATCTGGTCCGACATCTTCAACAGGAGATTCTTCATATAGAGCTTTTTTGATTGAACCACTCGCTAAAAATCTAGGTTCGACTTGTTTGATTAATAATTCTCCGGAGACTAACTGTTCACGGCTTCCAACTGGAACGGCCTTGTGAGCGAGGAAAATACCGGTGGTATCAAATACTTCGTCAACGATATCTTTAATATCTTTCCCTTCGATAATTCGATCCCGTTTGTCATAGACAATTTGTCTTTGCTTCGCGAGAACATCATCGTAGTCCAATAAATTCTTGCGGGTATCAAAGTTCATGCCTTCAATCTTTTTCTGGGCACTTGTAATCATGTTAGTGACCATTTTCATCTCGAGAGCTTCATCTCCAAATTGCTTTTGGATCCAATCGCGGTATTTATCAGCTGCAAAGCGAACTAACAAAGTGTCATCAAAAGAAACATAGAATCTAGAGAATCCTGGATCCCCTTGGCGCCCGCTACGTCCTCTCAACTGATTATCAATACGCCGAGCTTCGTGTCTTTCAGTGCCAAAAACGCACAAGCCGCCGAGCGCTCTTACTTCGTCATTGATTTTAATATCCGTTCCACGACCAGCCATGTTGGTAGCTAGTGTGATGTGGCCCTTCTCTCCAGAATGAGCGATAATTTCTGCTTCTCGAGCATTGTTTTTCGCGTTCAACATTTCATGGGAAAGTCCAGCTGCGGTCAGCAACACGGAAATTTCTTCTGAAGATTCGACAGAGACTGTACCAATTAAAATTGGTTGCCCTTTTTCATGTCTTTCTTTCACTTCTTTAATCAAAGCAGCGAGCTTTGGCCCTTTATGAGCATAGACATAATCTAGCGCATCAGTACGCACGATTGGCTTGTTGGTGGGAATTGAAACAACACGCATGTTGTAAATTTTTCTGAATTCTTCCTCTTCCGTTTTGGCGGTTCCTGTCATACCAGACATTTTTTTGAACAAACGGAAAAAGTTTTGGTAAGTAATTGTAGCCATGGTGACTGTTTCTTGCTTAATAGTAACGTTCTCTTTGGCTTGAACTGCTTGGTGTAGACCGTCGGACCACTCGCGGCCAGGAAGCACACGACCAGTGAACTGGTCTATGATTTGAATTTGTCCTTCAGCATCGACTAGATAGTCGACGTCGCGAATCATGATATAGTTTGCTTTTAAAGCATTGTGAATTCGGTGCACTAAATCGGCAAATTCAGGATTATATAAGTTCTTAATCCCAAACATTCTTTCCGCTTTTTGGTTTCCTTGATCGGTTAGATTGACCGTCTTTTCTTTGACATCAATTGCGAAGTCAGCATCTCTTTTCAAAGCTTTGCAAAAGCGATCGGCAACTGTGTATTGAGAAGCAGAAGTTTTAGCTCCGCCAGAAATAATTAAAGGAGTCCTTGATTCATCAACTAAGATTGAGTCGGCTTCGTCAACGATGCAATAGTTTAGTCCTCGGAGAACGCGATGCTCCATATCGACAGCCATGTTGTCGCGGAGATAATCAAATCCTAACTCGGAATTCGTTGTATAGGTAATGTCACATAGATATGCTTCTCGTTTTTCTGAAGTCGTTTTGCTTCTAAGATTAACTCCAACCGTCAAGCCTAAAAATCTATAGATTTGGCCCATCCAATCAGCGTCACGTTGTGACAAATATTCGTTAACGGTTACAACCTCAACCCCAGTTCCAGCGAGCGCATTGAGATAGACCGCCATTGTGGCAGTAAGTGTTTTTCCTTCACCAGTTTTCATTTCGGCAACATCTCCAGCGTGTAAAACTAAAGCGCCGATAACTTGAACTTTGTATGGAAACTCTCCGAGCGTTCTTTTGGCTGCTTCACGAGCGACAGCAAAGGCTTCAAATTTAATATCATCTAAAGTTTTGCCTTGAGAGAGCAAATTTTTAAAGTAAACCGTCTTGGCTCTGAGCTCTTCATCGCTCAGCGATGCCATCACTTTTTCATAGGCTAAGACTTTATTAGCTTCTCGATCGTATTGCTTTAGCCTTCTTTTATCAAAAAATCCCATAATAATTCACCAACACAATTAATTGTGCCCTTCTAATACATAAATGTTTGCACATTTGCCTTCCTATCTTATCATCCAGCCCCCAATTAGTCTAATACTATTATATAGATTAGGCTAAACAAGGCCCTCTTATTTTAGAAAGGTTTTGCTCATTACCATCACCATAATTTTCTTTGGCTTTAATGGTTTAATAAGTCCAATCATGCCTTTAATGGTTGAACCAGTGGTGTAAACGTCATCAACAATTAGTATTTTTTTACCATACATTTTATTATTTGTTATAAGTTTCATTCTTGTTTTAGCCTTAGTTCTTTGCCTTGCATTTAGCTCGGCTTGCTTATATGGAAAGGCTTTTTCGATCAGAAACAAAAATGGCAATTTTAACGGCTTAAAGATAGCTTCAACGTGATTAAATTCCCTTTCTTTATCATCGGATTTTGAAGATGGAGCAGGGACTAAAATGAATCCTTTGAAAAGATGATGTAGTTCAGCTTTAAACCGAGAAAAAAAGACTTCTGCAAGCTCGACATCATAGCAACCCTTGACTTGATATAGCAAAGTTTTAATTTCTTCGTCGTATTGATAAATAGCTAATGCGGCAATATCGACAACACGAAATTTCAAAAAAAGGGGCTTCAATTTTTTCTCGCATTGTTCGCAAACACAAGAATCATTATGAAAAAATGAATACACACTCCAATTATGTATCGTTTTTAAACAGATTTTGCAAATTTTTGTTGGCTTCTTCGATAGTTCTAATACTCTTATTAATTTCTTCATTAAGTTCATTCGCAAGAAAAATCACCTCTCCTTCTGGTTCCTCTTTTTTGCGGCCAACTCTCCCTGCTATTTGCACTAAAGAATAGGAGGAATAAATGCTATGATTGGCTTCAAAAACAATAACTTGTAGACCTTTAACAGTGACTCCTCTTTCCAAAACAGCAGTCGTCACTAAATAACGATATTTATTTAGCTTAAAATCTCCGATTATTTGCTCGCGATTACTTCTTTTTGAATGAACGTAATTGCCGCTTGGAAATATAGATTTCAAATTGTGAAATACTTCTTCGCACTTTTTAATCGTCGGAGTAAAAATGAAAATTGGCTTTTGATTTTTAATAAAATTATTAATTAACCTATAACATTTAATTATCAGCATTGGTTTTGGCATTATGAAAACTTCTGGAACTGGCAGAGGATATGCATGAAAGCGAGAAAAAAGTTCCACAATACAACCGCCATTTTTCTCAAATTCGCTTAAGTATTTTTGGGACGGAGTGGCGGACATCATTATGAAATTTCCTCTGATTGATTTTTTAAAAAATGCATTTAGCACTTCGTTATTGCGAAAAGGAAAAGCATCAATTTCATCAATTATCAAAAGATCAAAATACTGGTTATAACGGTACAGCTGATGAGTAGTGCAACAAACTAAATCGCCAATTAGCATCTTTGAGTGCCCTCCATAAACTGATGTGACAGTGTTGCTTTGGAATATTTTCTTAAATCGCTCAGAAAGTTCAATTATAACTTCTCTTCGAGGGACCACAAATCCAACATTTTGACCCTTCGATATCGCATAAGACATCACTCTTAAAACAATCTCCGTTTTTCCTGATCCGCATACAGCGTAAACAAAAGAATTTTTCTTTTTTTGGTAATTATTTAATAAAATTTGCGCTAATTTTGCTTGGTCATTCGACAGTTCATAATTGAGATTCCACACCACATCTTTTTCCTTTGAAATCCGAGACTTGGCTTCTTGACCACGAAATGAAAGACATTTACGGCAATAAAATTTTCCGTTTCGCACGCCGATTGAGTCCATGTTTGTGTTGCCACAAAAAGGACAAACAAAAGAAAAAGCGCTCATATCTATAAAGAGCGCTTTTACTAGTTTTTTTGAGAATTATTCTTCGATTTCTTTAATCATTTCTACGCGAATTGCGTGTCGTCCACCTTCAAAAGGTGTGGTTAAGAAAATATCAACTCTCCTTAGAACATCAGGTAAATTCATGTATTTTTGTCCGAAGGCAATCATATTGCAGTCATTATGTTGCCGCAACAAGCGCGTCACTTCATCGTTATAGCCGATTCCGCAGCGAATTCCTTTAACTTTGTTTGCGGTTATTGCTACACCTTCGCCAGAGGTGCAGACCAAAATTCCGAAATCGCAAACTTTAGAGGCCACTAATTGAGCTGCAGCTTCTGCGTAGTGTGGATAGTGGCAAGATTCCTTTGAGTTTGTTCCCACATCGGTAACCTCGTATCCCTGTTTTATTAAATGGTTTTTAATTTCGTTTTTATATTCTAATCCGCCGTGATCTGAACCGACTGAAATTTTAAGCATAATTATTGTCTCCTTTCTTAATTATATAAAGAAAACGCATTTTGTTATGCATATCTTTTGAAAATTTTACAATTGCATTTGGAAGATATTTATCGATAATCTCAGTTAATGGTTTTTCCATATCTTCGCCAATTTCAAAAATCATGACGCCTTGTTTATTCAAGATTTCGTCGCATTGACTAATCATTTTTTCGTAAAAATAGGTCGATGGTTTAGCCAGTAGCGCTAAATGAGGTTCGAATTTCCAAACTTGTTCATCTATTTCTTCGAAATTTTGAATGTAGGGAGGATTAGAAATTATAACATCAAATTTCAACCCCTCTTTTATTAATGGATCCAGCAAATTTCCTCGGAAGAAAGTAATGTCAAGTTGGTCGGCGTTGCGCTTAGCTACTTTCAAGCACTCTTCATCAATGTCTGTTGCGAAGATAGACGCCGATGGGAAATATCTTTTTAATGTGACGGCAATGCAGCCAGACCCAGTGCAAATATCGGCAATGCGAAGATTGCTGGTATCGGTGAATATTTTTTGTATTAAAAGTCTCGCGCTAATCACGAGCTCTTCCGTTTCCTGTCGAGGGATTAAAACATGGGGATTAACTTCGAAATATTGGTCGATAAAATTGCTGTAGCCCAAAACATATTGGAATGGCTCTCCTGATTTCACTCGTTCAATATTGTTTTCGAGTCTCTGATAATTTTGACAAGGCAAGTCGAATGCTTTATACAGAGAGACTTCATCGACAAAACCATTAGCGTCGTTAAGAAGGCTTTTGATAACCAGCCTAGTTAAGTACTTATTATTTGAATTTAACAAATTAAAATAAATTTCGCGGTTCGTCGGCATATTACTCACTCGCCAATTTTGTGGATTGATCGTAATGGATAAGGGCCTCAATTATCTCTTCGAGATCACCCTCCATTACTCGGTCTAATTTTTGAATAGTGAAACTAATGCGATGGTCAGTAACACGATTTTGGGGATAGTTATAAGTTCGGATTTTTTCTGAGCGTTCGCCAGTGCCAATTTTCAGTTTTCTTTCACTGCCGATTTTTTCCTGCTGCTCAGTAAGGGCGGCAGCGTACATTTTTGTTCGCAGCATTTGCATAGCAATTTCTCGATTTTGAATTTGAGATTTTTCTGTTTGGCAGGCAACCACTATTCCGGTGGGGATGTGTGTGATTCTCACTGCGGATTCAGTTTTATTAACGTTTTGGCCACCAGCGCCTTGGCTATGATAGGTATCAACTTGCAAATCATTTGGATTTATTTGAACATCAATTTCCTCAGCTTCAGGCATTACCAAAACTGTAGAGGTAGAGGTGTGAATTCTTCCCCCGGCTTCGGTCTTGGGAACGCGTTGAACGCGGTGCGCACCACTTTCAAATTTCAATTTTGAATAAACGTTTTTGCCACTGATTTTAAAGGATACTTCTGAAAAGCCTCCGGCTTCGGATGGACTTTCATCAAGCATTTTTATTTTCCAATTCTGTGATTCGGCATATCTGGTATACATTCTAAAAAGATCGCCCGCAAAAATATTTGCTTCATCTCCTCCAACCGCTCCCCTGATTTCCACAATAATATTTTTCTCATCATTTGGATCTTTTGGAAGGAGCAATTCTTTGAGGTCTTCTTCTATTTGCTTTTGTAAAAGTTCGAGGCGTTTTACTTCTTCTCTTCCGAAACTTGAAATGTCGGGATCGCTGTCGTGTATCATTTCGCTAGCGTCGAAAATATTGATTTGATTTTTTTTGAATTCTAGAAAAGACGAGACTTGTGGCTCCAAGATTGCACGCTCTTTGGAAATCGAACGAAAATGAGCGATATCTTTTACCACTTCTTCATTCATTAATTCTTCGTCAATTTCTTTCATCCGTTTTTCTGCGGACTCAAGGCGTTGATACATGCTTTTTTCCATAAAATTCCTCGCTTTAGGCGATATGTATTCTATCATAGAGTTGTTCAAAGAAAAAGGCTCAATTAGTTTATTTAATATGAATATTAAGGCTTTTATAAGGAACTGTTTCTGTGTATAATTCTTAATGGTGAATAATTATGGCTTACAAAGCACTTTACAGAAAATATCGACCTTCTACATTTGATGAAGTTGCTGGTCAGCAGCATATTGTCAAAACAATTAAAAATGCTTTAGCAACTGGAAAAATTGCTCACGCATATCTTTTTGCTGGTCCTCGGGGAACGGGTAAAACCACCATGGCGAAGTTGCTTGCAAAGGCTCTTAACTGTGATGAAGGGGTGGGAAAGCAATGCAATAAGTGCAAAAACTGCATCGCAATCAATGAAGGAACCCATCCAGATGTACTCGAAATTGATGCCGCAAGCAACAATGGTGTAGACGAAGTAAGAGACCTAATCGACAAGGTAAAATACAGCACCATCCTCGGAAGATATAAAATCTACATCATTGATGAAGTTCACATGATGACAACTGGCGCTTTTAATGCTTTATTGAAAACACTAGAAGAACCTCCAGAACATGTTGTTTTTATTTTGGCCACCACGGAGCCTCACAAAATTCTACCCACTATCTTGTCCCGCTGCCAAAGGTACGATTTTTCAAAGGTTAGCGAAAACGATATACGCGAAAGATTAAAAGATATTCTCGAAAAAGAAAAGATTGCCTACAACGAAATTGCTGTTAATTTAATTATCTCTTTAGCCGATGGAGGCATGAGAGATGCTCTCTCGATACTTGACCAAGTTTTAGCTTATTCAGGAAACCGCTTAATCGAGGACGATATCCTCGATATTTTCGCGCTCGAATCCACAGCAGAAAAAGTTGAATTATTAACCTCAATTTCTAATGGCGATGTCACCGATGTTCTCGATAGATTAAAGTCATATATCGCTCGCGGAACAGATATTAAGAGATTGACCGATGATCTCTTAGTAATCCTTAAGGATGTGTTGATTTATCGAACAACAAATCGCTTCGATTTTTTAGAACAACTAAACAAAAACGAAACTTTGTCCTTAGCTGAATGCTTTGATGAAAAACAGACTATCGACATGATCGATATTTTGATGAGCGCGCTAAAAGACTATAAAAATGTCGCTTCCATAGCTCCAATTTTTGAAGTGATGCTGCTCAAACTTGCCTCCATTAAATTTCAAAAAAAGGAAGTCACAAAAATTCTTCCCCAGTTCGATGATTCAGAAGCAAAACCAAAAGATAATGCTGAAAAAACCGCAAAAATATCTCTATTTGATTCAGCTGAAGAAAAAATACCAGATGAACAAATTCCTGTATTAGTTGAAGAGGCTGAAAATAAAGATGATCTGTCTTCTGTTGTTTTAGATGACAATGTTATCGTCTTAAAGAACACTGAAAATGATGACCTCTATTCAATTAATGATGACTTGATGATCAAGATAATGGCGACGAGCAAAAAAGATATCAAAAATACGCTCTTAGAGAATTGGAAAAACATCAAACGCCTAACTGGGCATCCCAAACTTGATAAGGCCGCCATGCTTTTGATAGACGGCCACCCTCTTGTTGCCGGCAATAAAGTACTGATCTTGGAATATCCTTTGGATAAGGCGGTGACAAAAGTTAACACACAAATTAACCAAAAAGATATGCAAGATGTCATCTCCAACATATTCAAAAGAAAAATGTTTATTTATGCCGTCTCACGAAGAGATTCAATCAGACTTCAAAAAATGTATATGGATTTGGTCCAAGTTAATAAATTGCCAAGAGCAAATGAAATCACCTTGGAATTTTTAGGAGAATAAACTAGTTATGAACATGCAACAAATGATGATGCAAGCGCAAAAAATGCAGCGGGATCTTAATAAGGCAATGAGCGAGTTAGACTCCAAAGAGTTTACTTTGACAAAGGGTGGGGCGGTCACCGTCACTATGCTCGGCTCGCATAAAGTTAAAGCTGTTTCTATCAATGACGAAGTTCTGAGTGCTGAGAATAAAGACATGATTGAAGATTTGATAGTCATCGCAATTAACGAAATTCACGAAATGATTGAAAAAGCACGCGGCGATATCAATGAAAAAATCACTGGAAGAAGAAATGGATTAGGGATGTAAATGGGAAAACTAAAAGCTCTTGAAAGAATCGAGGACTCATTGACCAAACTGCCGAGTATCGGCAGGAAATCCGCCGAAAGGATGGCCTACGCCATGCTGGACATGGATGAAGATGATTTAAATGAATTTTCCGATGCCGTTAAAAGCCTAAAATCTTCCATTCATATTTGTCCAAGATGCGGAAATCTAACAGAGAGTTTAATATGTGATATTTGCAGCGATGAATCCCGCGATAAAACCCTGTTAATGGTTGTCTCCTACCCTAAAGATTTGATTGCCTTTGAGAAGGCTGGAACCTTTCATGGACTTTATCATATTCTCGGTGGGACAATTTCCCTTTCAAAGGGCAAAAACATCGATGATTTATCAATACCTCAGCTAATTGATCGAATTAAGAATAGCAACATAAGCGAAGTGGTAATCGCCACAAATCCCACGATTGATGGGGAGACAACGGCTTTATATTTAGCCAAAGTTTTAGAGCCAATGAGTTTAAGAATAACGCGTTTAGCTTATGGTTTACCAATGGGTGGAAATCTTGATTACGCCGACTCATTGACTTTGTCAAAAGCCCTCGAAGGTCGAACTAAATTATAGGGAGGATTCGTATGTTTATTACACTTGAAGGTCCAGAAGGATCAGGAAAAACAACTGCTGTAGAATTTGCTGTCACAAAATTGCAGGAAATGGGTTACCAAATTGTCCGCACTCGCGAGCCTGGCGGAACAGTAATCAGCGAGCAGATTAGAAATGTCATTCTCGACAAAACAAACACCGCGATGGACAGCCGTACGGAAGCTCTTTTATATGCCGCTAGCCGAAGACAGCACTTAGTGGAAAAGATTTGGCCAGCTTTAAAGTCCGGCAAAATCGTCATTTGCGATCGCTATTTGGATTCTTCTCTAGCCTATCAGGGAGGCGCCCGTGGCCTAGGCATTGAAGAAGTTTTGAATGTTAATTTATTCGCCACCGAAAATACATGGCCCAACCTCACTCTATTATTTGATCTAGATCCTGTCATTGGATTATCTCGAATTAGCAGCAATGATAAGCGGGAAGTGAATCGCTTGGATTTGGAAAAGCTAGAGTTCCACAAAAAGGTCCGCGAAACTTTCTTAAAACTTGCCAAGCAATATCCAGAACGCTACATCATAATCGATGCGAGCAAGTCACGAGAAGAAGTCGCCAAAGCGACGCTAGACGCCATTCTATCGAAGATATGCAAATAGATACTTATCTAAAAAAATACCAGCCAATTATCTATCAAACCTTTGTTAATTCATTGCAAAAAGGAGCTCTTTCTCACGCATATTTGCTATCCGGTCAACCAGGAACACCCTTATTTGAAACCGCTAAATATCTCGCAAAATCAATTATTTGTGATAGCCCATCCCCACTAGCTTGCAACAACTGCGTCACTTGCCTGAGAATCGACGATAACAATTATCCCGATTTCATCGTATATGACGGGGCCTCACAAACCATCAAAAAAGATGAAGTTACGTCAATTGAAACGCAGTTTGACAAAACACCTTTTGAGAGCAAAGGCGTCATGATTTATATCTTGAACTTAGTAGAAAACATGACTCCTGAAGCCGTTAACTCAATGCTCAAATTTCTCGAAGAGCCAGGAAGTCACATCTATGCTTTTTTGACCACTAATAATGAGAGCAGCGTCTTGCCAACCATTATCTCACGCTGCCAATTAATGCGCTTAAAATTGTTAGATCGAGAATTGATAATTAAAGAATCGATCGAAAAGGGAATTCAGCAAGAAGATGCGGAATTGCTCTCTTACTTTTATAACGATTCGGATTTAATCATCAATTTTTTGAAAGATAAAGAGGAAAAAGATTCATATCAAGAAGCAAAGGAAGGATTTCTATCTCTTTTAGAGGCTCTGGAAAAAGATAATCGCGATGAAGCTGTTTATATTTGTGAAACAAATATTATTCCTCAAATGAAATCAAAAGAGGCAACGCGACTTTTTCTTGATATACTAATACAAGCTTTTGAAGATATGATAAGTATCAAGCATGGTAAAAACCCCATCTTAAAAAGCCAGCATACTGCGCTATCCCATTTAGCAGAAAAAATGCAAAACGCCGAAAATGTTTTGCTAGAAATATTGAAATGTCGAAATCTCGTTAACTTGAATGCTAACAATTCCTTGTTAATCGATCACTTAATATTTCAAATTATTAAGGAGTAAAAATTATGAGCGATGATTTTCAAAATCCAGAAACAATAGATGTCTCCCTTTATGACCACTATGTTGGCATACAGTTTTTTTCAACACCGCGAATTTACTTTTTTGGAACAAAAGATCTTCCATTAAGCATCGGTGACAAAGTAATCGTCGAAACAATCAAAGGTCTAGAATTAGGCGTCGTGTCTAGCGAGCCAGTCGACATCGCTAAATACAAATCATCCATCGGGCTTAAACCTGTGATCAGAGCCGCGACTGAGGTTGATATTCGCCTTAATGACATCAACAAAAAAGACGCCGCCCATGCGCTAGAAATATGCAAGAGTGAAGCAGAAAAACTCAATCTTCCCATGAATTTGATTTCTTGCGAATTCACCCTTGATAAGTCAAAGGTTCTTTTCTCTTATTTAGCCGACGAGCGGGTTGATTTCCGCGAGCTTTTAAAAACTCTCGCTTCTCGCCTTCACACTCGGATTGAACTGAGGCAAATAGGTTCTCGCGATAAGGCGAAGATGGTTGGCGGCATAGGTGTTTGTGGCCTTCCACTTTGTTGCGCGACTTTCTTAAATGAATTCGATGGCATCTCTATCAGCCGAGCCAAAAACCAAATGCTGGCCATCAACATTCCCAAACTGAGTGGCCACTGCGGCAAATTATTGTGCTGCTTAAAGTTTGAGGATGATGCTTATACCGAAGCAAAAAAGCAATTCCCTGAATTAGGAAGCAAACTTTTTATCGACAAAACTGAATACACTGTTACCAACATTAATGTTATTTCCGGAATTATTAAAATCGAGAATCGTGAGGATGTTAAATTCATGTCTTACGAGGACTTAAAAAAGCAGGCTTACTTTGTAAAAAAGAAGGCTTTTGGCAATGATAAGAACTAAAAGTTTTGACAATAATGGCCCAATTTTATATCTAATTGCCACACCTATTGGCAATCTTTCTGAAATATCTCAGCGGGCTTTAGACACATTAAAAGAGATGGATTTAATTGCCGCTGAAGACACTCGCAATACCCATTTGCTTCTTTCCAAATACGGCATAAGAAAGGATGTCATTTCTTTGCGTGAACACAATGAGGTTCAAGTCTCATTAAATGTTATTAAATTGCTCAAAGAAGGCAAAAAAGTTGCCTATGTTTCCGATGCTGGCTATCCCGGAATAAGCGATCCTGGCGCAATACTTGTTTCCAAAGCTATTCAAAGCGGAATTAAAGTATCAACCATATCAGGAAGTTCAGCGTTTTTGAACGCTTTAGTGTCTTCAGGATTGCCCACTGAACATTTTTTCTTCTATGGGTTTTTATCTCCAAAAGAAAAGGAAGCCTCCGATCAATTGTCATCCTTAAAAGAGATGAGAGACACGCTGATTTTTTATGAGAGTCCTCATCGCTTGTTTAAAACTCTAAAAGTAATGGAACAAACTCTAGGAAATAGAGAGATTGTGCTAGCGAGAGAATTGACAAAAATAAACGAGGAATTTATCAGAGGCACCATTCAGGAGATTCTTTCTCTCGAAAAAGAAGGCTTAAAAGGAGAGATGGTAATCATCGTTTCCGGAAGCACCGAGCAGAAGATTGTTGACGATTCAGTTTTAATTAAACGAGTCGAATACTTAATGTCAAAAGGGATGTCAAGGAAAGACGCCATTGAAGTGGCCAGCGAAGATTTTGGCATCAACAAAAATTATATCTACAAGATCGTCCATCAATAGTTTTGGGACGTTTCTTTTATACCAAAAGTCAATTTATTCTTATTTTTCTATTTTTAAGAAAAATACTTTTTTCTTGCAAACAGCCCATGGTTTTTCTATCATTAAAGCCGCGCAATTTTAAGGAGGGTTTAAAATGGAAATCAGAAATATTGCAATTATAGCTCACGTTGACCATGGTAAAACAACCCTTGTGGACCAGCTTTTAAGAACCGCTGGCGCCTTTCGCAGCAACGAAGATGTTGAAAATAGAGTAATGGATAGCAACGACATCGAAAAAGAGCGTGGCATTACCATTCTTGCGAAGACAACTTCAATCACCTATGACAATACTCACATCAATATACTAGACACTCCCGGACACGCTGATTTTGGCGGAGAAGTAGAGAGAATCATGAACATGGTTGATGGCTGTCTGCTTTTAGTCGATGCTTTTGAGGGAACAATGCCTCAGACCAGATTCGTTTTAAAGAAAGCCCTCGAAGCCCGCATTAAACCAATTGTGGTCATCAACAAAATTGATCGCCCTAACGCTGATATTAAAAGCGCTGTTGATCAAGTTTTAAATTTGTTTATCGATCTGGGCGCACCAGATGAATTTTTAGATTTCCCCATCGTGTATACTTCTGCCTTAAAAGGAACTAGTTCCTGCTCGGCAAATCCCAAAGACCAAAAAGCTGGCATGGATGCTGTTTTGAAAACAATTATCAAAAAAATACCTGCTCCTAAGACTGATGTCAACGCTCCTTTTCAAATGCAAATAGCACTTCTTGACTACAATGACTTCGTCGGAAGAATCGGCATTGGAACAATTAAAAAAGGCTCAGTCCATGTCGATGATATCGTCAGTGTCTCCCGTTTAGATGGATCAGTAAAACAATTTAAAGTAATGAAACTTTTTGGTTACAAAGCAATTCATCGCTTAGAAATAGAGAGCGCTTCCGCGGGAGAAATCGTCGCAATTGCTGGCTTGCCAGACATTAACGTCGGCGAGACGATTTGCGATACGGGTTTCGTTGAAGCTCTTCCGCCAATAAAACTTGATGAACCCACCATGCAGATGACTTTCGGCACTAATTCTTCTCCATTCGCTGGAAAAGAAGGAAAGCAATTGACTGCTCGCAAGATTGATGAACGTTTATTCAAGGAAACTCAAAAAGATGTGGCCTTAAAAGTGAGCCGCATTCCCAAGAGTGAGTCATGGATTGTCTCCGGAAGAGGAGAACTACATCTTTCTATTTTGATTGAAAATATGAGAAGAGAATCCTTTGAACTTGAGGTATCAAAGCCGAGAGTTATCATCAAAGAGATTGACGGAATTAAATACGAACCATACGAGGATTTGACAATCGATGTCCCCAATGAATTTGTCGGAGATGTAATGACCAGCATCGGAAGCCGTGGCGGTGAATTAGTCACTATGGATGCAAGGGAATCAGTGACGATTTTACAATTTGTAATCGCTTCTCGCGGTTTGATTGGCTATTCCACCATTTTCATGTCTTTAACCAAAGGTTATGGAATTTTATCTCATACTTATCGCGAGTATCGCCCAGTCACTGGAAATGATTTAGGACAAAGGCCAATTGGCGTTCTTGTCGCCACAGAGTCTGGACAAGCTACTCCATATTCTATTGAGCATATTGAAGAAAGAGGAACGATGTTCATTGATCCCGGAACGCTTGTTTATGAAGGAATGATTGTCGGAGAGAATCGTTATCCCATTGATTTAGCCGTCAATGTGACGACCAAAAAAGCGCTCACAAACATGAGAAGTTCAAATAAAGACAACACAGTAGTTTTAAAAACGCCAAGAAAAATGTCTCTCGAGAGTTGCCTTGACTATATCAATTCAGACGAGTTGGTGGAGATTACTCCTTCCACCTACCGCATGAGAAAAAAGATCTTAAACACTGTTGAGAGAAAGAAATATGACTCTCACATGAGAAGTTCAGAAGAGTAGAAAGCAATTTCTACTTTTTTTGTGAAAAAAGAAGAGAGAAATCTTTGGGCATAGGAGAAGTAAATTTGAGCACTTTTCCTGTGTCGGGGTGTTTTAGCTCTAGGCAGTAGGCATGGAGCCCTAATCGCTTTAAAGGGTTTGAAGGGTTGCCATATTTATCGTCTCCAATGACGAAGTGGCCTAAATCGCCCATATGGACACGTATCTGATTTTTTCGGCCAGTTTCGATATTGACATCGAGTAAAGAATAACTATCGCTTTCTTGAATAACTTCATAGTTTGTTATAGCAAGCTGACCATCTTTCGGCTTTTGAGAAGAATACATCATGTTTTGCGTATTCTTCTTCAAATAGGATTTGACTGTCCCTTTTGGATTTTCCATTTTTCCTTCGACAATAGCATAATACCCACGCTTAACAACGAGTTCATTCCAATGATCTTGAAGCTTCTTTTGAATTGTTGGGCTTTTCGCAACCATTAAAACACCCGATGTGTCTTCATCAAGACGGTGAATAACGAAAATCCGATTGTGTTTATCTTTTTGCTGGACATAGTCAGAGAGCATTCGATAGGCAGTGGAGCCCTTTTCTTTGTCTGATGCTACAGAAAGAAGTCCACTAGGCTTATTGATTACAATAAACTCCGAATCTTCATAGATGATAGGCAAATTACTTCGAGTTTTTTTGCGAATAGGGGAGGATGAAATAATGACGGTGTCGCCAGGAAAGAGTTTGAAATTAAATTGGCTTACTGGCGCGCCATCGATACTAACCCGGTGGGATGAGAGAAGAGATTTAATGGAATTGCGTGACTGACTTGGAAAACTTTCCAATAAAAAAGCTAGCAATTCACACTGTTTTTTTATCGGAAATTGCTTCAGGTTTCGATAGTCTTTGTTGACTTCGTTCTTTTTTGGCGCTGGTTTGTTTTTATTCATTTTTTTGGCTTACTTTCTTAATTATCATATCGACAATAGCTTTCGCAACATTTAACCTAGTAATATTCTCAAACTCTTCGAAAAAGGCATTGGAATTAATTTCGCAAAGCATCAGTTCACCATCGTTATCAAGCAAATCTAGTCCTGCGTATTCAATACGGAATAAATCGTTAATTTTTTCAGCAAATCGAGCATATTTTGTTATATCTTCAATGGGTTCTCCGCTGGCTGTTTGGCCATAGTTACTGCGGAAGTCTTGTACGTTTTTTCGAATAAAAGCACCGAACACTTTTCCATCAATAATTAACACACGAATTGATTTTCCTGCTGATGAGGATATGTATTTTTGAAAAACGATAGGGTTGCGGCATATATCTGCGTATAATTTCGCCAATTCTTCGTGCGTTTTCACTAAATAAACGCCTTCCCCAAGAGAACCATAAACTTTTTTCACCACCATTGGGTATCCCAATTCATCCTCGATGCTTTTTAAGAACGAGAGATGGGTCTCTTTTAGGCCATAATAAACAAGAGGGCCCGATATTGTCGTTGGCATTCTAATGTTGTTGTCTGAACAAGCGATAAAGGTGAGCATTTTATCGTCGCACATTTTAATGAAATCAGCCCGGTTAAAGAGGCGGTATCCAGCTTTTTCTAATAGACGAGCAAGATAAATATCTTTGTCCATATAGATGACAAAATCAGCTTTTGGAAGATTGATGACAATGTCGTTATTTCTGATCAAAGCCAGCGTTCCATCGTTAATGAAAAGTTTCACATCTACGGAGACCTTTTGAAATTCTTCAGTTAGGCGTGATATTTTGTGAGCATTGTGTCCTATTTCCTGATTTGCGATAATTATTCCGTTCATGTTATTAATTATATTAATATTTGTGGGAATAAACCACCAAAACTAAGAATTGCCAAAGGCATTATGAAAAATTGTTCTTGAGCGAGATATATAGTAATTTTCAATTAAAACGTTAAGCTTGGGCCAACATCGTCCCCATTGAATCTGGTGACTTCTTTCCCATAGCAAAATGTGGCTAAAACACCTGGCCCACAGGTTGTGCCAATAATCGGTCCAACCCACCATATTTGAACTTCAACTCCGAGTTCATCTTCGAGTCGCTTTTTTAATCTTAAGGCTCGGTCCATAGCCATGCCTTGTGAGACAACAACTCTCCTGCATTTTTTCATGTCAATGGTTTTGAGAATTCCTTCAAAGAGAGTTTTATCCGCATTTTTGCTTCCGGTCACTGTGCCTAAGGTGTAGTTGTCACCATGCGCATCAGAAATGAAAATTGGCTTTTTATGAAATAGGTTTCCCAAAAACGCTTTAGATCCTTTTATTCTTCCAGCATTCTTAATGTAAGTTAAATCATCAACGGTCGCAAACTGGTTGAATTTAGCTTTATTATTTTCAATCCAATCGATCAATTCATCCAAATTGAGCCCGCGATTCTTTTGCTCAGCCGCTCCGATGGAGAGCATGCCGAGACAAGCGCTAGCAGTAAGGGAATCAATAGCTTCGATTCTTCGATTAGGAAAGCTCGCCTTAAGTTCATCTTTGGCCAGTTTAAAAACATTGAGTGAACCAGTTAATTTGCTAGAACAGCCAATGTACAAAATATCCGTCTCTTTTTCAAGAAAAGGGGAAAATCGATTAACAAACTCACCAAGAGATATTTGGGTGGTTTTAATAACTTTGCCCTGAATCATCCACCCATAAAATTCTTCTGGTTTGTATTCAATCCAGTCTAAATCTGCATACTTTTCTTCGCCATCGACAATCAAGCCCATTCTAAGATACTCAATGTTGTATTGTTTTCTTAGTTCTGTTGACAGATCGCTTGAAGAGTCGGTAAAAATTACATAATTGTTCATAAGTGTCCCCTATATAATAATGGTTGATTAAGATTATAAAATCTATTCTAAATTTCGAAAAGAACGTTACATTTTTATATATTTATAAAGTTAATTGAGATGGCTCCTAATAAAATCGCGCTTTTTTAGCGAATAGATTTTGGCATTTTTTGGATCGCTGAGCAACTGTCTTTTAAGCTCTCCATATTGGTGAGCAAGGAGATTATTATCTGCTAAGATTTTTACTATTTTCATCATTTCTCGATAGGCGATACCATTGTATTTTACCAGGTGTATCGTATAGGGAGTCTTCTCTTTTGCCCGTTTAACCAAAATGAGATGATCAATTGTCGAAGATTTTATTAGGAATAAATACTTATTGTGAATTAGAAGGTCTCTGACACTATATAAATCAAGAGGGTTTTCAACTCCGATAACAATGTCGATTATTGGCCGTGAAACTAGCCCCTCAACTGCTGTGGAACCAATGTGGTTAATGTGCACATTGATTCTTTGTGGAATCAGAGTTTGCAGTACCTTTTTCTCGTCGCGAAAAAACTTCTTCCACCTGGAATCATAATAAGTGAGAGGCGGGATATTTTCGTTGCTCATACTTTAATTTTACACGCAGTGAGAAATAGAGGGGTATTTATTTGTTTTTTTCTAGCGAGAATCTGCCTTCGCTTCGATCGTTTTCATCAATGATCAGTTCAGGCATTTTATCAACGATGAGCTTTCCGCTCAGCGGATTTTTTATCGATATAGAACTATTCAAGATATTGCCATTAATTTCGGAATACTCAAAAGCGAGATCACTATCGGTAAATTTGCAGTTATTTAAAACGATGTTTTTAGCGTAGCAAAGCGGTTGAGTACCAACAATTGTGCAATTCTCGAAGACAATATTTTCACAGTGCCAACCAAGGTATTCACCAATAATCGTGGAGTTTCTAACCACGGCATTTTTCGTATGCCAAAAAGCATCTTTAGTTTTTAAAATGCAGCGATCTATTGTTAAGCCATCAATGTATTGAAAAGAGTATTTCCCCTCGAGCAGGGAATCTTCTAGATGCACCATTTTAGAATCAAAGAAAGCGTAGAAGCCAAGGATGGTCGAATTCTTTGTTGAGATGCGACGACATTTCCATCCAAATTCATCAGATTTCATTAAAGAATTAGTGATATCAACACCTATGACTTCTCTCACGGCTTTAGGGCTATATATTTTAACTTTGTCCAAGGTAATGTTTTTGCCATACCAAAATGGAGCGCGGGCAGTCTTTGTAATTTTCGAGTTGAAGACATGCAAATTTTGATTATGCCAGCATGGGTAGCGAAGGGAAAACTTGCTGTTGATAATCTTAAGATTTTGGGACTCTTTAAAAGCGCTCTCGCCATCGACAGGACCACTGATTTCTATCGATTCAAAAAACGTGTTTTTGGAGCCAAAATAAGCTCTTTCAACATCAGATGTTTCATGAGAAATATACTTAATTTTCATGTAAAAAATAGTATCACAAATACAAAACTTTTATTAGTTAGATGCTCTTTTTATGCGCCATCAATGTTTTCGTCGCAAATAGAATCTTGATGCTTTGATTTTCTTTCGCTCTCTTTTTCGCGAAACATATCGATGTCTTCACCAGACATAAAACGGTGTCTTCTTCGCTTGTTTTTCTTTGTGCTTATCATTTAAATTTCTTCCCGAAATGGTACAAATCTTTATAGACATTTTTCAGTTGTGGATACATCTTTAAATAAACTTTTTTGTACAGATATTCGTATTGCTGATGGGCGACCGGATTTGGTTCAAAAGTCATCTGCTCATGAGACATTTTTTCAATCCCTTCTTCGACGGAAGAAAATTCTTTCAAAGCAACGAAAGAGCATATGGCCGCTCCTAGAGAAGTGGTTTCATAGGTCTGCACTCTCGACACTGGTAATCCAAAAATATCAGCGGTGATTTGGCAGATTGCAGAGCTCTGAGAACCTCCTCCTGAAATCATCAGTTTTTTAATTTTGTGATGCTGAGATTTTTCGATATCATCAAGGCCTTCTCTCAATGCATAGGCAATGCCTTCCAAAATTGCGCGATACAAATGCTCGCGAGTGTGAACTTCGGAAAATCCCACTATCGATCCTTTAGAAAGCGGGCGAGAGAGGCTTGGACCCCAATATGGCTGAAGAACCAATCCATCTGAACCAGGAGCTATTTCAGATAGTTTAGCGTTGAGCAATTCTTCCACGGCTAAGCTTTGAATCTTGGCCTCATCAACTAACTCAGAAGCAAATTCTTTGCTGAACCAAGTCAACATCCAATAGCCGCGGTAAACTTGAACTTCCATGTTGTAATATCCAGGAACGGCTGCTGGGTAAGCAGGCAAAAACTTCTCTGGTTCATAATAATGAGTATTAGACACTTCAATTGAGGAAGCAGTCCCATAAGATATAGCGCCAACATCTCTAGACAAGGCACCGAGACCAACCGTCTCACAGGCTTTGTCAGATCCTGAGGCAATAAGTTTAATGCCTTTGGGAAGCCCGCATTCCTCCGCTAAAGAATCAAGGAAAGTACCTAGCATTTCACCCGGCTTTTTCAATTCGCATAACATGCGAGACGGAATGCCAAAAATACGCGACTTTAATGCGCCTTCTTTATACCATTCTCCCTTTGGGAAATTAATGGGGTAATGGCCAGCCATTCCCGCGGCTGAATCGCATAGGTTGCCAGTGATTTTATAGGTTAAATATGATGAAATATTTACATATTTTTCAGTTCGTTTCCAGTTTTCTGGTTCATTCTCTTTCAGCCAATGTGCAATTGTTCTTTTGCGATTTAACTCAATGGTGTTTCTCATTCCGACAATCCAAAATGCTAGGCGATGAAGGAGCGGTATTTTTTCGCTAGCTTTTGCCATTCGCTGATCTAGCCAAAGGATGCATTTTCTAACTGGTTTATAGTCTTTGTCAAGTTGGACGGAAGAATCGCGAAATGTGGTAATTGTTGAACCAATTATCTGATCCAATTTTTCGCGGTGCTCTTGAACTAACTGTTTTAAACAAATAATTAAGTAATTATAGTAAAAGTCAGGATCTTGCTCAGCAAAACCTTTTTCAAGAGAGATATATACTGGCTGGTAAGGCTTTTTAACAATCGCAACAATATTGCCATTTTTGTCGATTAAAGAGGTGCGCAGAGATTGTGTACCGAAATCAATAGTAAGAATTAGCGGGTTCTTTATCATATGAAATCCTCGTATTCTAATGTAACACTTGTGGCAACATTATCTCACATAATTTTATCAATGTGCGCGCAAAAGAGCAAAACTACGCAAAAATATGGCGTTTATGTTACTCAATGTGCTAGTATTGTATCGCTGGTGTGGTGCAAAGCACTACACATTCAGACCTATAGGAGGAGAATTATGGCTGAAAAAAAATATGTTTATGCCTTTGAAGAAGCTTACGGTTTAGGTAAGGAAATTCTCGGAGGAAAAGGCGCTGGCCTTGCAGAAATGACACATATTGGTGTTCGTATCCCTGAGGGCTTTACTATTTCGACTGAAGTTTGCGCTTTATTTTATGAAAATGGTAAAAAGTTGCCAGAATATGTCGTAAAAGCAGTTTTTGAATCGATTAAAGGAATCGAAAAGAAGACTGGCAAAGTTTTTGGTGGAGATCATAACCCATTGCTAGTATCTGTCCGCTCTGGCGCAAGAGCTAGTATGCCTGGTATGATGGACACAATTTTAAACCTTGGACTCAACGATACTACTGCGGCTACTTTAGCGAGGGAGACTGGCAATGAAAGATTTGCAATGGATTCCTACCGCCGCTTTATTTTGATGTTTACAAATATCGCCAAGGGACATCCACGTGACCAAATGGATAAAATGTTAGCTGATTTAAAAGCGAAACATGGTTACAAACTCGATACCGAAGTTACTACTGAACAACTAAAAGACTTAGTTGGTAAGTACAAGGCTTATTATAAAAAGGTTTTTGGTGAGGATTTCCCCACTGATCCTAAAGAGCAACTCTTAGAAGCGATTTCCGCTGTCTTTAGAAGCTGGGACAACCCAAGAGCTAACGTCTATCGAATGATGAATAGCATCCCTTATTCATGGGGCACTGCTGTCAACGTTCAATCAATGGCTTTTGGTAACAAAGGTGAGACTTCTGGCACTGGCGTCGCGTTCTCTCGCAACCCAGGAACTGGTGAAAATGTCATCTCCGCGGAATACTTGCCAAACGCTCAAGGAGAGGATGTTGTCGCGGGAATCCGCACTCCTTTGCACATCGATGAACTGAAGGCAAGAATGCCAAAAGTTTATGAAGAATTCGTCAAAACCATTAAGATCATGGAAAACCACTATCGCGATATGCAAGACATGGAATTCACTGTTGAAGATGGTGTCTTATACTTCTTGCAAACCCGAAACGGCAAAAGAACTCCTGCTGCCGCTTTGAAGATTGCCTGCGACCTTGTTGATGAAGGTTTGATTAACGAAAAAGAAGCGGTCTGCCGTATTGACGCTGGTTCTTTCGATAAATTATTGCTCCCTGGCTTTGATAAAGATGCTATTGCATCCTCTAAATCAATTGCTCAAGGTTTAGCTGCTGGCCCAGGAGCTGGCACTGGAGCCCTTGCTTTCACCGCCGAAGAAGCAGAAGCAAGACATAAGGCTGGCGAAAAAGTTTTACTTGTTCGCGCTGAAACTTCTCCGGAAGACATCGTCGGAATGGTCGCCGCACAAGGTATTCTTACCACACGCGGTGGTATGACCTCCCACGCTGCTGTTGTCGCTCGTGGCATGGGCAAGTGCTGCGTGAGCGGATGCTCAGCGGCCGTGATCGATGAAGAAGCCAGAACTTTAACAATCGGCAAAAAAGTTTTCACAGATAAAGATATCCTTTCATTAGATGGAAACACCGGCAATGTTTATGTTGGTGCTATCAAAACTGTCGAACCCGATTTAACTTCAGGATATTTCGGAAGATTAATGAAGTGGGTTGATCAATATCGCGATTTAAGAGTCAGAACCAACGCTGATACTCCTCGCGATGCCAAACAAGCAAAGGCTTTCGGTGCTGAAGGCATCGGCCTCTGCCGCACCGAGCACATGTTCTTCGCTAAGGAAAGAATCTTCTCCATGAGAAAAATGATTCTTGCCGACACTGTCGAACAAAGAGAAGCTGCTTTAGCAGAAATCGAAGAAATGCAACAAGCTGACTTCGAGTCATTATACGAGGTGATGGGAGAATTTAACGTTAATGTTCGTTTGTTAGACCCACCTCTCCACGAATTCTTGCCTCAAGAAATTGGTTTAATTGAGGAATTAGCTAAAGCCACCGACAAGACTGTTCAACAAGTTAAAGAGCGCATCGCTGATTTGCACGAAAGTAACCCGATGATGGGTCACCGCGGATGCCGCTTGGATGTCACCTATCCAGAAATCGGCAGAATGCAAACTAGAGCGATTATCAAAGCTGCCATTAATGTCAGCAAGAAGACTGGAAAATTGGTTTCTCCAGAAATCATGATTCCTCTAGTCCTCGAAGAGAAAGAATTAAAGTTTGTTAAAAACATCGTTACCAGCGTCGCTGATGAACTCATTGCGAAATCTGGATTAAACATTAAATATCATGTTGGCACGATGATCGAAATTCCCCGAGCTGCTCTCTTATCAGATGAGATTGCTAAGGATGCAGAATTCTTCTCTTTTGGAACAAACGATTTAACTCAAATGACATTTGGTTTCTCCCGTGATGATGCTGGCAAATTCTTGCCTGCATATTACCAAACCAAGATCTTAGAAGAAGATCCATTCAAGACATTAGATCAAGCGGGCGTTGGAAAATTAGTTTCCATGTCAGTTAAACTAGGACGTGCTACTAGACCAAATCTCCATATCGGAGTTTGCGGTGAAACTGGCGGCGATCCAAAATCAATCGAGTTCTACCATAAGGCTGGATTAGATTATGTATCTTGCTCTCCATTCCGCGTTCCAGTTGCTAGATTAGCTGCTGCTCAAGCCTCAATTCTTTTCCCAAGAAAGAAATAATTGCTGAGAAATAAGCAAATGAAAAGCTCAAGATTCGTTCTTGAGCTTTTTTATTATTTTTTATTGGAAGCTACTGTTTGAAAAACAATGAGGCGGCCCCAACTACTCCGGCGTTGTAGCCAAGTTTTCCAACCAAAATTTCCACGGTTGGTGAATGGGGAAAACCATATGATCTTTCTTCGCAATAATTTTTAAGGCGAGAGGTTAAATATCCGCCTTCTTTGGAAACGCCGCCGCATAAAATAACAGCATCTGGCCTAAAGATATTGCATAAGTTTAAAATGCCTTCGCCTAAATAGTGAATGTAATTGCGAACTACTTCTTGAGCATAACGATCTCCGATTTTGGCAGCAGTAAATGCAACTTTTGCATCAACTTCTTCCAAAGAAGAAATGTTTTTCCACATCATAGATTCAGGATGCTCTTTCATTTGCTTTTTCGTATCCGCAACAAGGGCAGTCGCTGAAGCGTATGACTCGAGGCAACCGCGCCTTCCGCATCCGCATGGACGACCATCGATCTCGATAACCATGTGTCCAATTTCGGCACCTTTTCCTTCATTTCCTTCAAATAGTTTTCCATCTAAGACAAGCCCACCACCGACACCAGTTCCAAGAGTAAGAACTACAATGTTGTGCAATTGTTTGCCGACTCCAAATGTCGCCTCACCAGAAGCGGCAGCGTTGGCGTCGTTGGTAACATGAACAGGTAGATCAATAGCTTTTTCAATCAATTGCTTAATGGGAACGTTTGTCCAACCAATGTTGGGAGCAAATTCAACGACCCCAGTATCAGAGTCCACTGTTCCAGGGCAACCGATGCCAATGCCAGCAATATTTGGGTAATTGATTTTTTTAATTTGAACATTTAATTTGTTAATCGTTTCTTCTGGGCTTTCGCCATGTTCGACAGACAGGGTAAAAAAATCAAGAATCTCACCTTTTGGCGTAACGACAGCTCCCTTGATAAAGGTTCCGCCAATATCAATTCCGATTGCATTCATATTCAAATACCCCCTAATTCTCAATTATTTTAATCGTTTTTTATTGGTAACTTAAAGAAAACGAAGTTGTTTTCTCCATCAATAAATCCGACTTCTTTCCCATTAATGATAATCGAACCATCATCATCAATAAAGCCTACTTCACGATTTTGAATAGAAATGACGCCATAGTCAGTAATGGAAGCAAATTTGCTGCCTTTAATGAATAGTTCATTCTCTCCTATATATCCAACAAGTTCCTTGCTGATATAAATGTTATGGCCGAAACACTCAATAATGAGCATTATTTTTTCATCGCCTCTTTTTTCGCTTTTGCTTTTTCCATAAAAGTTGTATATCCATGTTCAATTTCTACTTGTTTAGCTCTCGCGACAACGAGAGAATCTGTCTTCACATCCTTGGTAATGGTTGATCCTGCGGCGGTGAAAGAAAAGTCTTCGACTTTAAGTGGAGCTACTAAAATAGTCCCACTTCCGAGGAATACATGTTTTCCTACTTCGCAGCGCATTTTATTGTATCCATCATAGTTAGCAGTAATTGTTCCACAGCCAACATTGGTGCTTTCTCCAATTTGAGCATCGCCAATATAGGTGAGGTGAGCAGATTTGACCCCGTCTTTAAGCTCAGCGTTTTTAAGCTCGACGAAGTTGCCCACTCTGCAGTGATCGTTGATTACTGTACCTGCTCTAATTTTAGTGAATGGGCCAATTTCATTGAAACTCCCGATTTTTGAATCGGATATCCACGATGATTGAATGGAGTTATCATCACCGACTTCAACGTGGTCTAAATAAGTATTTGGTCCGATAACATTGGCTTCGCCAATTTTGCATTTCCCAAAGATGGTAGTATTCGGCATGATAATGGTATCTTTGCCTATTTCAACATCTGGAGAGATATAGGTAGAATCAGGATCTTCCATCGACACGCCTGACATCATAAGTTGATGATTGATTCTTTTCTTGATGACTTTTGCGGCATAGGAAAGTTGCACACGATCATTGATTCCGAAGACTTCAACAGCGTACTCAACGACATACGCGCCAATTTTTTTGTCGTTTCTTTTAAAAATTTCCACTAAATCTGTTAAGTAGTATTCTTTTTGCGCATTGTTGGTGGTTAATTGATCAATGAACTCAAACAAGGTTTTATTATCAAAGATATAAAGTCCGGCATTTACTTCGTGAATATCTTTTTCATCTTCGGAGCAATCTTTATCCTCTTTAATTGATAAGACTTGGTTGCTCTTTGTTTCGCGAATTATTCTTCCATAGCCTTTAGGTTCTTCCAAAACAGCAGTAACAATAGTGAGATCATTTTTGGTTTT
>DAOPYW010000004.1:30478-67147 GCA_035353055.1 Bacilli bacterium
ACTTTTGAATGTTCGGGATCGCGAGACTTCATTCTCGTTCCTTTTCCGGCTGCAAGCACTACTGCGTATTTGTTCATTTTTTTATCTCCCTATTTAATTATTTTTGTGACTTCAACGACATAATCGTCTTCTAATTTTCTAGCGATGTTTTTTAATAGCGATAGGTTGGTACTAAGCGCAAAGATAGAGCTCCCCGAACCGCTCATCGCCACAATTTCAAGACCAAAATCGCTCAACTTCTTTTTGATGACTTTAATTTCCGGAACTAACCTTGAAGCTGGTTCTTCTAAGGAATTGACAATTGATTTTGCGAGCAATTTCTCGTCGCCATCAGCTAATGCTTTGACGACATCATCAACATTTCCCGTCGCTAATGTCATTGTATCAGATAATTCAAAGACATCTCGGGTTGAACATCCTTCTTTAGGTTTAACAATGAGGACATTGTAGTTGTTTTTGATAACAATTGGTTCGAATTCTCCCCCGGTTCCATGGCATCTTGCCGGCTTGCAGGGAATAAAAAATGGGACATCTGATCCAAGCTCCTTGGCTAAGTTAATAAGTTCTTGCTCAGATATCTTAAGATTCAGATAATTATTTACCCCTTTCAGCACAAAAGCAGCGTTAGAAGATCCTCCTCCTAGACCTGCTTGCATTGGGATAACTTTATGTATGAAAACCCGAAATTTCTTTTTGATGTTGTAGTTTTTTTGTATCAAGTTTAAAGCAGATGAGGCAATGTTATGGCGAACATTCTCGCCAGAAAAATCATCAATGGTAACGAAATTATCATCGGTATTTTTTACTTCGCTCATCAAAATTGAATCGTGTAATTCAATTGGGACCATGACCATATCTAAATCATGAAATCCATCTTGCCGACGATTCGTGACATTTAGGCATATATTAATTTTTGCATAGCTGCGTATTACTAAATCTTTCATAAAACCAAATAATTATAATTATTCACTACTTGTTCATCAACACAATTAACACTTTTAATGACAATTAATTATTCCTTCTTTATTCTACCATTTACTTTCAGCATTTTATAGATAGCTAGATACTGATTTGGGCTAATTTGCTCTGGCCGAAAAGTAGGAGTAATCTGACATTGCCGACAAATAGATTCACCCAAGAACTTATCGCCTAACAAAACAGCCAAATTATTGAGAATTGTTTTTCGTCGATTAAGAAAAAGTTGCTTTGCCATTCGATATGTCCCATAGTAGTCTTCTTGAAAATCGCGGTTGGCGACCTGAATTTCAAAAACAGTAGAATTGCATTTGGGAGATGGGTAAAAGGCCCCGGGCTTGACAACAAACAATTTTTTGGAAGAGCCCAATAAATGAATAAGCACCGAAATAGCTCCATATTCCTTCCCATTGATAGCTGAGAGGCGGGAAAATGCTTCCGTTTGGCACATCAGCACAAATCTTTCACACAATTTGGCTTTAGTCAGCAAGAAAGCTACTAGTTCAGTAGTAATATTGTAGGGTAGATTACCAACAATTTTTGTGTAATTCGAAATATCAATCTTCCTAATGTCGTTTTCAATAAATTTTATTTGCGTATTGTCAGCATATATCTCCATTAAAAAATTAATCATTCGGCCGTCGATGTCAACAGCATCACAAGAAAAACAATCTTTTAGAGATAGAAAATGTGTTAATGATCCTAATCCAGGACCAATCTCTAATATATTATCATTTTTTTCAATTCTAACATTTTCAACAATTTGGGAGGCGACGTCAGAATCAATCAAAAAATTTTGACCATAATCTTTATCTGGTTTGACATTAAGCTTCTGGGTGATTTCTAAGATATTTTGTCGATTAATAATCATATAGTTTTAAATAAAGTCTTTTTCAGTATATCCCAATGTGTTTAGACGCGTGGAAAGCTTTTTCATATTCACAATTCCAACATGAACTTTTTTTGCAAAAATAGCTCTCTTATTTTTATTGTCCAAACCAAGGCTTATCAAAAAGGAAGTGGTTATTTCATTTTGATTTTGAACACATTCAGTGAAAAAACCCTTCAATTTACGAGCGATTTCCTCTTTGTCGCATTCCGCTACTCCGTGTTTTCCATTTTTATTGCAGCAGTTTATATCGAGAAAAATGTCGTAAGCTTTAGGAATCTTAATTTTAGATCTGATGACTTCTCCCGCGTGATCTGGATCGGTTATAATTAAAACAGTTTTCTTGACCGCAACAGCATTCAAATATTCTAATTCTGCCTCTGGTAATTGATATCCATTTGTCATTACGTATTCAGCTTTAATAAAAGAAGACAAAAACGCTACATCGGTTTTTCCTTCTACTACAATTACACCATCAAAATAATACATAATATTTTACACGTGAAACATTTCACATGAGTTCTCATATATTTTCTCAAGGATGTGCTTTTTCGATAACTTTTTGATGCGAACAATCTCATCAATGACTAAGACTATATTTTTTGGCTCGTTAATAGTCCCCCTCAATGGATGGGGCGACAAATATGGAGAATCGGTTTCGACAACAATCATTTCCAAAGGAGTGTTCTCGCATACTTCCTTCACTTTTTTTGCATTTGTGAAGGTTAATGTTCCTCCTAACCCAATCATCAATCCTAAATTCAACACTGCTGGCAAAGACTCGACACTGCCGGAGTAACAATGCATTACTCCTCCCCATAACGGTCGATGCTGGGAAAGTATTTCTAAGCAATCTGCAAAAGCATCTCTATTATGAATGGAGATTGGCTTATGATGTTCATTAGCAAAGTTTATTTGGCGAATAAAGAATTCTTTTTGAATTTTTCTATCTTTAATTTCTTTATTCCAGTAATAATCAAGACCGATTTCTCCAATTGCTAACACTTTTGGATGGTCTACATACGACATCACTTCTTCAAAGTCTTTTTCAGTTACATCAAAAACATTGCTAGGATGAAAACCAATCGCAGCATAGATTTCAGGATGTTGTTCAGCTAATTTAACGGCAGCAATTGAGCTTTCTTTATCCCAACCAATTACTAAAAATTTATTAACGCCAACTTTTTTTGCGTCTTCAATAACCGTATCGATTCGAGATTTTAAAGCTTCATCATTAAGATGGCAATGAGTATCAAAAATCATTTATTTCCCTACACAAAATCTGGAAAATATTTCTTTAGAAATATCAATTTGATTGGTTTCACCAAAGATTTCAAGAATGGCTTCATAGGCATCTTTTAAAGAGACGGCCACTAAATCGATTGGAAGATTGCCAATGGCATCCTCTTTGGCTTTCAAAAGCGATTCTTTAGCTCTTTCTAGCAATCCAATTTGCCGAGCGTTATTAAGGGCAGGCTGTTGGAAAGATTGATTATCGAGACCAAGCAGCCGATATATCTCTTCAATTAAGGGGTTGATGTCTTTTTTAAGGGCAGAGACATATAAACCTTGACCTTGATTGACGATTTTTTTATCGCTCTTGTTATAGATGACAATTCGATTAATGTTTTCGGTAATTTTAAGTATTGCCTCGTCTTCTGAATCAAGCTTTTCGCTGGCATCTAAAACAACTATTACCAATTCAGCTTTTTTTATTGATTCTTTAGCTTTGGCTACACCGATGGACTCAACTGCGTCACGCGAGTCGCGAATGCCGGCAGTGTCGAGCAAATGGAGCACTACCCCTTTAAGATTAACATCGCCTTCAACAATGTCGCGGGTTGTGCCTGCGATATCGGTTACGATTGCTTTATCTTCCCCAAGAAGGGCATTTAAAAGCGAAGATTTACCAACATTCGGTTTTCCGACAATAGCGACTTTAATTCCATCTTTAATAATCTTGGCTTTTCGCCCATCAGAAATAAGCTTATTAATACTTGTATTAATTTCATCGACGAATTCGACAACTTTTTCTTTGTTGGCAACCTCGATGTCTTCATATTCTGGGAAATCAATATTGACTTCAATAAGTGATAAGATATCAGCGATTTTTTTCTTAATCGGCTCAACTAGTCTCGAGACTTCTCCTTCTAAAGAAAGCAGCGATAATTTTTTTGCTTCTTGAGTGGAAGCATTGATAACATCATTGATTGATTCAGCTTGAATGAGATCAATTTTACTATGAAAGAAGGCTCTTGATGAGTATTCTCCATGAGTGGCTAATCGTGCTCCGTGTTTCAGAGCAACGGCGATGATTTGATTAGAAATCAACATTGAACCATGGCAGATAATTTCCACCGAATCTTCTCCGGTAAAACTCTTCGGTCCTTTGTACGTCAACAGAACTACTTGGTCTATTTTTTCATTTCCATCACTAATGGTTCCAAAAAAAATGGTTTTTTCTTTAACGTCTCTAAGGTCTTTGTCGAAAAATCGCGAAACAATTTCAAAGCAATCATTACCAGACAGTCTAATGATGGCCAATGCTGATTTAAATGGCGGGGTCGCCAGAGCGATAATTGTTTCAAACATACTAATCCTTTCAAAGTGTAAAAAGCACCCTAAGGGCGCTTAATACTATTCAACGTAGATGATTTGAACTTGGCGATGAGTTCCTTCGCCGATTGATTCGGTTCGGATATTCGTTAAACCGCTGCATGCATTGTGAACGGCTCTTCTCTCATCGGCTGGCATCGGATCAAATGTGTAAGTATCATGCGATGTTTGTACTTCTCTCGCCGCCCGACGAGCGATGCGAGCCAATCGAATGTATTTGCTGTCTTTATATCCGTTAATGTCTAGCAAGATGCGAAATCTCTTATGAAAATGATTGGAAACCGCTAACTTTGTTAGTTCATTTAATGCTTGGAGAGTTTTTCCGTTTTTGCCAATTAGAACAGGGTTGTGAGCGGAGTCAATTGTGATGCGAATAATATCGTTATCAAATGCTGATTGAACCGCTGATTCAATTTCCAAATTATCGACAACATCCAAGATATAATCTTCGGCGTATTTGATAACGTCGGCAATTTCGTATACCTCGACAACAATTTTTTTCGAGAATAAGCCTCTCTTTTTGTCGCTGACAATATAGATAAGTTGATCAACAGGAATCTTTAGATCTTCGGCAGCGTTGCTTAAAGCTTCTTCTGCGGTTTTTCCTTGATATTCTTTCATTTCATTTACCTTCTTTTCTTTGCTTTTCGATCAGTGATTGCTTGAGTGACTAAAGACTGAACGATGGAGAACATGGCGCCAAATAACCAGTAGACGCCCATGCCAGATGCGAGTGAGAATCCCATGAAGATAATCATGGCCAGCATAATATATGTGAACCATTTCATCTTGTTGTCTGTATTAGCCTGGGAGGGATTTCGCCCAAGTTTTGCAATGTTTTTGCCTTTTTTCTTCTGTAGCCATCTCGGTAGTAGCATAGCGATTGCCTGCGCAATAGCCATCAGAACAAACAAGATAGTAGCAGTTAATCCACCCATGCCACCAGCAGGGGTCCATGAAGCGGCATTAAACATTGTCGCGCTGATGGAATCGCTCAATCTCAGTCCTAAAAATTCACCAGAAGAGAGAATCGCTGCGCTCTGCATAGCTCCCCACACGCAAATAAAGACTGGGAATTGAATTAACATCACTAAAATTGAAGTCAATGGATTGATTTTATGTTTCTTGTAAAGCCTAGCAGTTTCCTCGCTAAGTCTTTGCTTTTCCATTTTGTTGGTGTTGGCATTTGGATATTTGCTTTGGATTTTAGCAACTTCGGGTTGCAATTGAGTCATCACTGTCGTCGACTTTTGCTGTTTAAAAGTAACAAACAGCATCAAAGCTCTGACAATGACGGTGACAATCAAGATTGAAATAATCTGTGACCAGCCACTGCCCATTGCTGCAAAAGAAACAGCTAAAAAGTCGATTAAGGCGGCAATTGGCCAAACAAACAAGAACTCGAGAAGTCCTTTCCACTGAGTCCATGGTTTAGCCTCAATTTCAGCTGGCAATGAATGTACACCATAGGTGCCATAATCGCCAGATGTGATTGCCAGACATGAACGATATGATGAAATATAGCTATTCATTTTTGTTTTGTAGAAGGTGATATAATCATTGGTCGCCACTTCGTCAATGCTGATTGATGAATCGCGGACTTCTTGGTTATAGGTATTCCAGTTTGTCCACAAAACTTTTTTGTTATTTAATGAATCCTCATATTTTAGATACCCGTATTTATCAAGTATCCCTTTGTTGTTGGAATAATCATCGTATTCACTAGCGGGGCAAAGAAGTGAGCCTTCATCTGCAAAACTAATCGATTTCCCTGAATCGTTGATATCAATTCCGAAATTAGCTAATTCACCGTTATCGCGCGCTTCTTTGAAAGCGTGATTCAAAACAACTTGATCGAAGCCTTTAAAATAATTCAATGATGGGACACGAATATAAGCTTCTTCGGCCGCTTTATTGATTTTGTTGATGTATTTAGCGTTTACTTCATCGAAGCTAGCGGTAAGGAATAAGTTAGTGGTGTATTCTTCTCCATTTACAGTTATTGTCAAAGCTTCTGATTCTGCGGTGCTCTGAGCTGAGTAGGATGTCACGCCATAATCAAATAAATAAAGAATATGGGATTTATCTGTGACAGAGCAGAATGAAGCTGTACAACTTGTTAAGATAAAAACGCCCGCTGCAAGAGCAAGTCCGCTTAAACCAATTTTTAGACTTTTTTTCATCCGTTTTTTCCAATCTGTACAAGTACTAATTCACTTAAAAGTGATTTGTTGGTTTGATAGTCGTTTTCCAAGAAGTTTTTTCTAATTACAATGACTAGGTCGATTGACATTTTGTTGTAGTCAAACAAACCATCAGACATCGCTCTAACTTGTCTTTTAATTCTATTGCGGACGACAGCATTTCCAATCTTGGAAGAAACAGAGATTCCAACCCTCATATATGGCAGGTTGTTTGGTGCGATATGCACAACGTACGAATGATTGCTTCTTGCGCGTCCATTCCTAATAGTTAAAGCGAACTGTTTATTAGCTTTTATTCTGTTGACAACTTTCATTTATCCTCGACTATGCAGAAAGAGTTTTTCTGCCTTTTGCTCTGCGGCGAGCAAGGGCACAACGACCGCCTACCGATTTCATCCGAGCACGAAATCCAGCTCTGCGTTGGTGTTGGATTTTGCTTGGTTGATAAGTTCTTTTCATACAATATACCTCCGATTTTACGTAGCATTAGAAAGTATATGGGCATTTATAGATAAATGTCAACGAAATGCGTATACGCGTGTAAGTGGTTGTGATATACTTTCCGCATGAGAAAGAGCACTAAAATTGGAATAGTTTTCGCAATAATAGCGGCAATTTGCTCATCAATTAATACTCCAATCTCCAAGCTTTTATTAAATAGCAACACCATCGGTCCTGTACTTTCGGGTGGTTTTTTGTATTTAGGGGCGGCAATCTGCGCTTCCATCTTTTTGCTTTTTAGAAAAATTGCCAAGCCAAAAGTAAAAGAAAAACCACTGGAAAGAAAGGATTTCCCTTACGTCTTCAGCATCGCGGTTCTAAACGCAATCGGCGTTGCGTGCAGCATGGTTGGACTTCGGCTTGTTTCAGCTTCTAATGCTGCGCTGTTAAGCAACTTCGAAATCGTCGTTACTTCTTTGGTGGCCTTATTTATTTTTAAAGATAAAATATCCCCAAGACTCTGGGCGGGTATTATTTTCGTCTTCATTGCTTGCATTCTTCTTTGCAGTGATGACCTGACCAATCTAAAATTTTCTTCAGGAGCATTCTTGATATTACTGGCTCCAATATGCTGGGGATTCGGGAATAATTTCATGAAGAGGATCTCTCATAAAGATCCGCTGATGTCTATCATTATTGAAGGCACAATTACAGCTATTCTCTGCTTTATGATTGGGGTAAGACTACATGAGGAAATTACTCAGTTTTATTCTATTTTAGCAATACTAAGCGTAGGAATTATTTGTTATGGCGTTAGCTTGCGTTTCTATATATATGCGCAACGCTCAATTGGTGCACCGCGAACAAGCGCTTTCTTTTCGCTTGCCCCCTTTATGTCAGTTTTGATTTCCACTGCAATTTTTAGAGAGAGCCCTGCCTGGTGGTATTACGTCGCGCTCGGATTGATGGGGGTAGGCGTTTGGCTTTCATCTTCTGATCGAAAAATATTCAGGAAAAGGCCAGAAAAAAGACTGTCAAATTGAGTTTTCCACATTTATTTATACTACAAGAAACAAAATCAAATTTTAATAAATATAGTAACTATATTATTTAATTACAAATTATAACTCAAACTAATTGTCACCGCATTCCACACCACAAAAATAACTTTTCCACATTTTTTCCACATTAGCATTTTGTGGATTTTGGGGAAAATACCCTTTAGTCAAACTTTTTCGACTTTTAAAATGTGGACAAAATAGAAAACGCCTTTTTCTGATATTAAATGGCTGTGGATTATTCTATAATATTTGGCAGAAACAGAAGTATTTAATATGATTAATTCAATTTCCGAAATCACTCAGTTGTGGGATCGTTCATTAAAACGGATCGAAGAACGACTTGGTGAAAAACAATTATTTGACTCTTTCTTCGCTGGGAGCTATATCAATGAAATTCGTGGTGACACTATTATCGTAGTCGTGAATTCTTCGCTAGCTGCTGCTTTAATTAAGCAAAAATATTACAGTTTAGTAGAAGATGTTGTCTCAGAAATCACTGAATCGAATTTCAAATTAGACTTTGTTCTCGAAAACGATGTCCAGAAAGGTGTCGAGAAGCAAGCTCCAATTAAAAAACAGCAGTATTTTCAGGAAGCTATCCTTAATCCAAAGCTCACTTTTGATAATTTCGTCGTCGGTTCTTTCAACCGCGAGGCTTCACAAGCTTCACTTTTTGTCGCCTCCAATCCAGGGAAAACATTAGCACAGCCACTTTTTATTTATTCTAATTCCGGCCTTGGAAAAACTCATTTGCTCCATGCGATTGGCAATTATATAAAGAACGCCAGACCAAACTATCGGATCCTCTATATTTCGACAAGCGATTTCGTGGAAGAATACATTCGCTATGTTAAGGGAGAAAAAGAGGCTGAATCATTAAAAGACTTTTTCAGCTCGGTAGATGTCCTTCTCCTCGACGATGTTCAAATGTTGGCGAACAAGGTTAAAACTCAGGAGATGTTTTTCGCGATATATAACAAGATGATCGACAACTCAAAACAAGTGGTTATCACATCCGATAAGCAACCGAACGAATTAAATGGTTTGGAAGACCGCTTAGTAACAAGATTCAGCAAGGGTTTAGTAATGAAAATCAATGAACCTGACCAAAATACATGCGTGGAAATTCTCCGCAAAAAAATCGAAGCAAACGGCTTAGACTTGCAAAAATTTGACGATGCTGTCCTATACTTTTTTGCTGATAAATTCTCCAAGAATGTTCGAGAGCTTGAAGGAGCATTGAATAGGTTAATTTTCTACGTCGTTTCTCTCAAGCAAACCGACAAGATTACCATGGAAGTTGCAATGGAAGCTGTCCAATCGCTGACTGGCGGAAAGTCGCTGAGCTCTCAGTTAAATGAACAAAAGATTATCAACGTCGTTTCCGATTATTACAACTTAACACCTTCTCAACTGACTGGTAGGATTAGAACTGGCCAAATAGCGCTTGCTCGACACATCGCGATGTATCTGATTCGCATCACGCTGGATATCCCACTTAAAAAAATCGGAGACATGTTCGGAGGCAAAGATCACACCACTGTAATGTCGGCCATTCAAAAAGTGGACAAAGGGTTGAAAAACGATAGCGAACTCAAAAGCGCCGTCGACGAGCTCCAAAAACGCATAAAAAAATAAAAGCCTTTATTGAAAATAAAATATCAAATCAAATTATTGTGTGATAGAATTATAAAGTGTTAGAGAAAAACGTTGAAAATATCACTTTTCCACCAAACTCACAAACCCTACTATTACTAATATAATAAAAAGAAAGGAATAATTATGAAATTTACCATCAACCGAGAAGAGTTTCTAAAGGGATTGAATATTGCTTCTAGGGCGGTAGCAAACAAAGTCGCAGTAGCTGTTTTAGCTAATCTGAAAATCGAACTAGATGAAAGAGGGCTCTTTATTACGGGATCCAACTTCGATTTAACTATTAAAACTTTTATTCCTTATAAAGTGGAAAGCAAAGAAATTATTCGCAATTACAAAGAAGGATCGACCTTAATAAATTGTCGAATCATCACTGAAATCACCAGAAAAATGGAAGGCGAGGAACTAACGCTTGACGTTATTGATTCCACCATTGCGGTCATTAGCGACAATCATTTTGAATCAAGATTGAACTGCGTCAGACCAGAGGAGTATCCAGACATTGATTTAGAGCCAACCGGAACAGAAATCAAGCTAAGCCGCGACAATTTTGGCAAGCTTGTCAATCAAACTGCTTTTGCGGCATCTATAAAAGAGCAGAGACCAATCCTTACCGCTATGAATATCGAAGCAGAGAACGGAAATCTTGTTGCCATCACGACCGACTCAGCTAGAATGGCGAGAAAAACAGTGAGAATTTCTGAAGATGTGAAGTTCGTAGCTAATGTTCCAGCCAAGATGATGGTCGAAGTCGATCGCCTCTTAGATGGCGCCTCATCCATCAGCGTCGCGTTCAGCGATAAAAAAGCTCTATTCACCCTTGGCCAAACCGTCATTGCGACACGTTTGGTCGCTGGTGATTATCCAAATACCAAAAATATTATTCCCCGAAGCTGCAACTACTCTCTAGAGGTCAACGCTTCCGAACTCGCAAAGGCCATCGATCGAACAACCGTTCTGTCCATCGACAGGGAAAACGTCGTTGATCTCAGCATGTCTGAATTTGGCGTTGAGATTTCTGCCAAGAGTTCACAAGTTGGATCCGCAGTCGAAAAATTGGAGACTTATAAATTTGAAGGGCAAAACCTCAAGATATCGTTCAACAGCGAATTTGTCCTCTCAGCGATTAGAGCTCTCGCTTGCGAAGATGTGACTTTCGAATTTGTCGGCGAAATGAAACCGTTTGTTGTTCGCAACGCTTCAGATGACTCGGTGATTCAAATCGTCACTCCTGTGCGCACTTATTAAGCAAATTAAGCCATTTTTAACGCAAACAAATCAAGGGAATATTTTATTCCCTTTTTCTTGCGCGTCGTGTATAATGTACGCATAAGGTTAATTATGGGTGAAAGAGCGATTGTTTTAAGAGAGGATGAAGAGTACATTACCCTCCAAACTCTTCTAAAGATTTCTGGCATTATTTCGACCGGCGGAATGGCGAAACTTTTTTTGGCTGATAACGTTGTTTACGTCAATGAAGAAAAGGAAAACCGCCGCGGACGTAAATTATATCCAGGCGACAAAATTCAAGTCTCTAGCACCGCGTTTGTCATCAAAGCGAAATGATTGTCAAACAGCTAACTCTTAAAAATTTTCGCAATCACGACTCCCTCTCTTTTAATTTTGAGCCAAACATCAATGTTTTATCGGGCCCGAACGGAGTGGGAAAGACCAATGTTATGGAAGCGATTTACTACCTCTCCCTCGCCAGGAGTTTCAAGAACACCGACAATGTCAACTTGATATCCAAGGGAAGCGATTCCGCTGAAGTCTCGGCGGTTATCACCGAAGGCAGCCAGCTTCGCAAGATCCACATCGTCATCAACCGAGACGGAAGAAAGGTCTTTATCAACAATAAGCCAGTCTCCCGCATCTCGGACCTATCAAAAGCCATGAACGTTGTTCTCTTTGAGCCAAAAGATGTCAGTCTCTTCAGCGGGCCACCCAGAGCGAGAAGGAATTTTCTAGATATTTCTATATCTAAAAAGAGCGATCCCTATCTTGAATACATCTCTCGTTACGAAAGAGTTCTCCGGAAGAGAAATGATATTCTAAAGAACGGTGATATTAACAAAACTCTGTTAGATACCACCACCGAGATGCTGATCAAGTTATCTGGGCCCATTATCTCCTATCGTCAAATGTATATAAAGGATATCAACGATATCCTTACAAAAATTACGCGCGCGCTCACAGGAGAGGAAAATAAAATTGAAGTGGTCTACAAACCGTTTGTCGAATATGGGCCAGACTTCAATAGAGAAGCGTTAAAAGCATTTAGCGCTGCGGAAACCAATGATATTCGACGGAAGATGACAACTATCGGTGCACATCGGGAAGACTTCTCAGTCAACCTAAATGGGCGCAATATCGCCGAGTTTGGCTCTCAGGGAGAAAACCGAATCATCGCCCTCGCATTAAAAATCAGTCCTTACTTCATCATTGAAGATAAAGATAAACGACCTGTTGTGGTCCTCGACGACGTGATGTCTGAATTAGATGATGATCACTGCCGTCGATTAATCGCTTTTCTAAAAAAGCTTGAGCAAGTGTTCATCACCGCTACTCAGCTTGAGGTCATTGGTGCTAATCAATACCAACTTAAATCAAAAAAACAAGGAGGTCTTCTCAATGGAAGATGAAAAGAAAGAGGTAATTAAAGAAGAGGTGGCAGCTACCCCTAATCCTCAACCAGAACCCGAACTCGAGCCAGATATTGAGGTTTCGCAAATGAACGTTCAGGAAGCGGAACTCGAAAAAGCTGATAAGAAATATACCGCCACTAACATTCAGGTCCTCGAAGGGCTTGAAGCGGTAAGAAAAAGACCTGGCATGTACATTGGAACCACTTCCTCTGCGGGACTTCACCATCTAGTTTGGGAAATCGTCGATAACTCAATCGATGAAGCCTTAGCTGGGTATTGCTCCGAGGTCGATGTTTCAATCAACCCTGGGAATACCATCACGGTCATCGACAATGGGCGCGGCATCCCTGTTGATGTCGTGGCCAAGAGCGGCCTTTCTGGCGTCGAGACGGTCTACACCATCCTCCACGCTGGCGGCAAATTCGGCGAAGGCGGAGGCTACAAAGTCTCTGGTGGTCTACACGGAGTTGGCGCATCTGTCGTCAATGCTCTTTCCGAATGGTGTGAAGTCACAGTCAAAAAAGATGGTGGTATCTACTTCATCAAATTTGAAAATGGCGGGCACATCGTCCAACACTTGCAAAAGATCGGTGAATGCCCAATCGACGAGACTGGCACCAAGGTAACGTTTAAACCCGATCCAACTATCTTCACTGATTCTGTCGAATTCAGCTATGACACTATCAGGGATAGAATGAGACAAGTCGCTTATCTAAACAGAGGCATTCGCATGAATGTCTCCGATTTGCGCGTCACTCCCAATGTTAAAAACGCATTCTGCTACAAAGGTGGGATTAAAGAATACGTCCTATTCATCAACAATCACAAAGTTAAATTATTTGATGAAGTAATCTACTGCGAAGGAAGTGTCGCAATCACGCTGCCCAGCGGTCATGTTGCTCATACCTATGTCGAAGTCGCTATGCAATACGACGATGGCTATGCCTCAAACGTCTATTCTTTCTGCAACAACGTTCACACTCACGAAGGTGGTATGCACGAGACAGGCTTCAGAGATGCGATGAGAAGAGTGATCAACAACTACGCTCACGATTACAAGTTCTTGAAAGATGGCGAAGACGATCTGACATATGAAGACATCATCGAAGGATTAACCGCTGTTATTTCCGTGAAGCACCCCGATCCTCAATTCGAAGGGCAGACCAAGACAAAACTCGGCAACTCCGAAGTTCGCAAGATCGTCTCTTCTGTCGTCGGAGAGCAATTAAATAGATTCTTATTGGAAAATCCAAAACTAGCTCGCATCATTGGGGAAAAAATTGTCATGGCGGCTAACGCTAGAATGGCCGCGAGAAAAGCTCGCGAAGAAATCCGCCGCAAAGGCGCTTTGGATTTGACCACATTGCCTGGCAAATTAGCCGATTGCTCGAGCAAGGATCCTTCTAAGTGCGAGATCTACATCGTTGAAGGTAATTCCGCTGGAGGCTCAGCTAAAAATGGCCGAAACCGTGAGACACAGGCTATTCTTCCACTTCGTGGAAAAATATTAAACGTCGAGAAAGCTCAAGCGAAGCGCATTTTCGCTAACGCTGAAATTGGCAACATGATCACCGCTATCGGCGGAGGAATTGATCCGGAATTCGATATTAGCAAGGTCCGCTATCACAAAGTGGTAATCATGACCGATGCTGATGTTGATGGCAGCCACATTCGCATTCTGTTGCTCACTTTTTTCTACCGCTTCATGAGACCATTGATTGAAAATGGCTACGTCTATATCGCTCAGCCACCTCTCTACAAGGTCGAATACCATGGCAGACAATACTACGCATACAATGATGAGCAACTTGAGACTCTCAAGAAAACGCTCAACTTAAAACCAGGATACCCATTCCAACGCTACAAAGGCCTTGGCGAAATGGATGCTATCCAACTTTGGGACACCACCATGGACCCCAATACTCGCAAGATGCTTCGCGTCACTCTCGCTGATGCGATTAAAGCCGAGCAAGTCTTTACTGATTTGATGGGTGATGATGTTGCTCCTCGCAAGGAATTTATTCACCAAAACGCCAAATTTGTGAAAAATCTTGATATTTAATGAAGGAGTAATTAGCTATGTTGTTTGAAGATAAACTTAAGTCCGAAGAGGCAGTCGATACTTCAGAAAAATCTGAAGAAAAGCCGCTCTCTGAGGAAGAGATTGAAAAGATTGAAGAGGGAATTGTCCCTGGTTTAACTGACGTTGGAACAGCGGAATTAGTTCAGACTTCTTTCTTGGATTACGCGATGAGCGTTATCGTCTCTCGCGCCCTTCCTGATGTCCGCGATGGTATGAAACCAGTCCATCGCCGCATTGTCTATTCAATGGACGAAACAGGGACGACACCCGACAAACCATTTAAGAAGTGCGCTCGTATCGTCGGCGACGTCATGGGTAAATATCACCCCCATGGCGACTCAGCAATTTACGGCGCTCTAGTGAGATTAGCGCAATCGTTCTCCATGAGATACATGCTCGTTGAAGGGCATGGTAACTTTGGATCAATCGACGGAGATGAGCCAGCCGCCTATCGATACACCGAAGCCCGAATGGCCAAGCTCGCCCTCGAAATGGTGAGAGACATCAACTGTGACACGGTTGATTTTATGGATAACTACGATGGCGTCGATCAAGAACCAACGGTTCTTCCATCACGCTTTCCTAACTTATTAGTCAATGGATCATCCGGCATTGCTGTTGGCATGGCCACTAATATGCCACCCCACAACCTCAACGAAGTAATCGATGGAGTTGTCGCTTTAGCTCACAATCCCGATATCACTGTCGAAGAGCTGATGACCCACATCAAGGGTCCGGACTTCCCCACCGGCGCAATCATTTTAGGTCGCGGCGGAATTCGCGAAGCTTATGAAACCGGAACCGGCAGCATCGCTGTCCGTTCAAAATGCCACATTGAAGAGCGAGGCGACCGCGGATTAAAGCAAATAATCGTCACAGAGATTCCTTATGGGGTGAACAAAGCCCTCATGATTGAAAATATCGCCAACTTAGCCAGAGATAAGGTTATCGATGGCATCACTGATATTCGCGATGAGTCTAACAAAGACGGCATCCGAGTGGTCATAGAAGTCAGGCGCGACATCATTCCTGAAGTGTTGCTCAATCAGCTCTACAAGATGACACAGCTTCAATCGAGCTACGGAATCATCAATCTCTGCTTGGTTGATAACGCTCCTAAAATTTGCTCATTGAAAGAATTGTTGACTCATTATCTCGATTTCCAAGTTGAAGTCATCAAGCGCCGCACGAACTTTTTATTGATCAAAGACGAAGCTCGCGATCACATCGTGATTGGCTTGATCAGATGCCATGATAACATTGATGAAATCGTAGATTTAATCAAAGCTAGCGATACTCCAGAAGAAGCTAGCGATAAACTAAAAGAAAAATTTGGCTTTAGCGAGCCACAAGTCCAAGCCATTCTCGGAATGAACTTGCGCCGCTTAACTGGCATCGAAACTGAAAAGCTCGAAGCTGAAAGAGCGCAGCTAGAATTAAACATTAAAGAATACAACCGCATTCTCTCTTCTCGCGATAACCAAGTGGAAGTCGTCTTGAAGGAACTCAAAGAAATCGAAGAGAAGTTCGGCGATGAACGCCGCACCGAGATCTCTAATCAAGCCGCTAGCATCGATGATGAAGATTTAATCCCTGAAGAGCAGATCGTCATCACCCTCTCTCGCGGTGGATATGTCAAGCGTCTCACTGCCGACTCTTTCAAGGCCCAGCATCGCGGTGGCCGAGGAGTTCGCGGGACTGCTTTAAATGAAAATGATGTTGTCGAACTGATGGTATACACTCGAACTCACACTGATCTGTTGTTCTTTACCTCATTAGGAAAAGTCTACCGTGTTCGCGGATATCAGATTCCTGAATATCAAAAAACCGGTAAAGGCATCCCTGTCATCAACATTATAAATGTTGAAAAAGGCGAAGATGTCAAAGCCATCATCGCTTGCGATGAATATCGCGATGACCGCTATTTAATGTTCTTTACTGAAAAAGGCTTGATCAAAAAGACCCACATTAAAGAATATGAATCCATTCGCCAAAACGGCAAGATTGCCATCGGATTAAGAGAAGATGATATGCTGCTCAGCGTCCGAGAAATCGAAGAGAATTCTATCGTCGGTATCGCCGCCTCCAATGGCAAAATGGTGAATTTCTATGCTGGAGAGACCCGCCCAATGGGACGCAGTGCTTCTGGCGTGAAAGGCATCGATTTAAGCGAAGGCGAAAAAGTAATTGGTGTCACCACTGAACTCGGTGGCGACAAGATTCTTGTCTTAACCGATAAAGGCTATGGAAAGATGACCGATGTTCAAGATGAACAAGGCAACCAAGTCTATCGTCTGACCAAGCGAGGCGCAAAAGGTGTGTCCACTTTAAAAGTCACCGATAAAGTTGGCAAACTGGTCGCTGTCCGCGCCGTAAGTGGCGATGAAGACTTAATGGTCATCACCAACGCCGGCATCGTTATCCGCACTCACCTCGATCAAATTCGCACGATTGGCCGAAATACCCAAGGCGTGAAAATCATGAATCTTGAAGGCCGCCAAAAAGTTGTCTCAATTGCCATCGTTGCCCGTGAAGACGACAATGATAGCGATGAATATGACGGCGAAAACGAAGAAGAAGTAACCGAAAATAACGATATCGAATCAGAAGAATAAAATATGAAAGTCTTTGTTCCGTTTCAATTAAACAAAAAGGCCCCCAATTTTGAAGCCGCTCGCTTGCGGAAGAATATCAAGGGAGCTTTAGAATTAAACGATGTCAAATATGCTACTAACATCGCAGATTCATTTGACATTGTTCACTATGTCTACATTGAGCCGGACAATAAACTAAACGAAGTCCTTGAGAGAGGCGTTAGCACCATTTGTTCAGCCTTATGTTGCGAAGACGAACCCAACGCCTCTATGATCGATTATCACAGCAAAGATGGAATTAGAACCAGCACTCTAAAACCAAAGGCTTTAAAGTTTCTGAATAAGATGAATTTGGTCCTAGCTCCTACTCAAGGTGCGCGAGACTTTCTCGCCGAGAACGGAGTGACTGCTCCGATTGAAATACTGCTGCCGGGAGTAAATTTATCGCGCTTTGATTTTTCGCGAGATGATGAAAAAGAACTCTTCTATCGTTATTTTGGCGAAGAGAGAAGCAAAAAACTCGTCGTGGCAATGGGCGAATATAGCAACAACATGGATGGAATCAATGCCTTTATCAACGCAGCAAAAAAATGTCCAGATGCAATCTTTTACTACATCGGCTGCGAGGATGCTGCTTACAAATTCGGAATAAAGCTAAAAAGAATCATCAAAAAAACTCCAAAAAATGTGAAGTTTAGAAGCACCATTCCTGAAGACATCTATCGCAGTGCCTTGTTAAATGCCGACATCTTCATGTTTCCTGGGTATCGCACAGCGGGAATTATCAGCATTGAAGAAGCGATGGCTGCTAAGTGCCAACTAGTCGTGCGCAAACAAGCTGTTTGTAGCAGGATGCTGGTGGATGAAGAAACAGCTTATATCGCCGAATATTCCGAGACTTTGGCAGACATCGTCAAGAGTTTCCTCGAAGGAAAATTACAACCCACTACTGAAAAGGCTTATCAAGAGATATCCAAGCACAATCTTGAAAATTTCGGAAAGAAACTGAAAACAATTTATCAGAAAAAATTATACGATATTGATCTTAGGAGGAACTGATCATGTTAGATATTAATTTAATTCGTGAAAATCCTGAAAAAGTCAAATCATCACTCAAGAAAAAAATGTGGGATACTGATTTTGAAGAGCTGCTAAAATGGGATGCTCAAAAGAAAAGCATCATTCATTTAGTCGAAGACAATAAAGCGGAGATCAATCGCTTATCAGCCAGCGTTCCTGCGGCCAAAAAAGCGGGTGAAGATATCAGCAAAATCTTTGCAAAAGCTAAAGAGATTGCCAATAATAACCTAGAAAAGGAAGCGGAATTAAAAGAATTGGAAGATAAGATTTTCGATTTTATGGCCGCTTTGCCAAATATTCCTGATGACGATTTAGTCGGAGGAGAAAAAGAAAACAATCAAGTCGTTGAAGTGTTCGGCGAAAAGCCTAACTTCTCCTTCAAACCTAAAGACCATGTCGAATTGGCGACATCTCTTGGATTAGTCGATTATGACCGCGCAAGCAAAATCTCTGGTCGCGGGACCTGGATCTACACTAATCTCGGAGCGCAGCTCGAATGGGCCCTGATTAATTTCTTTATTTCTGAACATCTTAAAGATGGTTATCAATTTATACTACCTCCACACATATTGAACGAGCAATCTGGCTATGTTGCTGGCCAATTTCCAAAATTCCGAGAAGATGTGTTTTGGCTCGATGGAGTTGAGCCTCAGAAATTCTTGCTTCCTACCGCCGAGACAGCGCTCGTGAATTTGCATCGCGACGAAATCTTAAAGGAAGAAGAACTGCCTAAGAAATACTTTGCCTACACCCCTTGCTACCGAAGAGAGGCTGGCTCTTATAGAACCGAAGAACGTGGCATGATTCGCGGTTATCAATTCAACAAAGTTGAAATGGTTCAATATACCAAGCCAGAAGACAGCGACAAAGCTTTCGATGAATTAGTTCACAAAGCTATGTCTCTTGTCAGCAAGTTAGGCCTGCACTTCCATGTGAGCAAATTAGCCGCGGGAGATATCTCTCACTCGATGGCGAGAACTTACGATATCGAAGTGTACATCCCTAGCATCGACATCTATAAAGAAGTCTCCTCGGCTTCTAATGCCCGCGATTATCAAGCGCGCAGAGGCATGATGCGCTACCGCGATAAGCAGAGCGGCAAGACAAGATTTGTCCATACCTTGAACGCCTCTGGATTAGCGACATCTCGCATCTTCCCCGCCATTCTTGAACAGTATCAACAAGCTGATGGCTCAGTGAAGGTCCCTGAGGTTCTCCAACCATTCATGGGCGGCATCAAGGTTTTAAAACCGATTAAATAACATCATGAATTATTTAAGAGACTATTAAAAATAGTCTTTTTTTGTATGCTCACCATAAATGCAAAATAATACTTGGTATTCATTATAAATAATGACTTATGTTATAATATTACTGCCATCGCGATGAGTATTTGCGAACCAGGTCAGGACAGGAATGTAGCAGCCTTAAGTTATCTATTCATGTGCGGTGGTTTTTAAGAGATGACTATCGAAGATAAAAATATGAAACTCGCTTTGAAGGAAGCGAAAAAAGCCTCCTTGATTGATGAGGTTCCTATTGGATGCGTTATCGTTAAGAATAATCGCATCATTGCTCGAGGATACAACAAGCGCGAAACCACTAACGATCCCACCGCTCATGCGGAGATTGTCGCGATAAGAAAAGCGAGCAAAAAGCTGAGCAACTGGCGCCTCGAAGGGTGCGATTTATATGTCACCATCGAACCATGTATCATGTGCGCAGGGGCAATCATTCAATCGAGAATTGCTCACGTTTACTACGGTGCACCCGATCCAAAGGGTGGGGCTCTGGGTTCATCTATTGATGTTCTCTCAGCAGACAAGATCAACCACCACCCCGATATCACTGGGGGAGTCCTGTCAGAAGAATGCTCTAAAATTATCAAAGAATACTTTCAAAAGAAAAGGAAAAAAGATGATGAATAAAAAGTTATTATTAGCTTTTACGGTCACGCTTCTACTCACAGCATGCGGAGGAAAAAAGGACGACTATGTCTATGTCGGGCCAAATTTCATCGATGTGGAGATCTTTGATTATGAAAAGAGCAGCACTTTAGAAGATGGCCTAGCCAACATTTTTACGATTAGCGAACAGCCCATGTCCGAGCAAACCTTTTCCTCATTCATGTCGATTATCAGCTCCAATGACTACTATGCAAATAGGGTGGTCAGCACGCGCAGAAATCAAATCCTTTACCCCGATCCCAACGACGCCAACAATATCAATTCTCGTAGAGATGGCGATATCAACTACCAAATTGTCGACACTTTCACGAGAAATAATACTAATTATTCCATCAGTGGAACTTCTGTGATTCACGATGAAAAATGGGTGACGAATACATTAGATCCCGCGGTGTTAGGTCACACCTCCGTCAATACTAATGGCACCTATTCTCTTCATATATCAACCGATAGCGAGACATATTTTGAAACCTTTGACTACGATAGTGATCTCTACGACAGTAGCAAAGAAACAGGATATGACAACTATCAATATTTTTATAAGACTAATTTAACCAACTCCAGCGACATCGCCAATCACTTAACTTCCACGATTGAATATGTTGATAGCGAAAACGAACTGTTGGCCAGCGAAAATCAATACGAGGTTTCTTTCACCGCCTCCCGCAACGGAACCTCTTTTGAGGTTGCTTATCAAGCCACTTCCTCTCGAACAACCGTTGGCAGTGATATTTTAGAAGTCTCCTACTACATCGACATTCAAATAGCTGGAGGCATGATTGTCAGCACTACTTACCTTTATACAGAAATCGAAAAAGGAGCCAGTGATTTCCTCTTGAAAAAAGTCGAAGATAGCCGGCAATATTCGGTGGTGTAAAATTAAAATTTTGATGATTAAACTTGGATTTATTTCCAAGTTTTTTTATTATATGTGTAAGTATGTTTACTCACGTGCAAGCAAAAAAGAGAAATATCGAACGATATAACCCTTCTATCGAAGGCGGTCTTTCTAGCGAGCAAGTAGATGTTCGCTTTCAAGAAAAACTCAACAACAAGACAAAAGCCGCTATTGGTAAGAGCTATGCTCAGATTATTTTCGATAACGTTTTTAGCTTTTTTAATATCGTTCTTTTTGCGATTGCTGGATTGATGATTTGGGGTGGGTATTATTGGGGATTATTTTTCCTGTGCGTCCTCATTCCAAATATTGTCATTGGTTTATATCAAGATATCAAAGCTCGTGTCTTAATGGGCAAATTGCGGTTGATTACTCAGCCAAAAGCCACCGTCATCAGAGATAAAACAAAGCTCATCATCGAAACGAAAAACTTGGTCTTGGATGACATTCTTTTCCTCTCTCGGGATGCGCAAATATGCGCTGATTGCATTCTCTTAGACCAAGCCTTGATAATTAACGAGTCAATGTTAACCGGCGAATCCAATGATGTGATCAAACAGCCAGGCGACACGCTGCTTTCTGGCTCTTATGTTGTAAGCGGGCAAGCTCATGCGCGAGTGGACAAAGTCGGAAAGAATAGCTATGTTGAAGGTCTTCAGCAGTCAGCCAATAAATTCCGCCGCTCTCCTTCGAAAATTCTTCTCTCTCTTCGAGGTCTGTTTCTTGTGATTGGCATTCTTGTGATCATCATGGGCGCTTTAACCGCTGTAGTTTATTGGAAGCAAGGCAGTTTCCAATCCATGGAATCCGTAAAAGAATCAATTAAATATATTTCTGGATCGATGGTGGCTATGATTCCATCTGGCCTCTACCTGTTGACCTCGGTGGCTTTAGCCGTTGGCGTGATAGCACTAGCAAAAAAGAAGGCGCAAGTTCAAGATTTCTACTCTGTTGAAATGCTCGCTAGAACCAATGTCCTATGCATCGATAAAACCGGGACCATCACCGATGGATCCTTACTCGTAAAATCATTCTACCCTCTCGGAGGTCGCGACAAAGATGAAATCGCTCAAATAGTGTCCAATGTCATCATTGCGACCAAAGATGACAACGCTACTGCAAAAGCGCTGCGCCGTTTCTTTACTTTTGACCTATCCGCAGGAGTCAATTCGGTACTTCCGTTTAATAGTGAAAACAAGTATTCAGCCGCTTCGTTCAAGGGTGGCAAAACATATGTCATTGGAGCAATTGAGTTTCTCAATATCGTGAATAAAAAAGCAGTTTTATCAAAAGCTGAAGAATATACCTCTCTTGGCTATCGTGTGTTGGTGGTGGGAGAGGCATCCTCGCCAATCAAAGATTCCAGCGTTTCTGGGATTGTTACCCCGCTAGCCTTAATTGTTATGCAGGACAAAATACGCCCCAATGCTATTCAGACATTTAAATGGTTCAAAGATAATAACGTGGCGATTAAGGTTATCTCTGGTGATAGCGCTTCAACCACCAGCGAAATTGCGCGACAAGCAGGAATCGATGGAGCGGAAAACTTTATTTCTTTGGAAAATATGACGATTGAAAACGTCAAGCAAGTCGCTTTATATTACACGGTGTTTGGCCGCGTGACACCCGAGCAAAAGGAAGCGATTATCGAGACCTTGAAAGAGAACAAAAACACCGTCGCCATGACTGGAGATGGAGTCAATGATATTCTCGCGCTTAAACGCGCCGACTGTTCAATTGCAATGGCATCAGGCACTGATGCGGCGAGAAATGTTTCGCATATTGTTTTGATGGATTCTGATTTCTCGGTTTTACCCGATGTAGTTGGCGAAGGGCGAAGAGTCATCAACAATCTTCAGAGAACCGCTTCGTTGTTCTTGGTTAAAACCATTTTTGCTTTCTTCTTCTCGTCCGCATTTTTATTAGCTTCTGTAATCATGAAAAACGAGCTTGTCCGCTACCCATTTATTACGAACAACATGTATGTTTGGGAAATAATTAGCATTGGCATCGCGGCTTTCTTCTTGTCTTTGCAAAAGAGCCAAGGAACCATACAGGGTTCTTTCATGAAAAACATCTTGAAAAAAGCCATTCCTGCTGCGATTTCCATCATCGTGCCAGTCTCAGCGGTTTATCTGTGCTTAGTTTTACAAATGAACGGAATATTTACTGGTGTGAGACCAGACTATATTGCTGGTGAATATTTGCCGACTTCCACGAGCGCCAACACAATGTGCGTTCTTATTTATACATTGATGAGTTTTGTCACCCTATATAAAGTCTGCTCACCATTTGATAAGTATCGGAAAACGGTATTTATTGCGCTGAGTATTATTGCAGCATTATTTCTCATTGGATCAGGACTTTATTCATATCTGGCCAATTCAATTGATCCTCTATTACAAATCAATTATTTGTCGATGTCAGGAACAAACTATTTCTTGGCTGGTTTATTTATCGTGTTTGCCGCAAGTTTTTATTTGATATCAACAAATTTTGTTCATCAATGGAAGGAAGCAAAAAAAGATGCTAAAAATTAACGAAGAAGTTCGAAAGGCACTAAAAGAAAAACGTCCTGTTGTCGCTTTGGAAAGCACAATTATTTCTCACGGGATGCCCTATCCCAAAAACGTAGAGACTGCTTTGAAAGTCGAACAAACAATTCGCGATCACGGCGCTGTGCCAGCCACAATTGGCATCATCGATGGAGTTGCCATCGTTGGCATGACTCCCGATGAAATCGAACAGTTCGGAAAAAGAAAAGGAATTATCAAAGTTTCGCGGCGCGATTTGCCAATTGTCTACGCGAAGAAAATGTGGGCCGCCACAACTGTAGCCGCTACGATGATTATCGCTCAGCAAGCCGGCATTGAAGTGTTTGTGACTGGCGGGATAGGCGGTGTTCATCGCCATGCCGAAACAACCATGGATATTTCTGCTGATTTGCAGGAATTGGCCAAAACTGATGTCACTGTGGTTTGTGCGGGAGCTAAAGCTATTTTGGACTTGCCCTTAACTCTTGAATATTTGGAGACGATGGGGGTTCCAGTGCTTGGTTTTAAGACAAAAGAATTGCCAGCCTTCTATACTCCTCACTCAGGATTAGCGGTTGACTACGAAATTTCTAGTTGCAAAGAAGCAGCGGAAATCGTCAAAGAAAAACGTCAAAGTCATCTAGCAGGGGGAATATTGATTGCTAATCCTATTCCAGAAAAATACGCCATGGATGCTAAAACAATAAATGATGCGATTAAAAAAGCTCTTGCCGAGGCTGATAAGCAAGGCATTAAGGGAAAAGAGGTCACGCCTTTTCTGCTTAAGACAATTGTTGAACTAACTGGTGGAGATTCATTAGAATCAAACATTCATCTCGTTATCAATAACGCAATTGTCGGAGCTGAAATCAGCAAGGAGTACGCTCTTTTAAAATGAAAACGGAACATCGATTAGCAGAAACACTAAAATTATTGATGTCTGAAGTTCCTTTGGACTCAATTTCAGTGACGACACTTTCTAAACGATGCCACATTAATCGCCAGACATTTTATTATCATTTCCATGACATCTATGACCTATTAACACTAGTGTTTCTCGATGAAAGCATCCCAAAAGCGGAAGAGACTACAAATATAAAAAAGTTGGTTAAAATAATCTACTCCTATTACTCCGCTAATAAGAATTTCATTGATGCGACTTTGTCTTCAGCGGGAAAAGAGCTCTTCCAAGAGTTCATCTACAACATTTGCTATCAAAATATCCTTCGTTTTATCGAGGCCATACCTGAAAGCAAGAAGCTAAAACCTAACGATCGAAAAATCATAACCCGTTTTTATGCGCTCGCTTATTCCAACTCGATCGTTTATTACCTTTCAACCTATAAGAGCAAATCACTCGATGGATTGCTGACATGTTTCTGCTTTGAAGATGAAGATAATTTGCGAAAAGCCGTGCGAAACTTCAGCAAAATGAGGAAAAAATAATATGATTGACTTTAATTTTGAAATAAAGACAAAGCTCTATTTTGGCAAAGGAAAAGCCGAGATGATTGGCGAGATACTAAATACCAAAAATGCAAAAAAAGTCTTGGTTATTTTAGGTCAATCGTCAGTTCGAAAAAGCGGTTTGCTTGAGCTTGTTTTAGCCTCTCTTGAAAGCCATCACATTCAGTATGAGTTGCTTGAAGGAGTCAGACCGAATCCCACCATTGATTTGGTTTACCAAGGTCTTGGAATTGCTAAATCCTTCCAACCAGACTATCTTTTGCCTATTGGTGGCGGCTCAGTAATTGACACCGCAAAATTAATATCAGTAGGTTATTACTATTCAGGCGATTGTTTCGATTATAACCGCCATGTTGCGGCACCTGTTAAAGGTTTGCCTATCGGAGTTATTTTGACTATCTCTGCTTCCGGAAGCGAAATGTCGACTTCTTGTGTCATTCAGGATGATAAGAATATGTTTAAAGCTGGCTTCAATTCTGAATTTGTCAGGCCTGACTTTGCTATTGAGGATCCAGAATTGACCTTTTCTGTTAATCCCATTCAAACTGGCTACGGAATTGTCGATATCATCATGCACACTCTTGAGAGATATCTTTCTCCTTCAAGCGAAAATGAAATAGCCGATAGTTTATCCGAAGGGCTTCTAAGAGCCGTTATCGAAGCTGGTCGAATTGCTATCAGTAATCCTTTGGATTACCAATCTCGAGCTACTCTGATGCTTGCCTCATCACTTTCCCATAATGGTTTAACCAGCATTGGCAAGAAATACGCCATGCCTGTTCACCAACTAGAACATGCCTTAAGTGGTGTCTACCCACATGTGGCCCATGCGGCGGGTCTTGCTGTTCTTTTCCCAGCTTGGGCAAAGCAATATTTGCCATATGAGGTCGATAAATTTGATCAATTCGCCAGAAATGTTTTTGATTCTCATTTAACTGATAAGTATGAAAATGCTAAAAAAGGCATAGAATTATTGAAAGACTATTTTGTCTTTCTTCACATGCCCCAATCATATAAAGATTTAAATATTGAAAACCCCAATATTGAATTGCTAGTCCAAAAGTTTACAAATGATGGCACACGGATCGTTGGCCATCACACGAAACCAATCGATCAAGAAGTAGCTCGTTTGATTTACTCGAGCTGTCTCTAGAAAGGAATTTTATGAAAAAAGAAGATGTATCAGAACTATTTGTATGGATATTAATACTCGGTGGTGCCGCTGCCTACTTTTTTCTCGTGATTAAGCCACAGGCTGATCATTCGTTTCTTTTTCACCAAACCAGTTGGTTTGTCTACGTGCTCTTTTTTATCGCAGCAGTCGTTGTTGGTGTCATCATTAATGCCATCATGTATGAATTAGCTCATGTCATAGGAGCAAAAGCTGGTCGCTACGAAATTGTTTCGGTTAGCATACTGGGGTTCACCTCAATTAAAGAAAATGGGAAAAGAAAACTCCGCTTTACCCATTTTGATGGTTTAACGGGTGAAACAAAAATATTGCCTAAGGCAAGAGCGAAGATAGAGCCCAATCCCTCTTGCTATCTGCTTTTTGGTTCGCTTTTCTTTGGCATTGAAATTATTATCATTATCTTCGCTTTTCTCTTCATTAAGACTTATCAACCCACAAACTCTTTTGCGGTTGATTGGGCTTATTTTATTCTGACAATTGGCATCGCGGGAGCGGCAATCTTATTTTATAACATCGTCCCTTTCCATCTTGGCTCTCTAACCGATGGCTATCGTCTTCGCCTAGTCGGTTCAAGAAAGAACCGACAAGCCTTCAATCATTTACTTTACACTGAAGTCACTGGACAGATGTCAAAAGAGCAAGAAGAGAAGCTTTTCAAGGATGAAAAAGACACTAATTTCTCAACTGATATCAATCTCAACAAGGCGTACATTCTTTTGAGCGAGGAAAAGTTTGCTGAAGCAGAGCAGATTCTCAATGAAATTATCAGCGATGAAAAGACCTCGCGAAGAATCGCCGCAAACGCGGAAGACCAACTTATCTATATCAATATAGTTTCGAAATCTCTTGAGGAAGCCACCATATACTGCGATAACAATGTCTCAATGAGCAAAAAGAGAGAATTATCTTCCGATCAGTCTATGGGAGCGATAAGAACCTATATTTTGATTGCTGGTCTCATGGAGAAATCCAATTCCGAATGCATGAGAGCATTAGAGAAATCAAAGAAATCATTTAGCCATGTTCCTGAGCAGCGAAAGCCTCTCGAAAGAGCCTTATTCAATAAAGCGCTCGAAAAGGTCATAGTCGCCCATCCTAATTGGGAAGGTCTCAAAGATTATCTCTTGTAATTAGCCAATAAAAAACCCTTGGTTTTGAGTCAAGGGTTTTTGCTTGCTTAATTATTAAGCGTTTGTGTATTTCTTTTTTCTGATGAAGATGAAGATTGCACCAAGAGCTGATAGAGTGGCAATTAATCCACTGGTAACTGCAATTGATCCGCTACAACCACCCTCAATGGCTTCTTTTACTATAATCGTGCAACTAGCGGTGAAATGGCCGTCTTGTGTGGTGACAGTTACTATAGCAGTTCCGGCTTTAACAGCGATGACAGTGCCTTCAGAAATAATTGCAACACTAGGATCGCTAGTCGACCAGCCAATTGTTTTATTGATAGCATCAGCTGGCGTGACTGTCGCGATTAAGGTCTCGCGTTTTCCGACGGATAAAGAAATGCTTTCTTTATTTAAAGAAACTCCAGTGACATCGCCTGGGTTACTCGTTACTTGAATTCCGGAAACTGTCACTGTCTTTCCTCCGAAACTCCCTGTCACAACAGTAGTTCCAGCCGTCAGTGGATTCGGTGTCCAAACGACGCTGGGAGTGATGTTTGTAGTTGAGTTATCGGTGTATGTTGCCGTGACGGTTAAGCCAGCGGGATTAAATGACTGACCAGCCATATATGATGTCGTGGTAGGAGTACCGCTGACGCTTAATGATGACAATGACTTGACCATGATAGTCGCGGTACCTTTGATGGCAGTATTTAAAGTGGAAGTCGCAGTAATGGTCGCTGTGCCACCCGCCACGCCGGTGACAACGCCATTGCTGACTGAAGCAACGCTTGAATTGCTGCTGGACCAAGTGACCGATGATGAGCCAGAATCAACTGCAACACTTAAGTTTACAGTTCCTCCAATCGCGAGAACGGACGAAGAAGGGCTCAAGGTAATGGTATTTGGAGCAGTAGTGCCTCCAGATGCACAGATGGCTTGAGTAGTAGAGTTTGTATTTCCCCAAATTTTACACGCATATTCAGGGTGATCGATGAAGGGATTGCGATTACCCTGTAAGTATTCGGCGCCCTCATTGCGATTTCTTTCATAAGTAGTAACACTATATTGAAGATTCCACTTCAACATGTCGGAAAGTTTCCCCATTAAATTGCCAGACCCATTTGTATTATCAGACAAACTTAATGTGCTGCTCGCAGCACAGCAATAAAAGATGATACGCGCGGCTTCGCCACGCGAAATCTCACTATATCCAGCGGTATATGGATCCCAGCCACTAGAACTTGAAGCCATGCCTTCAACATAGAAGGAGTTGCCTCGATTGCTGTTCTCAGCAGCGATGGTTGGGCGAGGCATGTGGATATCAGCTTCGACCGCGCTGCCGCCGCGAGAGTTTGGCCAGACGTGTTCTTTGTTATAGCTAGTCATGGATGTTTTGGTATAAAAACTTGCCAATGATGTTCCGTAGATTTGACCGTTGCTGTCAGTATATGTTGTTCCGTTTGGATTATAGTCAGTGTAAACATAGGGGCTCGTCGAAGCAGAAGTTCCCATTTTTGAATACCCCATTGTTATTTTTCTTTTGCTTTTGTTGAGCGTTTGCAGAGCACTCAAAAGAGTGGTTCCAGTCGCAGATTGGCTTATTCCGTTGTAGTAAGTAGCACCATCACCATTCGTGTATGTTGTAATTGGGTTGTAATAAGCATGGGTTGGCTGGGGATTATTTGTTTGGGATACGGCGATTCCCACAAACATAGTCGAAGCGACTAAGACGCAGGCCCCTAAAAAGAGACTTGCAGAGCGAATTTTAGAAAGAGACATGATATTCCTCCACTTGAATAAAATAAGTTACTATTACTAACAAGATAATAATTACCGTTATCATTATACCGATTAAACACAGGGTGTGAAGTAAAAAAACTCGGCCGTGTTTTTAGCAATAAAAGAAAAGAAAGTTTATCGAGTTTAAATAGAATTGGAAAAAAGCCTAAAAATATCTCAACAAAAAAACAATGGAATGATTGACACTCCACTGTTTTATAAGGAATTTTGAAACGCTTTATTTTCCTGAGACAATGATTTTTTTAATCATGACGCTGGAACAAGAGACAGCGGAAGGAAAAACTTTGACATCGCTTCCAACTGCCTGGATGTCTTTGAACAAATCAACTATGTTGCCAGAGACGGTGATAAGGTCTAATCCGCGACCTTTCTTCCCGTCTTTAATCAAGAAACCTGTCGATTGTAAAGAGAAGTTTCCTGACTGTGGATTCATTCCAGAATGCAAGCCTGAGACCTCGGTGATGTAAACGCCATCTCCGATTTCTGCAAAGAGTTCATCTTGTGATTTTTTGCCTGGTCTCACAGCGAGGAAGCCGAGATCGACGTCCATTTTGCCACCACCAATATAGCCGTTGCCTGTGCTAGCAACACCATCTTTGTGAGCTGTGGTCAAATTATAGAGATATCCCTGCAAAACGCCGTTTTTTATGATGAATTTGTTCTTTGTTGCGACGCCTTCATCATCAAACCAACGGGCGAATAAGTTCCTCGATAAGGGTTTTTCTTCAATGGTAACTTTACTGGAAGCGACCTTTTGATTAACCTTTCCGATAAATAAGGAAGACCTCTTTTGCACCTCTTCCGCAGAAGCGTGCCCGACATAAAATCTTACTAAGTCAGATACAACATCCGGAGAAAGAACGGCTTTGTATGTATTTGAATCACAAGCTTCCCCACCTAATTGTTGAATTGCTTTTTCGCCAATCTTCTTGGCTAATAATTTCATATCAGCTTTGGAGAAGTCGTTATCAAACATGACTTCAAAACCAGTTTTTGCTTGATTGCCCTCTTTGGCGGCCACAACGCCGACATAACTATAGTGGTTTGATTTTTGGACTAACTTCAATCCGTTCGTATTGATGAGAGTGATAGAATTTGCGTTTTCGCTGTATTCTACAGTCTGAACTTCCACGATTCTCTTATCATAATCGCGGAGAGCTTTTTCTAACTCGTAAAGTTTTGCTAGCTTATCCTCGAGAGGAATGAGAGCTAAATTTTTATTGAAGTAATTGATCTTGTTGTATTTCTCGCTGCCTTTAAAGATGAAAACTGGGTCTTCATTTTCAATTACTTTGGCGTTTGCGACAATCTCTTTGACGAGGAAAGCTGCTTTTTCAGCATTCCAAACATCGCAGCTTGCCATACCGAATTTGCCGTTGTATGAGCCTCTTGCTAAGATGGTAAAACCATTACTAACTGAGTTATTGTCGACTTCTCCGTGAAACAGAGATACAGAAATCTCATACTTTTGGCTGATGTATAATTCCGCTTCTTGAATACCAGCTTCTTTAGCTAGAGCGAAAAACTTATCGTATTTCATTATTTTAATTCTCCTCCGCGACCGCCGACGGTCACTTCGCTGATGCGAATGGTGGGCTGTCCAACATTGGTTCTAATTGAACCAGAGGACGCTCCGCACATTCCTTGGCCGAGATCTAAATCGTTGCCAACCATATCGATTTTCTTGAGAATTTCATCGCCATGGCCAATCAGAGTTGCACCTTTAACTGGCTCGCAAATCTTGCCATCGCGAATGATGTAAGCTTCGGAACAGCCAAAGTTGAATTCGCCAGTAGATGGATCGACTGAGCCACCGTTGAAACCAACGGTGTATAGACCTAACTTAGTTGCGGCAATTATCTCTTCAGGAGTTGACTTGCCATTTGCGATGTAAGTGTTGCTCATGCGAGAAGTTGGGCAATAGCGATAATTTTGGCGGCGGCATGCACCATTGCCTGAGCGGCCCATGCGGCGGCCGTTGAAATCATCGACCATGTAGTCCATTAATTTACCATTTTTAATCAAGATGCGTTTCTCGCCGAGATTTCCTTCATCATCAATGTCGATTGATCCCCATGCTTGAGGAATGGTGCTATCATCGACAGCGCTGACGATTGGAGAAGCGATCATCTCTCCAATTTTATTGCTGAAGCAAGATAATCCTTTGGCGACTGAAGAAGCTTCGAGAGCGTGTCCGCAAGCTTCGTGAAAGAGGACTCCTCCCCATCCGTTGCCGATAACGACAGGCATTTTGCCTGAAGGGCACTCTTTTGCGGTCAGCATCTTTAAGGCAGTATCAACTGTTTTTCTCGCTAACTTAACAACATCTATCTTGGTTTTGAAATAGCTGATGTCTTGCTGGCATCCCGGGCCTTCAAAAGCGGTTTCAAATCCGTTTTGGTCGGCAGCGATGACATTGAAGACTAAACGCCCAAATTCGCTCTCTCGTTTAAACCATTTTTCTTTGGAATTGAAAATAGCGACAAAGCGATGATTGTTGATAAAGTGAGCGAGGTGTCGAACAATTCGAGGATCTTTACCCTTTTCAATTTCGGCAATGCCCTCTTTTAACAAAGCAATCTTTTCTTCGCGTCTAATGCCATCATAACTGTTAGCGACAGGATTGCGATTTTTGCTGCGAATCATATCTAACTTTTTAACCGTGATTAATCGCTCGCTGTGAAAAGATTTATTCAAAGAATTTGCTAAATCAAATAGTCCCTTTTTTGACAAATCATTGGTGTAACCATACACGCATTGATTCTCTTTTAACAGACGAAGTCCTACCCCACAAGCAGATCCAGAGGAAGAAGTTTCAACCTTCCCATTCTCCAAAGAAGTTGCATAGTAAGTGCTATCTTCAAAGAAGATTTCGGCATAATCTGCACCGGTGGCAAGAGATTCGTTTAAGACATCAATGGCTAATTTTTTACTGATCATCTTAATGACCTCCTAAAATAAAAGTGTCTTGATTATATCATAGACACCCCGAAATACATTATAAATTATGTCTTATTTCTTTAAATATTTTTTAATCGCATCAAAGGTTTGACTTGATAAGTCATGCTCGATTTTACAGGCATCCTCTCTTGCAGTTTTTTCATCCACGCCTAATGAGAGGAGCCACTCTGTTAGCAAAACATGACGCTCATATATTTTTGAGGCGACTTCTTCTCCCTTTTCAGTTAAGGTGATGAACCCCTCTTGGGAAATCGAAATGAAGTCGCTTTCTTTTAACTTTTTCATCGCGATTGAAACTGATGGTTTTGAGAAATGCATATCGTTAACGATATCAATGCTTCTGACAACCCCAATTTTTGCTCGCAAAATCAAAATGCGCTCTAAGTAATCTTCGCCAGACTTAAATAATTCCATGAAATTAATATAGTGAATTTCTTCCTTATTTGCAATTTGTCCGCTAAAGAAATTGTTCGTTTGTGGAAATGTTCAGTTTATAATTATGCTGGTAAATTTCTGAGAGACATTTGCCTTAAGGAGAACAAAAAATGAATAAATTTATGAGAATGGCTATCGTCGAAGCTAGAAAAGGCATTCGCGCTGGTCATGGCGGACCTTTCGGAGCGGTCATTGTTAAAGATGGAGCAGTCGTCGCGAAAGGGCACAACCAAGTTTTAAAAAACAACGATCCAACTTGCCATGGCGAAATGATGGCCATCCACAAAGCATGCAAAGTGCTCAAGACATTCGATTTGTCTGGCTGTGAGATTTATACCACAGGAGAGCCATGCCCGATGTGCCTATCCGCCATCCTTTGGGCCAACATTGACAAAGTGTATTATGGCTGCAACATCATCGATACCGAAGGCATCGGTTTCCGCGATGCGAAATTCTACCAAATGCAGCAGCCAGGTGAAAGAGAAAAACTCGTGGTCGAATTAGATCGCAAAGCCTGTTTAAAACTCTACGAAGAGTACAAGAATATCACTGGCCACCAGCTATATTAAGTTTTCAAAAAAGTGAAAGTCGGGAAACCGGCTTTTATTTTATAAATAATTTATTGCAATCATTTGACAAATCATTAAAATATTAAGAGTTATGAACTTGTTCTGGACTTCCTTTTTAGAAATAGCGCTGATTGGACTTGGTCTATCTATGGACGCCTTTGCGGTTTCCATTTGCGATGGAATTACTATCACTAAACTGTCTAAAAGAAATGCCATTGTTATTGCCTCAATCTTTGGTTTGCTGCAGGGAATTATGCCCCTCATTGGGTATTTTATCGGAAGCCTTTTTTATTCATATATCGAAAGCTTTGATCACTGGATTGCTTTTGCTCTCCTCTCTCTAATCGGTGGAAAAATGGTGTTTGACGGCATCAAGAGTCTCGTGAAACCTGAGCAAGCTAAGCCAAAGCAATTTTCTTACAAAGAGATTTTTATTCAAGGCATTGCCACGAGCATCGACGCATTAGTGATCGGCATTACTCTCTGCTCAATGTCGATGGGTTTAATCGCCAATAATTTTGATTTCTCCATCTTTCTACAAGCAGGAATTATCGTCGCTATCACATTTGCTATGTGCTCGATTGGATTGTTTCTCGGCAAAGGCATTAACGCCCTCCTCAAAGGCAAATTCGCCATCGCTGAAATCATCGGTGGAATCATCTTGATTTCGATAGGCGTCAAGATTCTAATCGACCATCTTATCCTCTCTTAATTGGATTGCAACATAAACACAGCGTAGCTGTTTTTACCTACGTTCATTTCTTGTCTTTATTGTCTTGTAAAAAAAACCTCGAAGTGATAAGTTATTGATAGTTTCATATGTGCATATCACACATTTCGTACGATATTTTGTAGTGTTTGTCCCAGGGGGATATTTTTCTTTTTTCTGGGATAACAGGAGGTAAAAACAATGTACAAAAGTCTTTATTTGAACACGCTTCTAACTGACGTTAAGAGCAAGTATCGGAACGAGCCGGAATTTATCCAAGCCGTCGAAGAATTCTTTGATTCAATGGATTTCTTAGTGGAGAAGGATCCACGAATTGAGAAAAACGCCATTCTTGAAAGAATTATCGTTCCCGAGAGAACGATTGAATTCCGCGTCCCGTGGATTGATGACCAAAACAAAATCAGAGTCAACACTGGATATAGAGTTCAATTTAACTCCGCCATTGGACCTTACAAAGGCGGCATGAGATTTGATAAATCAGTCAATGTTTCAATTTTGAAATTCTTAGGATTTGAACAAACCTTTAAAAACAGTTTGACCGGACTCCCAATGGGTGGTGGAAAAGGCGGATCTGACTTTGATCCTCGCGGAAAGAGCGATGCCGAAGTGATGAGATTCTGCCAATCCTTCATGAATGAATTCTACCGTTACATTGGACCAAATACCGATGTCCCTGCCGGAGATTTAGGCTTTGGTGCTCGCGAAATTGGCTACATGGTTGGCCAATACAAGAAGATCGTCAATGAATGGGGTGGCGTATTTACTGGTAAAAACGTTTCCTATGGCGGTTCATTAGCCCGCCCTGAAGCCACTGGATATGGACTATGCTATTTCGTTCAAGAAATATTAAAAACCTTCCTAGACACCGATTTCAAAGGCAAGAAAGTAATAATTTCTGGCTCTGGCAAGGTCGGCTCGATGGCTTTGAAGAAGGCTCATGACTTAGGTGCTATCGTCGTTGGCATGAGCGACATCAATGGATATGTCAGCGATCCAAAAGGCTTAAAAGTTGAAGAGATTATCGAACTCGCCAAAGCCAAAGGCGAATTCACTAAAGATTACATTGCCAATCATCCTGGAGTCAAACACAGCGACCGCTCTAGAGATTTATGGAATGTCCCCTGCGAAATCGCTATGCCATGCGCCACTCAAGGTGAAATCAATATCGATAATGCCAAACAACTAAAAGCCAACGGAGTCTTCCTTGTTGCTGAAGGCGCCAACATGCCATGCGATTTGGAAGCCATTCGCTTCTTTAATGAAAACAATATTTTATTCAGTCCCGGAAAGGCCAGCAACGCTGGTGGCGTGGCAGTTTCAGGATTAGAGATGACTCAGAACGCTATGCACCTCTCATGGACTTTCGAAGAAGTTGATGAAAAGCTCAAAGGCATCATGAAGAGCATCTTCCAACAATGCTACACAACCGCTGCAAAATTCAATCAACCCAAGAATTTAGCTCTTGGAGCTAATATTGCTGGATTCTTGAAAGTAATGGATGCAATGCTCGCTCAAGGTGTTTGTTAATTATGGCTTTCACAACCGTAAGAGTTCCACACATTCTACTTCCTAAAAAGGACACTGATATGACCGCTTACGCTGTTATTGCATGCGATCAATTTACCAGTCAAAGAAGTTATTGGGATGATTTGAATAAAATGGTTGGTGAAAAACCCTCAACCTTGCGCATGATTTTTCCAGAAGCTTATTTGGAAACTTCAGATAATACGAAATATATCAAAGATATTAACGCTAATATTAAAAAATATCTCGCTGATGGAGTTTTAGAAGATGTTGGGCCATGCTTTGTTCTCGTTGAAAGAATTACTTCTTATAAAACGAGAAGATTGGGCTTGATACTAGCTATCGATTTGGAGGATTATTCCTACCAAAGAGGAAGTCAGTGTTCAATCAAAGCTAGCGAAGCGACGATTATCGAGCGGATACCTCCGCGTTTGAAAATTCGGAAAGATGCTCCAATCGAATTGCCACACACTCTCGTATTGTTTGATGATTCTAAAAAAACAATTGTCGAGCCACTCTATGCCAATAAAGACAAATTGCCCCTTCTATACGACTTTGAATTAAACCAAGAAGGTGGACACATTCGCGGCTATCGAATCGATGATACCAAAAGAGTGATTCGCTTGTTTGAACAACTGTATAAAGAAAACAATAATGGGTTAAACTTCATCGTCGGCGATGGCAACCACTCCTTGGCTACTGCAAAAGAGCACTGGGAGCAAATTAAGGCTCATTTAAAGCCCCAGGAAAGAGAGAATCATCCTGCGAGATTCGCGCTAGTGGAAGCTAACAATATTTATGATGAAGGAATCAACTTTGAGCCGATTCATCGAGTCCTCTTCAACGTCGATTCAAATTTCGAAAAAAAGTTGCTCAGTGTCTGTCATGGATCCGATCAAGGCTGCTACATTTTCAATTCAAAAAAAGGTAAAAAAGCCATCAATACTCCATCAAATGCAGCAGAAACTTACAAAATGATTCAAACATTTATTGATGCGTATTTAAAAGAAAATCCAAAATCATCCGTCGATTTTATTCACGATGAATCTTCGCTGATTAACATCGCCAAAGAGAATCCAAATTCCGTCGCTATTAAGATGCCCGCCTTAGGTAAAAATGATATTTTTGCCTTCGTGAGCCAAGATGCGGTTTTGCCAAGGAAAAGCTTTTCCATGGGACACGCATCAGAAAAACGTTATTATCTCGAAGCTAAAAGCATTAGAGGTTAATAAA
>DAOPYW010000005.1:0-32179 GCA_035353055.1 Bacilli bacterium
CATGACATAGATATCTAAGTAAATATTCGCCCAATTAGGCAAACCACCTACTAAAGTACCAGCTTCATAAATTAATGAAGTATTCTCAAGAACATCAAAACCGGCGTTGTTAAAAGCGGATACTGAGGTAAAAATGGAGTTCCAAACTGCTCGGCCAATATCGTTCGGAAACATAGTGATGAAAACGGGCAGTCCAACCAGCGCTCCCATTAATTCAATAGATAATGAAATGATGATTATTTTCCTCACAAATTTGACAACATCGCCAAAATTTGTGGAATTCACTGCTTGAGATAAGAAATATCTATCCTTGAATTGTAGTTTAGATTTAAATAGAGTGATAAAAAAGGCTAAGATTGTAATAAATCCTAAACCACCGACCTGTATCAAGGCGAGCATGACAATCTGGCCTCCGAGGCTCAGTTCACTGCCGATTCCTTTTTGATAGACAGTTAAACCTGTCACACAGGTAGCGCTGGTGGAAGTAAATAGAGCATCAAACCAGCCATTCCAAGCCCATTGCCCACTGCTCTGAGCCCATGGCATTATGAGCAAAAATGATCCTATCAAAATGATGATAAAGAACGACAGGAGGACTAAGGCATAGGGATTTAAATGCATCCTTTTTTTCATCGAATTTACACTTTCATGTCGTGGGTATTATAAACTACTAATGACAAATTGTCTATGTTTTGCAAATTGTAAAACAATTTGTTTTGTGCAAAGTTTTGGTTAGAGTATTTCAAAGAAATATTTATTGTGTAGGCAAATTGCAAAAAAACTCTTGCATTCACGCCCGCATGTTTGGTATTGTTATCGAGCATGTTGCCTTCATGTATGAGAGCATGGACGCATATGCAATATAGTCTCGTGGGTGAGTGGTGATTCACTCGGAAACCACGCACGGACCGTATCTAAGAAAAATAGGAGGAAAAGTCACGTGAGCAAAAAAATCGCAAAAGTCTTGAAGCTAGAACTCCCTGGCGGTGACGCCAAACCAGGACCTAAGCTTGCTGCAGCGGGCATCAACATGGGCAAATTCTGTGTTGACTTCAATGCCAAAACCGCAGACAGACGTGGGGACATTGTTCCAGTTCTAATCACGGCTTATGAGGACAAATCTTATGATTTCGTCATCAAAACATCTCCAGTGGCGAGCTTATTGTTAAAAGCTGCTGGCATTCAAAAGGGAAGTTCCGCAGGTAGCAAGACTATCGTCGGACATGTCTCTCGCGAACAAATCCGCAAAATCGCGGAGTACAAATTACCTGATCTTAACTGTCTTGACATTGAAACAGCTGTAAAGATCGTTGAAGGTAGCGCCCTTAATATGGGTATCGCTGTGGACGACTAAGGATAAAGATTATGAAGAGAAATAAAAATTATCTCGCCGCTTTAGCAAAAGTCGAACACGAAAAACTTTACAGCATCGAGGAAGCCAGCAAATTAGTGAAGGAAACTTCAACTGTTAAATTTGATGCGACCATCGATGTCTCAATTAAACTCAATGTCGATCCTAAGCAAGCTGATCAACAAGTCAGAGGAACTCTCATCCTTCCAAACGGAAATGGCAAAACCAAAAAAGTGTTAGCCATCACTGACAAAGTTGAAGATGCCAAGTCTGCCGGTGCGGATTTCGTCGGTGGCAAGGAAATGCTCGATAAAATCCAAAGCGAAAACTGGTTTGATTTTGATGTCATCGTTGCCACTCCAAACATGATGGGAGAAATTGGCAAGTTAGGACGTGTGTTAGGCCCAAAAGGTTTAATGCCCAACCCCAAAACTGGCACAGTTTCACCGGACATTGCGAAGGCAATCAAGGAAATCAAAGCTGGCAAAATTGAATATCGCGTTGATAAAGAGGGCAATATGCACGTTACCATCGCGAGAGCATCTTTCGATGAGGGCAAGATCGCCGAAAATTTAAAGCTTTTCTGCGAAGCTATCATGAAAGCAAAACCAGCCTCTATCAAAAACGTTTACGTTAAAAACGCTGTCATCCACACGACCATGGGTCCAGCTATCCACTTCACATTCGAAGGTCGAAAATAAATTACAGATTTCAATATACCAAAGACAGTAACGGGCGTTGAGCCTTAATCATGTTACCGAGGCGTTAGAAATATATTTCTGCCCGTATATTGGAGCCTCAAAAAACAAACAAAGGAGGTCAAGAATATGAATCAACAAGTCTTAGAAGCAAAACAGAGTGTTGTCAAAGAGATCGTCGAAAAAGCCAAGAAGAGCCAAAGCATTACAATCGCTGAGTTCCGTGGTTTATCCGTCGCTCAAATTCAACAGTTACGTCGTTCCCTTCAAGAAGTCGGTGCTGAACTATCCGTCTACAAGAACTCTCTTGTCGCTCGGGCGGTTAAAGAACTCGGCTATCAGGGACTCGATAGCATGTTAGTTGGTCCAAATGCTTTAGTGTTCTCTAAAGAATTGAGCAATGGTCCAAAAGTTTTGAAGAAATACTCTCGTCGATTCGGAGATGTTTTCACCATCAAAGGTGGTGTCGCAGAAGGTAGCACGCTGGGAAAAGCGGGCATTATCGAAGTAGCTGACTTGCCCGGAAGAGAAGGTGTCATCTCGATGTTCTTATCGTGCTTACAAGCACCAATTCGTCAATTTGCCTGCACAGTGCAAGCGGTTGCCGATGCAAAATAATGCCAATTAGGAGGAAATTATCATGGCAAAATTAACAAAAGAAGAGATCATTGCCTCATTAAAAGAAATGAGCGTTCTCGAACTCAATGAATTAGTCAAAGCTGTCGAAGCTGAATTCGGCGTCACCGCTGCTGCACCTGTCGCTGCCGCTGCTCACGTCGAAGAAGAAGAAGGACCAGCCGCTGGCCCAACCGAAGTCTCCTTAATCTTAAAGAGCGTCGGCGCTTCTAAAGTCCAAGTCATCAAAGCAGTCCAAGCCATTACTGGCTTAGGCTTAATGGATGCCAAAAAGTTAACTGATGCTGTTCCAGCTACCATCAAGGAACACATCTCCCCAGTCGAAGCTGAAGAGCACAAGAAAGCGCTCGTCGCGGCTGGCGCAGAAGTCGAAGTCAAATAGTAATTTCCATTATTCTCGCAAAGTAATCTATGTCCCATTATTTTCAAAACGATCCCCTTTTAGCGTCAAAAAAGCGTGATATAACTTTGTCAATTGATGGTCAGACACTGCACTTTAAAAGCGATAATGGAGTGTTTTCCAAAAGTAAGGTCGATGAGGGGAGTATTGCCCTTTTAAAGGTAATTATTCCCCTCCGCCTCACGGGAAAAGTCCTCGATTTAGGATGTGGTTATGGCCCTATCGGCTTAACTATCGCCATAACTTCACCAGACGCAAGAGTCGATCTTGCGGATGTCAACGAGCGAGCCCTCACATTGTGCGAGGAGAACGCTAAATTGCTTGGATTAAGCCAGAGAGTCACTTGCCTTCAGAGTGATATCTACGCCAACATTGAAGGACCATATGATTCAATTGTTGTGAATCCTCCCATACGCGCTGGAAAGCGCGTTACATACGCCATGTATGAGGGGGCCTTGCAACGCTTAATTGATGGCGGCTCACTATTCGTGGTAATTCGCAAAAACCAAGGCGCTCCGACCGCAAGCCGATTTATCGAAGGTTTGTTTGGGAACATCTCCCTGTTGGAGAAAGAAAAAGGCTATTGCGTTTATCAAGCCAAAAAGGTGAGCAAATAAATATTTAGATTTAAGGAGCCATTAGAATGTCAATTAGAAACATTGCTAAATTAAACAAGTTAAACAATGATCGTTATGATTATTCCCGATTCTCCGGCAAATTGCCTTTGCCTAATCTCGTGGAGATTCAAACAAAATCCTACGAGGAATTCAAGGAAAAAGGCTTAGATGAAGTCTTTAAAGAGAGCTTCCCCATCAGCAATTATGCGGACACTCTTTCGATCGACTACGTCTCCGTTCGCTTAGGCGAACCAAAGCATCCTCTCCATGAATGCAAGGCTCAAGATTTGACCTATTGTGTTCCGATTTACGTCACATTGAGACTCAACCATAAAGCCACCGGCGAAATTCAAGAAGCCGAGGTCTATATGAGCGATTTCCCCTTGATGACAAAGAGCGGAACTTTCATTGTCAATGGAGCGGAAAGAGTCATCGTTAGCCAATTAGTTCGCTCCCCTGGCGCGTATCTCTCTAAAGAGATGAAGGCTGGCAAAAATCTCTATGAAGCCGACCTGATTCCAGGAAGAGGAACTTGGCTGCAATTCGAAAGCGACAACAAGGACATTTTATCTGTCCGCATTGATCGCCAAAGAAAAATGCACGCCACAATCCTATTGAGAGCTCTAGGTATCGAATCTGACGAAGACCTCGTCAATTTGTTCGGCCACAATGATGCTTTAGAGCTAACGATCAGCAAAGATGATGATTTGAAAGTCAAGACCGCCAAGACGGCTCTCGTGGAAATCTTTAGAAAGATGAAACCTGGCGAACCGATTACCGAAGAAGGCACGGTTAATTTCCTCGTTCAGAAATTCTTCGATTCCAAGAGATACGATTTAGGGCGAGCTGGACGTTACAAATATATTAAAAAGCTCGGTATCTACAACCGCTTAGCCAACCGAATCCTCGCGGAGAATCTCATCTCCAGCGATGGTGAAGTGCGCTTTAAAAAAGGCTATACTTTGACATCCGAAGATGTCGAAGCATTGAGAAATGAAGATTTCTTTGAAAAAGGCGCGCACTTGCACATATTGAAAGTCAACGAGCGCCTCGACGACCATGGCAATGTCAACATTGTCAAGGTCTATAAAAACGATAAAGAGAAGAAGGTCTGCCCCATTATTGGAACCGACCTCAATTCCACCGTTTCCCATGTCACTATCAGTGATATCGTGGCGGTCTTCTCTTATTTCCTCAACGTCATGGATGGTTTCGGCACCACTGATGATATCGATCATCTCGGCAATCGCCGCATCCGTTGCGTCGGCGAATTAATTCAAAATCAATTCCGCATTGGACTTGGCAAAATGGTCAAGACTGTGCAGCAAAAGATGTCGATTAGCGACCTCGGAAACGTCAAGCCTAAAGCTTTGATCAATCCCCGTCCCTTAACCGCTTCTATCCGCGAGTTCTTCGCGAGCAGCCAGCTCTCCCAGTTCATGGACCAGACCAACCCTCTCGCCGAGTTGACCAATAAGCGCCGTCTATCCGCCTTAGGCCCTGGTGGTCTAACCCGCGATCGCGCTTCAACTGAAGTCCGCGACGTTCACGTTTCTCACTATGGACGTATCTGCCCAATTGAAACCCCTGAAGGTCAGAACATCGGCTTGATTAACAACTTAGCTAGCTATGCTAAAATCAACAAATTTGGCTTTATTGAAACTCCCTATCGAAAAGTCGATAAAGCTCATCATATCGTTCTAAACGAAGCCCAAGATTCAATCTACTTGAGCGCTGATGAAGAATGGAATTACGTCATCGCTGAAGCCAACATTAATCTCGGCCCCAACGGAGAAATTCTCGACGATGAAGTAGTCGCTCGATTCAAAGGCGAAAACGTCATGGCGAAGAAAGAAGATGTCGATTTAGTCGACGTCTCTCCAAAGCAGATCGTCTCGATCGCCGCTGGATGTATTCCTTTCTTGGAAAACGATGACACCATGCGTGCCTTGATGGGTGCCAACATGCAGCGTCAAGCACTTCCTCTTTTAAGACCGCACGCGCCTATCGTGGGCACGGGATTAGAGCATCAGATTGCTCGCGACTCCGGCTTAGCGATTGTCGCTGTCGAAGAAGGCGTCGTCACTTACACTGACAGCCGAAACATCGAGATCTTAGAGAAAGGTCAATCCGCTCCTCGCACTTACTATCTCCAAAAATTTGAGCGCAGCAACCAGGGAACTTGCATCAACCAGCACTCCGTGGTGAGAGTGGGCGACAAAGTCGCCAAAGGTCAAATTATCGCTGATGGTCCTGCGATGGAAAATGGCGATTTAGCTCTCGGACAAAACGTTACCATCGCTTTCATGACTTGGAACGGCTACAACTACGAAGACGCCGTCATCATGAGCGAGCGCTTAGTCAAAGATGATACCTATACCTCAGTCCATATTGAAAAATATGAATTAGAGTGCCGCTCGATTCCAAAGCTCGGCGATGAAGAGATCACCGCCGATATTCCTAACGTCTCCACCGAAGCAAAAGCTCACCTCGATGAAAGGGGTATTGTCGTCGTCGGTACCGAAGTTAAGGAAGGCGATATTCTCGTCGGCAAGGTCACTCCTCGCGGACAGACCGAAGCCACCCCTGAAGAAAAATTATTAATGGCTATCTTTGCCGAGAAAACTAACGAAGGCAAAGATGCTTCTCTCCGCGTTCCTCATGGAGGAGCCGGAATTGTACTAGATGTCAAAGTCTTCAAGCGCGAAGGCAAGAGCAAAGACGTTGAGCTTCCTCCAGGAGTCAACGAAGTTGTCCGCGTCTACATCGTGCAGAAGAGAAAGATCTCCGAAGGCGATAAGATGTCTGGGCGCCATGGTAACAAAGGCGTTATCTCTAGAATTTTACCAGAATGCGATATGCCATTCTTACCAGACGGAACTCCCGTCGATATCATGCTCAACCCCTTAGGCGTTCCTTCCCGTATGAACATCGGGCAGATTTTGGAGGTGCATCTCGGCTTCGCTTTAAGAAAGCTCGGCTACAAGATTGCCACCCCTGTTTTTGATGGCATCACCAACGAAGAAATCTTCGCGATGATGGAAAAAGCCAAGATGGATAAAGATGGCAAAACCATCCTCTACGATGGCACGACTGGTGAGAGATTTGATGAGCGCATCACCGTCGGATGCATGTACATGATTAAACTAGTGCACATGGTCGACGACAAGTTGCACGCTCGAAGCACTGGCCCTTACTCCCTCGTCACTCAGCAACCTTTGGGCGGCAAAGCTCAAAATGGTGGTCAGAGATTTGGCGAGATGGAAGTCTGGGCTCTCGAAGCCTATGGCGCCGCCCACGTCTTACAAGAAATTATTACCATTAAATCTGATGATCGCGTCGGACGTCGCAAGACTTACGAAGCGGTGATCAAAGGACAGGAATTGCCGAAGCCAGGCATTCCCGAAGCCTTCAAAGTGTTGGTCAAGGAATTGCAAGCTTTGTCGATGAACGTCGAATTGTTAGATCAAGATGGCACAGCCATCGATATGGATGCTCTCGCGAAAGAGTCGGAGAAAGAGGAACGCCGCATCAATTCCAATATCCGCAACTTGATTGGCGAAGGTGCCGCTGAGAGCGTCGTCGATGTTGAGGCCATCGGTCTCACCACCCACAGCGGCGATGAAAAATTTGATGATTAAGGAGGAAAAATACCATGTTTGATGTAAAGAAATTAACTGCCATTAAAGTGGGACTTGCCTCCCCAGAGCAAATTCGCAGCTGGTCGCGCGGCGAAGTCTTAAAGCCTGAAACCATTAACTACCGCAGCCAAAAGCCAGAAATGGACGGCTTATACTGCGAGAAGATCTTCGGTCCTAGCAAGGACTATGAATGCCACTGCGGACGCTATAAGAAGATCCGCTTTGCCGGCGTGGTCTGCGAGAAGTGCGGTGTCGAAGTGACTTCTAAAGAAGTCCGTCGCGAAAGAATGGGCCACATTGAACTAGCGAGCCCCTGCACCCACATCTGGTACCTCAAAGGTATCCCAAGCCGCATCGGCTTATTGCTCGACGTCTCTCCTAAGCATTTGGAAGAAGTCGTCTATTACGCCGCTCACATCTGCTTAAATCCTGGCTCAAGTAAAGTCTTATCCTATCGCGAATTTATCAATGAGCGAAATGGCCGCGAGATCTTTATTCCAGCCCTAAAGGATATCTTAGACAGAGCGATGGAATACGGAATTATCGAAGGCGATGATTCTTACAATCGCGCTCTCGAATTAATCGCTCGCTTAGAGAATTACGCGGAAGTCTTTGATTTCCAGAGTAACGCTCGCTTTATCAGCAAGTTCACCGGCGCTGAATTCGGCGAAGGTGCAGCGGCGATTAAGAGACTTCTCAATGAAGTTGATCTCAACAAAGAAGCTGAAGATATCAACAGCAAAATGAAAGATACCAGCGCTTTGTCACGCCAGAAATTAACCAAGAGGCTTGAAGTTATTGAAGCTTTTAGAAACTCCAACAACCAACCAGCTTGGATGATCCTCGATGTCATCCCGGTCATCCCTCCAGATCTACGCCCGATGCTTCAGCTCGATGGTGGTCGTTTTGCCACTTCCGATTTGAACGATTTATATCGCCGCGTTATCTCCAGAAATAACCGCTTAAAGAAATTGATCGACATGAACTCTCCTGACGTCATCTTAATGAACGAAAAACGTATGCTTCAAGAAGCGGTCGACGCTCTGATTGATAACGGCAGAAGAAATAAACCTGTTCAAGGCCCAGGCGGACGCGCTTTAAAATCGCTCAGCTCAGCTCTGAAAGGCAAGCAAGGTCGCTTCAGACAAAACCTCCTCGGCAAGCGCGTCGACTACTCTGGTCGTTCCGTCATTGCTGTCGGACCAAGCCTAAAGATGTATCAATGCGGCCTTCCTCGCGAGATGGCCATTCAATTATTGCGCCCATATATCGCCTGCGAACTCTTAAAGCGCGGGATTGCTAACGCTCATAAGCAAGCCGATAAAATTATCGACCGCTATGAGGATGTTGTCTTTGACATCGTCGAAGAGATCATCAGCAAACACCCCGTTTTGTTAAACCGCGCGCCAACTCTTCACCGCCTTGGCATTCAGGCCTTCCAACCAATCCTCGTTGATGGAAGAGCCATCCGTTTGCACCCGCTCGTGTGCACCGGATTTAACGCCGACTTCGATGGTGACCAGATGGCCGTCCACCTTCCCTTGAGCCGCGCCGCTCAAGAAGAAGCCTTACATTTAATGTTAGCCAGCAACAATATTCTTGGACCCAAAGATGGCAAACCAATCGTCACTGGTTCTCAGGACATGGTGCTCGGTAACTACTACCTCACTCTTGAAGCTACTAAAGAAGACTTCTTAAAGCGCGCTCAATTAGCCCACGAAAGAGGAGATGAGGATGAGGCGGAAAGATTTGAATTATTTGCCGCTAGCGAAGGAAAAGTCTTCAAGAATGTCGACGATCTCCTGCTAGCTTATCAAACCAAGCAAATCCACCTCCATAACCGCATCGCTATCTTAGGCAGTGCGATGATGAAAAAAGATTTCACCGAAGAAGAGAACAAGAGCTACTTGATCACTTCCGTCGGCAAAGTCATCTTCAATTTAATTTTCCCTGCAGATTTCCCCTATTTAAATGCGGTTAACGCCAAGAATTTAAATAACGATCCTGCAACTATCGCCTCATATTTCGTCCCTCGCGGCACCAACGTTCGCGAATATATCGCTAACAGACCGCTCATCAAACCTTTCAAAAAGAAAGACTTGGGCAGCATCGTCAACGATATCTTCCAGCGCTACGATCGCCGCGCTGGTGAAATCGATAAATGGGGAGAAGTTATTCAACCCAAGACCAGCGCTGTCCTCGACAAAATCAAGGATCAAGGCTTCCATTACGCCACTGTAGCAGGATTCTCCATCTCCCTCGATGATATTCACATCGTGCAAGGAAAGGAAGAGATTCTCAAGAGCGGTGACGAAAAGGTCAACAAACTCTCGAAAATGTTCAGCATGGGCTTATTGACTGATAAAGAAAGACACGACCAAGTCGTCAAAGTTTGGGATGATGTCAAAAACGAAGTCCAAGCCAAACTGACAGAGCAGTTCCAAGTCGACACCCGCAATTCCATATTCATGATGTCCGACTCTGGCGCTCGTGGTAATATGTCCAATATTCTCCAGCTCGCTGGTATGCGTGGATTGATGGGCTCAACCTCTGGTGAAGCGGTTGAATTGCCAGTTAAATCCTGCTTCCGCGAAGGTATGAACGTCTCTGAATTCTTTATCGCCACCCACGGTGCTCGTAAGGGTGGTGCTGACACCGCGCTTAAAACCGCTGACTCCGGCTATCTCACTCGCCGACTCGTCGACGTCTCTCAAGATGTCATCGTCCGCGAAGAAGATTGCGGCACTGATCACGGCTTCGAAGTCCGCGAGATTCGCGACACTTCCCGCAACGCTATCATCGCTTCATTACAAGACCGCTTAGTTGGTCGCTATGCCTTAAATGATGTCGCCCATCCACAGACTGGAGAAGTGATCGTCAAAGGCAATACCATGATCAACGAAGAGCAAGCTAAGGCTATCGTCGATGCCGGCATTGAATCAGTCGTCATCCGCTCCCTATTTGGCTGCGAGACAAAAGACGGTGTCTGCGTCCACTGCTATGGCCGCAACTTAGCGACTGGCCGCAAAGTAGAAGTCGGCGAAGCAGTTGGCATTATGGCTGCTCAATCCATCGGTGAACCTGGCACTCAATTAACCATGAGAACCTTCCACACTGGCGGCGTTGCCGGCAGCGATATTACTCAAGGTTTGCCTCGTGTTCAAGAGTTGTTCGAAGCTCGCACCCCTAAAGGTGAAGCTCTCATCTCTGAAATTCGCGGTGTGGTCACTCGTATCGAAGAAAAGAATGGCTGCTATGATGTGACTGTCAAAAACGATCTCGAAGAGAAAGTATATACGACCCCCTTCGGCGCTCGCTTGAGAGTCAAAAAAGGCGACGCTGTCAAGAATGGTGGCAAGATCACTGAGGGAGCTATCTCACCGAAGAAACTCCTTGAAGTCAGCGATGAAACCGCCGTCCAAAACTACATTCTCAAAGAAGTCCGCAAAGTTTATTCCTCGCAGGATATTGCTATTTCCGATAAGCACATCGAAGTTATCGTTCGCCAGATGCTTCGCAAAGTATTCGTTATTGATGCGGGAGACACCGACATGCTCGCCGGCACTCGCGTCAACATCAACACTTTCACCGACAAGAATACTGGAGCGCTCCTCAGCGGAAAACACCCCGCGGTGTTCTCTCCCTTAATTCTCGGTATCACGAAAGCCGCTCTCGAAACTGACAGCTTCCTTTCCGCCGCATCCTTCCAAGAGACTACTCGCGTCTTGACCGATGCTGCCATCAAAGGCAAAACTGACTATCTCCATGGCTTAAAAGAAAACGTTATCACTGGCCGTTTAATTCCTGCTGGCCGCGGTCTCTTCAATGAGCAAGCAGAAGACGCTTTGATTGAGCATTTCGATGTCGAAGATACGATGAAAGTCGTCTCCGATCGCTACGTCGAAGAGCACGATCGCGCTGTCAATGCCATCCACGAAAAGATTCGCCGCGCCGAAGAAGAAAACAAAAAGTAAACTTCATCTTTCAATAAAAATTGCCCCGACCAAAAATCGGGGCTTTTTTCATAAATACGCTATTTTTGCTGGGTTTTTGACGAAAAAATGAATGAATTGGGCTCATAAGTAAAAGACATTTAAAAAGTCTTTTGCTTTACATTTGTCTCTTTAAAACTTAGATTTAATAATACATGAAGAAATTACGTTTTGCTCTCATTAGTTTGACCTTGGTTTTGACCTCATGCTTTGGCGCGACTTCGCTGGAGTTTGTCCCTTACCTAGCCGACTTGGATGAACTAGATACTTTCAATAGTGAAGTGAGCACTTATGTTTTGCCAAAAGAGGCTTACTTTTACGATAAAACTGTCAAGGCTACCGAAATCAGCAGCCTCGCTCAGATGGAAAGCTCTCGAGACAATGGCTTATTTTTTGAGCAAGGCAAGGATCCTTACTTGCTAGTGGTTCCGATGACTTTTAAGGAAGATGTCGATCCTGATGCAGATGTTCTGGCTAAAAAGCGAACTCTCATCCAAAATGCCTTTTTTGGCGACGCAGCGAAAAATGCTTATCAATCTGTGGCCTCTTACTATAATCAATCCTCCTATGGTCACCTGAAAATTCTCGGCGAAGTCACCGAATGGTATCACTCTCAAATGACTGCTGCAGAAGCGCTTCATAATTCCAAATTTGGAAGCACTGCTCTCACAGTCAGCTCTGACATCGCTAACGAGATTGTCACCTGGCTCTTTAATAGCGATTTTGATTTAACAAATTATCTGACTGAAGGCAACCAATACATTCGCGGTTTGTATATTGTCTACGATTATCCGCCCAACTATCAGGATACTTCATCCCTTTTTTGGGCTTATGTCGACCGAGCAAGCAAAAACAAAGTAGCCAGCACTCCTTCTGCTGCCACCTATGCTTGGTCTTCTATCGACTTCATGGGAGAAAAAGCTTACAAAAACAACATCGTTGAAGCATATACATTTATCCACGAAGTGGGACATTTGTTTGGGCTGCGCGATTATTACAACACCGTTGGCGGCAGCGGATATCAGCCAACCGGTTTTTTCGACATGATGGACTACAATTTAGGCGACCATTGCTCCTTCAGCAAATACCTTTTGCACTGGGCCACGCCTATCATCATCGACAAGCCTCAGCAAATTACCATTAATTCCTTCACGCAAGCGGGAGACTTTTTGCTCATCCCGACTTCCAAATTCAATGGCACCCCATATGATGAATACATCTTGATTGAGTATTTCACTCCGGATGGCTTGAATGACTCCTCGTCTTTTTCTTCCTATGTCTACGCGGACCAAGAGGGAAAAAGCCGCGTCTTCTATTACCCGAATTATCACGGATTGCGCATCTATCACATTGATGCTCGCTTATCTTGTTATGATGGCCGAACCAAGTTGGGATATGCTGAAAACATGACCGCTGAGCAGCTCGCTCCTTATTCAAATCTTTACGTTGGCTTTGCTCATGACAATTCTCCTCTGTCATTAGCTGAACCAACCCTCTGCCATCTCCTATCAGCAAAAGGAGAAGGCAATTATCAAAGCGGCATCGCTGCCGATAATTCCACTCTATTTGCCTATCGCGATACCTTTGGAACCGCGGATGATGATTATGGGGACTTTACCTTCAACAAAAATGGGGAATCGCTTCCTTACTCCATGGTTATTGACCATATGGGAGTCAACAATATCACTCTCACTTTTAGTGCGAAATAGAAATCCAACCATAACTTTTTCATTTTTTTGTTGCGCGTTTTTTCTTACTTATATATTATATATGAGCGTGTGCTAATCCTGAGCACATGGACCGAGAGGTCGTTTTTTAAGAAAAACTCATGACACACTCGGTACTGTGGATGGATAGCCACTAGATAAAAGGAAAAAAGTAAAGGAGCAATTGTATGCCAACAATTAACCAATTAGTTCGTCAAGGCCGTCAGAACAAGACTACAAAGTCAAAGACTCCCGCTCTTGGTGCTAGATTTAACTCTTTAAAGAAGAGAGCCACCGAGCAAGCTTCGTCACAGAAGCGCGGCGTCTGCACTCGTGTCGGAACCATGACTCCCAAAAAACCTAACTCAGCCCTCCGTAAATACTGCCGTGTTAGATTGTCGAACGGTTATGAAGTCACTGCTTATATCGGTGGTGAAGGTCATAACTTACAAGAGCACTCAACCGTGATTATCCGCGGTGGACGTGTCAAAGATTTACCAGGTGTTCGTTACCACGTCGTCCGCGGAACACTTGACTGCGCCGGAATTGAAGCTCGCCGTCAAGGCCGCAGCCTCTATGGGACGAAGAAGCCGAAAGAATCGGAAGAATAGTTGAAGGAGGAGTTTCATTATGCGTAAAAACATTGCTACAAAGCGCGACGTGTTACCAGATCCAATTTACAACAGTAAACTCATCACACGTTTGATTAACAAGATTATGCTCGATGGCAAAAAGGGAACTGCTCAGACAATTCTCTACACGGCCTTCAACAAAATCGAAGCTAAGACCAGCAAGCCCGCCATGGATGTCTTCGCAACAGCGATCAACAACATCATGCCAGAAGTCGAATTAAAAATGCGACGCGTTGGCGGCAGTAACTTCCAAGTTCCAACCGAAGTGACCAAAGAAAGAAAAGTCACCCTTGGATTGAGATGGTTAGTTACCTATTCCCGCTTGAGAAATGAAAAGACCATGGAAGATCGTCTCGCTAACGAGATCATCGATGCCGCGAACGGCACCGGCGCTTCCGTGAAAAAGAGAGAAGATACACACAAGATGGCCGAAGCCAACAAAGCTTATGCTCATTATCGTTGGTAATCGAGGAGGGAAATTATTATGGCAAATCGCGAATTTGATTTAGCCCATACTCGAAATATCGGTATCATGGCCCACATTGATGCGGGCAAGACTACTACAACTGAACGTATTCTCTACTTCACCGGCAAGATTCATAAGATTGGCGAAGTCCACGAAGGCGCCGCCACTATGGACTGGATGGAACAAGAGCAAGAGAGAGGCATTACCATTACTTCTGCGGCGACTACCGCCACTTGGAAAGGAAATCGCATTAACGTCATCGACACTCCCGGGCACGTCGACTTCACTGTTGAAGTTGAGCGTTCCCTTCGCGTCCTCGATGGTGCGATTACGGTCCTCGATGGAAAAAATGGCGTCGAGCCTCAGACTGAGACAGTGTGGAGACAAGGTAGCAAATATGGTGTTCCAAGAATCGTCTTTGTGAACAAGCTTGATGCTATAGGCGCGGACTTCGAAATGTGCGTCCGTTCCCTCCATGAACGTTTAGGTGCCAATGCTGCCGCGGTGCAATACCCGATAGGCATTGAGTCATCCTTAATTGGCTGTATCGATATTATTGAGCAAAAAGCATGGATTTATGATTCCAACATTGATGACAATCCAACCGAGTCACCAATTCCCGAAGAATATAAAGATAAAGTCGTCAAATTAAGAGCAACTTTGTTCGAAGCTCTCTCAAACTTTGACGAAGAAATTCTCATGCTGGTTCTTGATGGGCAAGAACCAAGCGTTGAGCAGACCAAAGCCACTATTCGCAAAGCGGTTTTGAAAGGTGAATTTCACCCTGTGTTCTGCGGTTCCGCTTACAAGAACAAGAATATTCAATTGCTCCTTGATGGCGTTATTGATTATCTGCCAAGTCCTCTCGACATTCCTGCTGCTAAAGGAATTGATGATCGTGGTAACCCAACGACTTGCATAGCTGATGAGGGTGCTCCCCTTGCTGCTCTTGCATTCAAGATTGCCACAGACCCATTTATCGGTCGGCTCTCTTACGTCCGTATTTATAGCGGCGTGTTGAAGAGCGGCTCCTATGTCTACAACAGCACTAAAGGTGTCAAGGAAAGAATCGCTCGCGTCGTTCTCATGCACAGCAACCACCGCCAAGAGGTGGAAGAATTGCATGCTGGCGATATCGGAGCGGTAGTGGGACTTAAAAATACCATCACTGGCGATACCTTATGCGACGAGAAGAGCATCGTCATTCTCGAGCAGATGGAATTCCCTGATCCTGTCATTGAGCAGGCGGTGGAACCCAAGACGAAAGCCGACCAAGAGAAAATGGCTAATGCTTTGCAGAAGCTCGCTGAAGAGGATCCAACCTTCAAGGTGAGAACTAATGCGGAGACTGGCCAGACCATCATCGCTGGTGTCGGCGAGCTTCACCTCGACATCATCGTCGACCGCATGAAGCGCGAATTTGGTGTCAGCGTCAATGTCGGCGCTCCCCAAGTCGAATATCGCGAAACCATTCGTCAATCTGGCGATTGCGAAGGCAGATATATCAAGCAGTCCGGCGGTCGTGGTCAATACGGCCATGTGTGGGTCAAATTTGAACCCAACCCTGGAAAAGGATTTGAATTCGTCGATGCAATCGTCGGCGGAACAGTTCCTAAAGAGTATATTAAACCTACTCGCGATGGTCTTGTCGACTCCCTCAAGCGCGGCCTTGTGGCCGGGTTTGAAGTCATGGACATCAAAGCCACTTTGTTCGATGGCAGCTACCACGATGTCGACTCTAGCGAAGCTGCTTATAAAATCGCTGCTTCGATGGCTCTCAAAGAAGCGGCTCGCAAATGCGATCCCGTCATCCTTGAGCCAATCATGAAAATCGAAGTGACAATCCCTGAGCAGTACTACGGCGATGTCATCGGCGATATCTCTCGCCGGCGCGGAAACATCAATGGTGAAATGCAGAGAGCCAATGCTAAAATCCTCGAAGCTGAAGTGCCGCTATCCGAAATGTTTGGATACGTCACCGATCTCCGCAGCATGACTCAAGGCCGAGGCAACTACGTCATGCAGTTTGATCACTATGGCGAATGCCCTCGATACATCATGGACGAAATTATCAAAAAGAACGGAGTTTCCGCTCGATAACCGGTTGCTTAATACCTTTAAAGGGTATTGCATATAAAAACTTATTGCTATATTATGAATTCGTTGAAAAATCTACATTTATACGAAGGAAAGGAGATTTCAAATTTATGGCAAAACAAAAATTCGACAGATCAAAACCACACGTTAACATTGGTACTATCGGTCACGTTGACCACGGTAAAACCACTTTAACCGCGGCTATCACTTCTGTCTTAGCAAAAGCAGGTGGAGCAGTCGCCACCGCTTACGATCAAATCGACTCAGCTCCTGAAGAGAAGGCTCGTGGTATTACCATCAACGCCTCGCACATTGAATATCAAACCGCAAAGAGACACTACGCCCACGTTGACTGTCCTGGGCACGCTGACTACATCAAAAACATGATCACTGGCGCAGCGCAAATGGACGGAGCAATCCTCGTGGTTGCTGGCACTGATGGCGTTATGCCACAGACTCGTGAGCACATCTTGCTCGCTCGCCAAGTCGGTGTTCCATCAATCGTTGTCTTCATCAACAAAGTTGACTTAGTCGACGATCCAGAATTACTCGACTTAGTCGAAATGGACGTCCGCGAACTCTTAAGCAAATATGGTTATCCAGGTGATGACACTCCTGTCATCCGCGGATCTGCTCGCCAAGCTCTTGACGGCGATCCTGAAGCACAAAAGACCATCATGGCTCTCATGGATGCTGTTGATAGCTTCATCCCAGAACCAGTTCGTGATGATGAGAAGCCATTCTTGCTCGCCATCGAAGATGTCATGACCATCTCTGGCCGTGGTACCGTCGTTACTGGCCGTGTCGAACGCGGCAGAGCGAAACTCGGCGATGAAGTGGAAATCATCGGTATTCGCCCAACTCAAAAATCCGTCATTACTGGACTTGAATCATTCCGCAAGATCTGCGACTTCGTCGAAGCCGGAGACAACGTCGGTGCTCTTTTAAGAGGCATCAACCGCGACCAAGTTCAGCGCGGACAAGTTCTCGCTAAACCCGGAACTGTCACTCCTCACAGCAAATTCAAAGGTCATGTTTACGTGTTATCCAAAGAAGAAGGTGGACGCCACACTGCTTTCTTGAGCAACTACCGCCCTCAATTCTACTTCCGTACCACCGATGTCACTGGCATCATTACGCTCCCAGCTGGTGTCGACATGGTTATGCCTGGCGATAACGTCGAATTGACCATCGAACTCATTCACCCCATCGCAATGGAACAAGGAACTAAGTTCTCCATTCGTGAAGGCGGCCGCACTGTCGGTGCTGGTTCAGTCAGCGAAATCATCAAATAGTTAATCGCTAAATAAACGAAAAGCTTTCTCTTCGGAGGAAGCTTTTTTAACGCGATAAAAAAAGATTTTTTTAAGCGAAGAAATCAAGTATATTATTGGTATGCAAAAAGTCGCTCAACCCGAAGATGGAAATAACATAATCGAGATTGCTCCAATTGGCAAGGGCCGGCGCATCTTATTGTTTTTCGCTGACTATTTTCTATCTTTTATTATCTCCTTTCTCCTCTTTAACATCGCGGTAGTCCCCTTGGGATATTTGATCACCCAATACGATAAAAAAAGCGATGTCTCTTCAACCTACGAGAACACGAAACTCGACATTCTCTATGGCAGGGAACTTCTCTATTATCACGACGCGGATGACAAATACCTCTTTTCCACCAGCCTGAGCTTCACTTATGATGTGTTTCTCTCCTATTATTGCCTCGATGACGCCCTCTCACCGGATGTCAATTATCCCGAGTATGGCCACAAGATTGAAAATGATGTCATCTGGACTTATTATCACGACATAAAACAAGATGATAATATTTATTATTCTCTTTTCGATTCCTACAACACCGCGGGGTACTTTAAAAAGGTTGGCGACCAATACTATTTAGAAGATCTCTACAAGCAAGAGATTGCCCCCTATTTCAACCCCAGTAGTGAAATCTCCACGAATGGCATGAATTATTACGACAAGATCGGCCAGAAGTTTTTCTTTAATCTCTACGGGGAAGTCATCGATGACATCAAGGCGAATGATATAACCTACTCTCCTATTGCTCTATCATACAAGGAAGCCGATGTTTTCGTCCGAGAATTCGATGCTTATTACAAGAACTTTTTCACTTATACTTCGATTATTGCTTATTTTATTTCTTGGCTTGCTTATTTCTTCTTCGTTCCTCTATTCCGCGAGAAGCACCAGACCATTGGAATGTCTTTAATGAAGATTCAGCGCTTGAACATCCATCGGCTGAAACTCTACACCAAAGGCGAATCTGCTCTCGCCAGCATCTACCCGCTCTTCACTGGTGCTTCGATATGCTTTTTCCTGCCGATGACCATTACTGGGTTGACGCTTCCCTTTGCGCTGTCAATCTTAATCTATGTGCTGGTCTTATCCATTCTGTTTCAAATTGTCTCAGCGATATTTATCATTTTTAATTCCTATAATCGGACAATTACCGATCTGTGTTCCCAGAGCGTCTGCGTGACGACCGAAAATTTAGATGCTATTTATAGCATTGAGGAATATAATATAGACTAATGGCGACTGATATCCAAGAAACGAAAGTTAACGAGATCAATGTGGAGTATTACACTCCGCCTTTTTATCGGCGAGTATTAGCTAATGTCATTGATGTGATTTTCTTTTTGCTCAGTTTTATTGGCTTGTTTATCGGCGTGAGAGAGATAGCAACCTCCACTTCGGAATACCAAGAGAACATGATAACCATGGCCACCATAAAACTTGAGAGTTGCCTTTTTGTTCCCAACACTCTTCCAGCACAGGATGTAGATGATTATATAGTCAGTACCGACAAAGATGTTCCTGATGATATTAAGGTAATAACTGATATTGTCAGCGTAATATCCGATGATTATTGGTTTGGCGTCGATAAGAAAAACGAAATAGCCCAAGCAGCCATTTCTGGATTCCATAATTACTGTCAAATCGCCTGCACCAACGAAGATTACCAGGCGATAATGGCGGACTATGAGAGCTTTATGCTAAGTGATGAACTCGTCGATGATTATGGCGTTCATTACTTTGTAAAAGTTGGCGAAAATAATATTATTGTTAATGTAGAGTGCACAGTTCCAAGTAACAGAACATTTTTTAAGAAAGGTTATGCTCCCTATATCGATGAGCACGCCCAAGGATATCTCGTGACTTCAATTCCCGATTATTATGAATGCACCAAATACCTCAGCAACATCCTCACTTTTGTGGAGATTCCTATCTCTTACTTATTGAGTGGCTTGTTGATCTATCTCCTGCCAGTTTTGATCTTCCGACGCGGAAGGATGACCTTTGGGAAAGCCATCTATCGCATCGGGTCCTTGGATTCGCATTTTCTCAGCCCCAAAATTGGGCGGACGATGGCCCGCTTTGCCATCTTCTATTTTGCGGAGCTAATTCTCGCCCTGTTTACTCTTGGCATTCCTTTCATTATTTCGTTCTCGCTGATGGCCTTTAGCAAGAAGAAGCAAGGCTTTCCAGATTACATGCTCAACATCGTGGAAGTCGATGGGTATCGGACTAAAATTTTTATGTCCAAAGAAGAAATAGCCCTCAAGGGTATTGACACACATGCAAAACCCGTCGATTTTAAAGTCAGACAAAAACTATAACTATTATATAGAGCGATGATTTTTTCTTGTTTTTTCCATTTGCGCGCGTTTTATCATCGTGTATAATAGTTGTGGTCTTATGTTATACATTGGAGGATATTCAATACATGACAAAAAATAAAACAATGATGCTTTTAATTGCTTCGTTTTGTTTATCTGTGGCTTTGGCACTTCCGGTGACCGTGGCCACAAGCAATTCCGCTCTCGCTTCTCAGACTAGTTCTGTCGCCAGAAGGGAAATCAACAAAAGGAGCGCTTGGGAGCCCAATCCAGCCGAAGTGGAAGTTAACACTGACAAGTTATCAGCTTTAACCATTTCTTCGACTATCACTCCGACGAGCCATTCTTTCCAATTCACTTTTTCCACTGGCGGACAAGGATATTCTGATACGACTTCAGCCTATCTAGTTGCTCCACAAGATGAGGACTATCAAGCGACTTATGAAGCCATCGATGCTCTTGACGATAATGGAATAAAAGCGCTTGATCTAAATAACTCATTAGCGGAAAACTTCGATTCGATCCCTGATTTTAATGCTTATATCTTCAGCATTTCTCCGACCATTGGCAAATCAGTTATTTTGCCGAAGAAAATTTCCCGCAACCACTTATTAAGTCTCACTCCGAGCAGCATTGGCGTCGAAGCCTATGATTTCTCCAAACTCACTTTCAGCGATCCAATCAACCTCGCTCAAGACATCAATATTTACATTCCTAACAATATCAATACTGTATACGAGGATAGTTTCCTCAATTTGGACACTTGTGCTACTCGTGTCCATTTTTATGTCGAATTGTCTCAAGCAGAAGTGGATGAGCAATGGGAAGCCAACTGGAACCATGGTGCTTCTGTTCAATATGACTATCTCTACGCTGATCACACTTCCGATGTGCCCGGTTTAAGAGGCTCAGCTTTGACCCGTGTTCTCGAATACACTTATGATAACAAAGGCAATATTGTCGTTACCAAGCAAGAAAACGTCATCGTTCCTGGTGTTTTCCTCGCTCGTGGTGGCGCTAGCCTCTACGGCGACAAATATGCCAACTATTTCCTCGGCTATTTCAAGGATGGCAAGGAACTTCCTCTCTATTTAGAGTACGATGTCGAGCTTCCTGGCGGAGCGACTGAAACCCGCTATGAACAATTCATCCTCACTGCTACTGATGGCTATTACAACTCCGTCGGCGCGCTTATCTCCAGCTATTCGACGACCATGAGCATCGATATCAAAATCACCAGCGGTGAAACCATCGATGTCACCAGCCTCGTCATTCACAATATCTTCCCAAAAGCAGCGGACAGCCTCACGCCCGATGAGACCAAGGTCTACTACATCGCACCCCGAAACGTTTTCCCCAAATCTTATGAGCTCAGCGATTTTATCGACATCTCTTTCAGCGGCATATCCAGCTTCATGGACTACACCTCAATCAGAGCGACCATCACCAAAGGTCCCGAAGAGATTTATGAAGAGCTCAACCCAAGCAGTTATCGCGCCAACGAAGCCAATATTGCTAAGGGAAAATCTTACATCCGCTACCGCGTTTCTTCCTTGTCCCAATCTCAATATTTAGTCAATTATGGCGAGAGCAGCGTCAAGCAATTCTATGTCAGCTCTCCCATCAGCCAATATGTCCTTTCTTCCAAAATCAACAAAGTATCTTACCTTTTCAGAAATAGCGAAGTCGATGCCAATTTCGATGCCAAATCTCTAAAGAGCCTCGAGTTCATCGGCTTCTATGTCACGATTGACATCTACGGAAAGAATGGCCCTCTCGCTCGCTCGGGAGTTTCGACCAGATTCGGATTTGTGAACATCATGTCCGCAGCCGACACCGCTAAAGTCTTCGATAGCAACGCCCTGCTCATCTGGCTGACCGTCGGATTTGTTTCGGCGTACCTGCTCATCAGCATCGGCTTGTTCTTCTATTTAAAGGAGAGATTCAAAAACGATGAATTCCGCCGCGTAAAACCGAAGAAGTACTTGTTCAAAGCCTCGCTCGGTTTGCTTGGATCCCTCATCGTCATTCTCGCCTTCACCTTCACGACCTTGAGAGCGACGCTGTTCGCGAACGCAGTGGTGGTCTACAACCCCGTCGATCCGTTCATCATTGTGTTCATGGTTGTCTCGGTCTTGATCATCGGCTACTTCATCAGATTCTTGGTAGTTCAAACCAAAGCCGGAAATCAGAGACGCAAGGCACAAAAACTCAAACTAGATCAAGATAAAGCCGAAGATGGCACCAACTAATGTTAAGGAGTAATTAAAATGGAAATTAGAATTAAAGATTTAACTAAAATTTTCCCGGGTGACCCAAAGAAAAATATTCGCGACACCATCGCTGTCAAGGATTTAAACTTCACCGTTCCTGATGGTAAACTCGTCGGTTTGCTCGGCCCTTCTGGCTGCGGCAAATCTACCACCCTTTACATGATTTCAGGCCTCCATGTCCCCACTTCTGGTGAAGTGTGGTTTGGCGATCAAGAAGTCACCAACCTCTCCCCTGAAAAGAGAGGAATCGGCCTCGTTTTCCAAAACTACGCCCTCTATCCTCACATGACCATCTACAAGAACATCGAGTTTCCACTCACTAACTTACAAGTCGAAGTGCCACTCGTGACTTTCTTTGACTTTGTCATTGTCTATCAATACAAATTGAGAGTTAACGATGTCGTCGAAGGCATTTTAGCGAGCGCCGCATCCCTCGCCAAAAAGATCGGCATGAAAAATAAGAGCTTTGCTTTCGAACAAGCTGTTTCCGAAGATAGAGTTCTCACCCTGACTGTCCGCCTATTCAACACTGATCCCAACATCAAAAAGTTATTTGTGGAGAATTTCCCCAAAATCATCGATGCCAAGATCGTTGATTCCAGCGAGAAGCAAGCCAGCGAAGCTCTATTTGACAGCAGCTTCCGCGCTACCGTCGGCGCAATCAGCCCCGAGCAAGTCATCGAGATGACTTTCAAGGGATTACTAGCCAAGAACTTTGCCATCGATCAAATGGACAGCACCATCAGCGCCGTCCAAAAGGCTATTAAGCCGATCGCAAAACCAGGCGAAGTAGTCATCACTCACACTCAGCACGGCTATGAAATCATCGCCCGTGTATATAAGCTCAGCGCTCTTAAGATGGATGCCTGCTTAGAGGCCATCCGCGCGTCCACTGAACTGCAGAACAGCCACTTTGTCGTCACCAACGTTGTCGACCATAAATTGGAGAAGGAAGTCAAGAAATTCTTCAAGGCTAGAAAATTAGGAGTCTCTGACTTCAAGCTCTATTTCACGAGAGTGGAGACCAAGATTTACTTCAAGATTAACCACGTCTGCAAAGAGGACATTCAGCACATCGTCGACGAGCTCACTGAGAAATATCAATTGAGCAATGTCGAGCTCGATACCGTCCAAGCGATCTCTCACCGCAAATTGACCAAAGAAGAGAGGCGCAATATCGTCTATGAAACCGCAAAATTAGTCCAAGTTGAAGACTATTTACAAAGAAAACCCAGCCAGCTCTCCGGCGGTCAGCAACAGCGCGTTGCCATCGCTCGTGCGTTGGTTAAGAAGCCAAGAGTTTTGCTCCTCGATGAGCCATTGAGCAACCTCGATGCTCGCTTGAGATTGCAGACCCGCGAAGAGATTCGCCGCATTCAAAGAGAGACCGGCATTACCACCGTCTTCGTCACTCACGACCAAGAAGAAGCGATGTCCATCTCCGATCAAATCGTCGTCATGAAGCTTGGAGAGATGCAGCAGATCGACTCTCCTCAGACTGTCTATAATGATCCTTCCAACCTCTTCGTTGGCCAATTCCTCGGCACCCCACCGATCAACGTTTTCCATGGAGTGGTCGAAGGCAAGAAAGTCATGATTGGAAACGACTGCATTTTCGAAGCGGAAAAAGAGATTGGGCACAAGGCCGTTTTTGTGGCTATTCGCCCTGAAGGCTTCACCCATCCAACCGCCTCTGATAAGAACGTTTTCCATGCGGACATTGAAATGGTCCAGATTCTCGGCCGCGATGTCAGCTTAGTTGCCCATCGCCCCGAATGCTTAAAGGACAGCTTCAAAATCATTATCTCCTCTGATGAAATCAGCGATAAAAAGGATATGTCATTCAAAGTCAAACCTTCCAAAATGTTCATTTTTGATGGCGAAACCGAAGAAAGAATTCGCATTAAGTAGGTGATGATATGTTGGATAAAATAATTCAATTTTTCAAGAATTTAAGGAAGCGAAAACTCGCCCCCGGGGAAGAGATTATTTCAGCCAACGATTCTTTATTTCTTGAGCCTATCCCCGATCTTCCTGAAGGATACGACTCGAACAAAAAAACGATCGTTCGTCTCGTTGGCAAAAAGCGCGTCACTAAACCTTATCAAGTGAGCGGCATCGAAGATGTTGCGAGCAAGAACAACTGGAAAGCTTGGGTCTACCTCGCTCCCGTCGTCGTGCTCATCAGCGTGTTCCTCTTATACCCTTTGATCAACACCATCTTCATCTCGTTCGCTAAGGATTACAACTACGCGACTGGCCAATTCTCTGGCTTCACCCTCGACAACTTCGGCATCATCTTTGGCTTGGTCAAAGTCAATGGTGGTCAAGAAGTCAACTTTGTGAAATACGCCATTCCCAATACTCTCATCCTCACCTTTGTGACCGTCCCAATCGAGATTATCATCGCTCTCACTATCTCGGTGGCGCTCAACTCGATCAAATGGTTCCAAAAGTTCATTCAGACCGTCTTCTTCCTGCCCTATGTCACGAATGCTGTGGCAGTCGGCTTGGTCTTCTCCGTCATCTTTGACAATCAAGGTATTATTAACTTCATCACTGGCAGCAATATTACCTGGATTTACGGAGCTAACCGCTGGGTGGCTATGATCCCATTAACCATCTACATCATCTGGTCTTCCATGCCTTTCAAAATCCTCATCTTCCTTTCTGGATTGCAGGGCATTGACAAGCAATACTATCAAGCGGCTCAAATCGACGCTTGCCCGAAATGGAAAGTCCTCACTAGAATCACTTTCCCGCTCTTATCACCTCAGATTCTCTATATCATGATCACCAGCTTCATTTCCGCCTTTAAGCAGTACACCGCTGTCGTGGCTATGTTCGGCGGACCAGGCACTTTAGGAAAGAACTCGGTCATCCCTGATATGGAAACCATCGTTTATTATGTCTACGACAACGTCGAAAAAGGATTCACCTCTCGCGCTGGTGCGGCTGGCGTCTTCCTCTTCGTCGTCATTCTCGCCTTCACCTTCATCCAATTTGGTGTCAGCAAGAAGAGAGTTTACTATTAAGGAGGAATTGGCATGACAGAACAAGTTTTACCACCGATGCAATACGTTGATTTTCGCCATGAAAATGTCGAGACCAACATTGTTCTCTCGCTCAAAGAAGCGGGAAAAACTGCCGATGCAATTCGCTCGACAGAAAAGGTGACCCGCATCATTACTACGGTCATCACTTACGCCTTCATTCTCGTCCTCGCTTTGACCGTCTTGTTCCCCTTCTACTGGATGATTATCACCTCCTTAAAGCAGAGAGCTGAGATCATCTCCGCTGAGCAGACCTTCTTCCCTAACATCGTCATGTGGAGTAACTACAGCTATGTCTTCCAAGTTTTTGACTTTACGACTTACATGATCAACACCATCATCGTCGCCGCTGTTTCGACACTTGGCACCTTGATCACGACGATTTTTGCAGCCTTCGCGTTTGCACGTTTGAATTTCAAGGGTCGCGAGACCCTCTTCATGATCTTCCTGATGACCATGATGATTCCTGGCGAGATGATGGTCATCTCCAACTATTTGACTGTCAGCGCCTTTGGTTGGATCAAAGATCAGACCCTTCTCGATGCTTACGCCGCGATGATTGTTCCCTTCTGGATCAGCGTCTTCTACATCTATCTATTGAGACAGAACTTCAAGCAGATTCCTAACGAGCTATATCTCGCTGCTAAAGTCGACGGAAAGAGCGATTGGTCTTTCCTTTGGAAAGTCATGGTCCCGCTCGCTGCCCCAACTTTAATTTCCATTGTCATCTTAAAGTTCATGGGTACATGGAACAGCTACATTTGGCCTCAATTGGTCACTAAACAAGATGAATTCCGACTCATCTCTAACGCTCTCCGCGGATCGGCGTTTACTGATCCTGATACTGGCACGACGGAGTATGGCTATCAAATGGCCGCTTCATTCTGTGTGACAGTGCCTTTATTCCTCCTCTTCGTCTTCTTCAGAAAGTACATCATGAAGGGCGTTGGCAGAGCGGGAATCAAAGGATAATAAATTGGATTATTTAGCCCGCGTGGCTATCTAATAAAATTAAAGGAGATTCTTATGAAAAAAGAAAACTTACTAAAAGTTCTGCCCCTTGCAGCTTTGGTTATTCTCACTGCATGTGGACCCACTGGTGATGGAGGAAAGATTCTTGATACCACAATTACTTTCAGCCATCGAAACAGCCAGACTGCTTCTGAGCTAATTGACACTTTCATCGCGGAATTCCAAGCAATTCCTGGAAATGAAAAAATCAACATCGTCAATAATAAGTTCAGCGGTAACTACAATCAGCTCAGAGACCAAGTCATCTCTGATATGGGCACTGGTGAGTACCCAGATTTAGTCGAATGCTATCCTGACCACGTCGTGCGTTATATGGATTTCGGCAAGCCAGTCGATTTGACCAAATACATCAATGATTCGAAAGAGGGCTGGACTCAAGATGACCTCAACGATATGGTCCCCGCTTTCATGGAAGAAGGCGAGATGTACCCCGTCGAAGGCATCTATTCCTTACCATTGTCTAAGTCCACTGAAGCGATGTTTTATAATGAGACCGTCTTATTCGCTGCTGGACTCGGCGAAGCGCTCCACGCTATCGACGCAGAAGTGCCAACCGTCATCAACGCTGAATATCTCAATAATTTGACCTGGGAGCACTTCTTCGGACATCTCGCTCCTGCACTTATGACCTATAATGATTCCCTGCCCGCTGGATCTAAAATTATCGATACTACCCAGTTGCACTATGGCGTCTTAGGCTATGACTCTGATGATAACTTCTTCATCACCCTCTGCGAGCAATATGGCTATGGCTATACCGATGTCAACACCGCGACTGGTGAAGGCGTCTTAAACTTCAATAACGCCAATGTCAGAAACCTCCTCAGAGAGTTCAACAGCTATTCTAATAGCCACTACTTGTCCACTCAAGGTGTCTGCAATGATTACATCAATGCTTACTTCACCAAGAATGCCTTCTTATTCTCTGTCGGTTCAACCGCCGGCTATAAATATCAACAGCAAAACTTCGCTGATCAAGTCGGTGTTGCTGCTATTCCCCACGCTGCCGCTGGTTCCTTAAAGATCATCAACCAAGGACCTTCTGCTGCTGTTCTTTCCCACGGCGATCCCGATCGCGAATTAGCCGCTTGGAAATTCTACAAATTCTTCGCTGAAAAAACTCAGAATATCCGTTGGGCGACAACCACAGGTTATCTCCCAGTGAGAAACTCCGTCTACACTGATGAAGCTTACTTCGAGTACTGCAACGAAGAGGGCCGCGAAGCCGCTTCCGTCGATAAATTAGCCGCCCGCACTGCAGCTTACTGCACTAATGTGACTGATAATCTCTTCTCCAATGCGACCTTCAAAGGCTCGTCCAAATGCCGCGAGCAAGTTGGCGCCTTAATGACCAACATTCTCATGAAAGCATCTGCCGAGTGCACCGAAGCCTGGGTTCTCTCCCAATTCGACCTCGCTGAATCCGCTATTCGTCTCGACATGTAATTAGGGATCATACCCTGTCCAAATGGGAGGACAATTTATGAAAAAAACATTAAAAACCATCTGCCTTCTAGGAGCTAGCGCCATGACTTTGGCGCTGGCTGCCTGCGGAGGCGACAGCAGCAACAAAATCACCATCGATTTTTGGCACACATTTGGCGACAAAGTGGAGACAGCTCTGCAAGCGCAGGTTGATCGCTTTGCCGAATTAGTGAAAGCCAACGAAGGTGTCGATGTGGAAGTTAAGCTCACTTATAAAGGTGGCTATAACGATATGCCACAGCAAGTCAAGACAGCGCTGGCTGGCGGAGATAGTCCGACCATTGCCGTCGCCTATCCTGACCACGTGGCTGACTACATTCAATCTGAAGGTGGCACTGCTGGCAAATACGTCGTCAATTTACAAGATTTTATCGATGATTCAACCGCGACATTTGGCACTGACACCTACCTAGGCGACACGGAGGCCATTGATGACTTCGTCCCAGCTTTTATCGACGAAGGACGCGGCTATACCCGCGATGGAATGTATTCGCTTCCCTACATGAAATCTACCGAAGTGATGTTCTATAACATGGATATCGTCAAGCGCGCTCTTCCTTTTTATAACGCGACCTACTATGGCCCTGCTCATGGTGGAGCAGAGCTAGCAGAAGGCCAACTCGCTGGATATTTTAACGATATTACTTGGGATGATTTAATGGATTATGCCCAAGTTATTAAAGACCACCAATCTACGATTGCTGACGAATTAGACGTCCCCGTCTTATACGATAGCGATAGCAACTTATTCATTTCCAAACTCTACCAAAATGGCATCGGCTATTCTTCCATTAACCCCACAACCAAAAAAGGCGTCATCGACTTCGAGAGCGGCGAAGCCCGCACCGAAGCTGAAGCCTTAGTGAGCAAATGGCAACAAGAATGCCAAGCTGGCTTGTTGACGACCAAGGGTGTCAAAGGCGAGTATGGATCCAACTACTTTAAAAACGAGCAGACGGTATTTACCGTCGGTTCCTCTGGCGGATCAGGATACACCTTCCCCGAAGCTGGTTCCTTTGAAGTCGGCATCGCTCGCGTTCCAACTGATAATGTTTCTAACGCCCAATATGTGACTCAAGGGCCAACATTAACCATGCTAACCCATCCTCGCTATAGCGAAACTAAAGCGACACAGATTAAAAAGTACGCTTGGAAGTTATTGAAATTCTTAACTTCTAAGAATGTTAATGTCGAATTAACATGCAATGGTTCCGAAGGATACTTGCCAGTTCGCAATTCCTGCTACACCACTGAAGTTTTCTATGATTACATCGAAAATGGTGGCGATTACGCCAAGGTTGCTCAAACTGTCCAAGATGAGATTGCGGGAGCCTATCTCAACACCGCGGTCTTCCCCGGAAGCGCGACTTTGAGAACTCAATGTGGCGGTATCGTCACCAATGTTTTAAAGCTTGGCGCCAATGTTACCAGCACCTTTGATGCGGCAATTGCTGCCACTAAGCTTGATATCGCTTAACGAGATAAATATGGAGGATATGCTATGAAAATCAATTTAGTTAAAAAAGTGATGATTTCTCTTCTTGCCTTAGGCGCTTTTGGCGTGACAAGTTGTGATAAAACACCCACATTCGTTGACTATGCCCATGATGGATCGGTGGCGATCAACCTGCCTTATGAAGGTAAGGATTTCTACAAAGATGGCGTTGGACAAGTCACTTTAGCGCTTAATATCGATGGCGACACAACCCATTTTTATCCCGTCGTAACTGCCACTAGTTCCGAGATTATCAAAGTCCGTTATTACGGCATTGATACTCCTGAATCAACTGGCCGGGTCCAAGAATGGGGAGCCACCGCCTCCAAATTCACCAAAGAAAAAATCAACAACGCTAATGCGAACGGCACAATTGTCGTCTCCAGCGCTCAATCATCATACGGAACACCTCTTCATGATTCCACCGGCACCCGCTATGTCGGCTTGGTCTGGATTAATGAGACAGTGAAGAATGCCCCATCAGATTCTCTTATTTTGTTGAACTTAATGATTGTTCAAGCAGGTCTTAGTTGGGTGAAAAATGTTCAGGAGATGCCTCAATATGCTGATACTTTTTTTGCCGCGCAAGCGCAGGCAGAAGACTTTAAAATGTGCTTATTTTCTCCTGACGGAGAGCCCGATTTCAACAAGGGAGATTATGAAACAACTTCTCTTCTTGACTTAAAAATTGAGGTTGAAAAATCGATTTTAGATCCCGACTATGTCAATCCTTTTGATAATAAAAAGGTTCGCATTACTGGAACCGTTGCTGGATTCTCTAATGGCACGATGTATCTCGTCGATTACTATTCTGAAGAGAATGGTGGTCGGTACCCAGGTGGAGAATGGGCCGGAATTAATATTTTCTGCGGCATGGGTGCGGTTTCATCCATCTATACTACGGTAAACACTTATTTGCAGTTATGTGCATTAGCGCTGAACAGTGAAACCTTTGGTTTCCAATTGACTGGTGCGGAAGGTCACTTTCCCACCGTTCCATCTCTTCGCAAAGATGATGATGCGTTAATTATCTATAACGCTACTCAGAATTTGGAAACTGAATACAATTTGCACTATTTTGAATATAGTTCTACCCAATTAAATAGCCTTGTTTCTAATACGAGCTTTGAGTGCTTATACAGCCCAGTAATCGTCACTGACCCAGTGACAGTTAGCTCCTTCTACATCAACAACGACGGCGATGAGATTACTCTTCGCTTCACTGGCTGCAATTTCAGCGTTTACATCACCAATACTTCTTGGTGCAAATTCGATCCTTCGAAACCATCCGATATTTGGAATACCGAAGCAGAATACCTCGGCAAATCATTCATGATTAGCGGCATTTACACTTGGCATCGAAGCAATAGTGGCAATCTCACTTTCCAAATCACTCCAAATCTATTAAGCAGCATTACTTGGGTTTCAGAATAGACGGGGAGGTATTGAATAGATATGTATTGTTACCATTGCGGTAAAAAAATTGATGAGAAGAAATTGGAGGCCAAAGATCCGACACTTCGTAAATATGCGAATGTGGTGATCGATGAAGGCACTGATATCTCTTATATTTGTCCACAATGTGGGCATCCTATCACTCATGGCATGAGCGAGGAGAACCTCAAATCTCTCTCACGCGCTAGCCATGCTGAACTGCAGCGCGGAAGAAATCATTTCGCGAGAGGAATGGCTAATAATATTTTGAGCCTCATTCTCCTCGTCACTTCGATCATCTTCTTACTGCTATCAAGAAAAGCGGACAATCAATTTCGCATTACATTGAATGTCCCCGAGTTCTGGGTTTTCTTCGGACTCGCTATTGCCTCGGTTATCCTTTTAGGATTTGGCATCACATACACCGTAATTGGCTTACGCAAAAAAGTGATGTATGAAGCCCTCCTGAAAGATATAAATAATAAGACTTTTGTCCAATAAGTCTTAGTCCTAAATGATTGGAAAGGAGGAATTTATGAATAAAAAAATACTTCCAATCTTACTCGCTGCTGGAATGCTCGTTCTTAGCGGTTGTAACAATGGCGGTCTCGGCTATGATGACTTAACCAGTCTATCCATCTCTAATAAAACCGAGATGCAAGCAGAGTGGTTTGTCGGCGATGCCGAACGCACGTTAGCATTCTCCTTTGAACCCGAGATCAACGTTATCAATGAAATTAATAACGGACACCTCGTCATTGCTTCCAGCGACTCCCTTGTTGCCAGCGTTGCTGGTAAAGTAGTTATGGCTCTTGCCGCTGGCTCAGCGACCATCTCCGTAACCTATCACGAACACGTCTGGGATTCTGTCGCTCTCACGATTTCTGCTCGCCCGACCAACAAAGACAAATTCGGCATCTCCCACGAAGGTACTGCTGAGGACCCACTCACCAACGAAGACGCTGTCATCGTCGGCGAATGGTGCAAATTAGCAGCCAATCCAGATACCACCGTTGAAGATTTCTATATTTCCGGTGTTGTCTCATCCTTCTACCACGCTCCAGGCAGCCGCACTGATGGCTTTGTCTCTTGGTATTTGACTCCTGCTACTGCAGGCGCTCCAAAATTTGAAGTCTATAAGTGCTTAAAAGATGGTGGCGCATTCCTTACCTATGATGACATCTGGGTGGGTGGAACTGCTGTTGCCTTTGGCAAAATCACATTCTACAACGCTCAAAATGAAACCCCATCTGCTACCTTTGTCTCTTGCGAAGGCAATAAACCTGATCCACAACAGACTATCGTAGCCACTGTGACCGAAGCCCTTGCTGTCGGCACTGCTTTGACTGATGGCGATTCCACTTATGATTTATATGCTGTCACTGGCTATGTCGTGAACAAGTCCGGAACAGATTTCTACATGGCTGAATCCGCGAGCGAAACCGATACAGCTAAGATGATTATGCTCTATGCTTATACCGATACTGCTGGCATCATGCTCAAAGGCGCGAAGATCACTGCCACGATGTCCCT
>DAOPYW010000005.1:32279-55657 GCA_035353055.1 Bacilli bacterium
CCGATACTGCTGGCATCATGCTCAAAGGCGCGAAGATCACTGCCACGATGTCCCTTAAGAACTATCACGGCACGATCGAAAACTCTGGCACTCCAACCATCGTGTTGGTCACTGCTGGCGTCCCATGGGATATCACTTATACTGATGTCACCGTCGCCGCTGCTTTAACAGCTTGTGCCGCTTTAGCGGATAATGGCACTTCTACCACTTATTACAAAGTCTCTGGTGTCGTCGTTGCTGTTACCACTGCTTACAGCGCTCAATATGGCAATATCTCCTTCACAATGGGTGATACTGCTGCTGATACTAATTTATTAACTATCTATCGCTGCACTGTCAGCGAAGCTGAAGCTGCAACCATCGTCGCTGGCGCTTCCATCGCCGTCGGCGGACAACTGAAGAAATACGTCAGTGGCACTTCTACCACTCTCGAATTAGTCTCTGGTGTCTTGCTTTCTGGTTCAGTTGATCCAACTCCAGAATTTGCTGCTGATTTAACTCTTGATTTCTCAACTGACTACAGCATTTCTCTCGACACAGTCACTGTCAATACTACCTATGTTATCGGTGGTGTTTCCTATGGCTTAATCGGCGGCAAAGCTGGCAAAAACTATACTTCCGGCTTATTTGAATACCTCATGCTTTACTATGCCAACAGCGCCGCTTTCTGGAATGAAACTGCTATGACATCCGCGATCAACCGCATCAGAATTACTACTGGTAGTGGCGCTTCCGCGACTGCTGTTTATTCCTTGACTGTCGGAACCGCTTTAATGACTGGTTCTCAAGCTCAAGCAAGCGCGACTGAAGCTTTTGTCATCGGAACCGGTGCTTCTCATATCTTTGATTGCTCCGGTGTTGCTGGTGCCACCTTCTTCAACATTTCTGCGTTCACCAAGAACTGCCAAGTTGCGAAACTTGAAATCGAATTTGTTGACGCTGCTTAATCAAAATTAAGTCAGGTAACTCGTTACCTAACCAATAATTAAGAATTGACCAGAATTCGCTTCTGGTCTTTTCTTTCGTCTAATGGAATCATCGCTTTTAATCTCTCGAGAAACCATTTAAAATATGGATGAGGTTTATTATGAATAAAAAGATTTATCTATTTGGAATACCTTTCTTAGCATTATCGCTTTTGACAATGGTCTCTTGCTCGGGAAGCGTGAAATTAAATCAAGACTGGTACGCGGTGGGCTACGGCAGCTACGTCCAAGGCAATAACTGGAGCATCGAATCGGGAGTGCAACTAAATAAAGTCGCTTCGGAAGATTATAAGGAATATTTCATCGCTAATGATGTCTCTTTTGCAGCGGGCGATACGTTTTCTATCACTAACCAAGATCAATCAATAACTCTGCAAAAAAGCCATTATTTAGCCAAAAACAACTCATTTACAACAAAAAATGTTAATTTATATTTATCAGATGATGAGGTACAAGTTGACATTATCAAAGCTGGGAAATATAACATTTCTTTAGGGCTAACGAGCAATAAATACGTCCTGAATATCACCAATGGCACCGGCACTACCGAATATGATCCTTTAGAAAAGCCCACAGAAGCCGTCACTATTGACTTTTTTGGCAATGGCGACCATCACGGCGTGACCATTGATACGGTCGATGGGAGCATGCACTATCCAGCAGTAGAAAAATATATGGCTTATTTAAAGTCGCTGGCGAATGCCACTCCAAACGAGGACATCTTCATCAGCAATGGGGATTTGTGGCAAGGAACCCTTCAAAGCAACGCGAATTCAGGGGCTATGCTAAACGAGATCATTGAAGAAGTTGGCTATTCTGCCTTTACCCTAGGAAATCACGAATTTGATTGGGGTCAAGACATCATCAGAAACAACCAATCAAATACCTCAGTTTCTTTTTTAGGCGCTAATGTGATTCGAAAAGAAGACGGCCAACTTGTCGACTATGTTCAACCCTTCAAAATTGTTGAGAAGTCGGGCTTAAGAGTTGGCATTATTGGCACCATCGGAGCCTCTCAGATCCAAGATATATTATCGACCCATGTAGATGACATTGAATTTGCTTCCGCTACGGAGGTTGTTAAAGCAAATAGTGATCGATTGAGAGTCGAATTTAACTGCGATATGATTGTCGCTAGTTTCCATGATGGAACCAGCACGATTGAAACCGCACTTCGCTCGGATTTAAGCTATTCTTCACCCGTCAGCGGAAAAAGATATGTCGATGGCGTTTTTACCGCTCACGACCATTCTTTTGCCAACAAAGTTGTCAATCGCATTCCAATTCTTAACTCCGCAAATAACAGCAAGTACGTGGCCCAATTTTCTTTGCAATATGATGCTGGAAATGTAACATGTTCTTCCCATCAAGTTTTTGGCAATAGCGATTCCTCTTATTCGATAATCTACGCTTTCGATGGCAATGATGCTGGAACCAAGGCGATTGTCGATCAATATTACACCCCCGAACTACAAGCCAAAGCAGCCTCAGTGGCAGGAGTAATCGGAAGTTCGTTTTCTAAAACATTAGAAGCCCCAAACATGATGGCAAAAGCGATGTATGAATACGCTCATACGGAAGGAAAAGAAGTAGTCCTTAGCATGGTCAATCAGGCCCGCAGCGAACTTCCCGGTGGGGAAGTCACCTATACCGATTTATTCTCTGCTTTCCCCTTCACCAATCGAACCATCATCATGAACGTTAAAGGTTCAGATTTGCGCTTAGCGAGTGGAAATTTTGCATATACTCCCTCTCCCGAAACATTTGTCCTTCAAGATGAACAGACTTATTTAATCGCCGTTTATGATTACTTAGCCTATCATCAGAATGCTCAGAGAGAGTACGACTACTTTTTGAATCGAGATGTCGTGGCCTCGCTTACGAAATATCCAGTAGATTTGATATACGATTACATGAAAGAACAAGTCGGCACCATACTCGCTAGCGATTACACTGGCGATAATTTTAGCTTCTTAAAAACTTAATAAGCCGATAAAATTGTTGCGTGCTAAAATCTATTGTTATACAATAATCACGCATTGATGGTCCCTTAGCTCAGCTGGTAGAGCAACTGACTCTTAATCAGTGGGTCAAAGGTTCGAATCCCTTAGGGATCACCAAACCAAATATTCCCAGGTTTAAAATTAGGTTTATTCCAATATTGAATCTGGTGGATGTTATATAGAGAGAACTGGCAAAGTTTTCTCTTTTTTTATTCTCATTATCAATTAAAAATTATTGGAATTGATCGCAATAGGCTATAATAACCTTTATATAAGCCAATTGATGCTGATATAACACGCGAATGGTTGAGAAATATTGATTTAAACCATAGAATGAATACAAAGGAAGTGATAATTTCATGAAAGCACCGAGTGTTACTACTTTAAAAAAATACCTTGCTGCGATGGCTAAGACAAAAGCAAAATATATCACCGCGGATAAACTATCTCACACTCTCGGAGTGTATCCTGAGATTATTTCTGAAATCCTCTCGTATTTTGATCCGATGATCACAATGGATTATGAATACGACTTAACCGCCCTAGTCCCTATGATTGAAGAATTTATTGAGAAATCGCAAGATCAAAAACCAGTTCTTCCCAAGAAAAAATTGGTCACTCAAAAGATTCTCGATCAGTATGCATCACTAGGAGATTTTATCTATAAGAAAATGACGATCGGCGGCCTTCTCGACCCCAATACTGAGCTGACAGACAAAGATTTAAAAGTCCTCAAAAAGCTCATTCAAGAAGAACAGATTAAAAGGAAAAAATAATCATGAAACCAATACGCAAAGCCGTGATTCCTGCCGCAGGTCTAGGAACGAGATTTTTACCTGCTACTAAAGGTTTAGCTAAAGAAATGCTACCCATCATCGACAAGCCGACTATCCTCTATCAAGTAGAAGAAGCGGTGGCGAGTGGCTGCAAAGAAGTCATTTTAATCATCTCTCAAGAAAAGCAAGAAATCATCCGTTTTTTTAATCGCGATGTCGCCTATGAAGAATACCTAAAATCTAAAAATCATGCCGATTTTGCGGAGATAATTCAAAAAATTGCCACTTTTGCAAAGATCTCATATGTCTTTCAAAATGAACAAAAAGGTCTTGGCCACGCGATACTCTGTGCTCAAAAAGCAGTTGGCAACGAACCATTTCTCGTGATTCTCGGAGATGACTTAATCGTCAACGAATCCGGACCGACTGCCTCATCGCAACTTATTGAGGCCTATCAGCAAACCGGCTGTTCCATTTTGGGCGTTCAAGAAGTCGCTTTGTGCGACACCAAGAAATATGGAATTATTGATCCGATCAGCGTTCAAGGTCGACTCATTTTAATGAAAGGAATGGTGGAGAAGCCAAAAGAAAACCCACCGAGCCTATTCGCTGCCTTAGGACGCTATGTTTTGACTCCTGATATCTTTGATTTATTGGAGAATCAAACCCCCGGCGCAGGAGGAGAGATTCAACTCACCGACTCCCTTAAGCGCTTAAATAAAATCTACGCTTATCAATTCGAAGGGAAGCGATATGACATCGGAGATAAGTTTGGCTATGTTCAAGCCGTCATCGATTTTTCCTTAAAACGTGATGACTTAAAAGAAAAAGTAAGGAAATATCTAGAAACGATAGAATAATATGAACCCTCCTAGAGGGTTTTTATTATGTAATTGTCTTGAAAACATATGTAAGTATCATTATACTTATTTTGGTATTTTTAGGAGGAAATGAAAATGTCAGATATCAAAAAAACAATGCTCTCTGTCGATGGAAACACAGCTGCAGCGTTGGAATCGTACAACTTTATCGAAGTTGCATCAATTTATCCCATCACTCCTTCGTCTCCGATGGCGGAAAACATTGATGTTTATGCTTCACAAAAAAGAAAGAATTTCTTTGGCTCAGTCGTCAAAGTGAGCGAGCTTCAGTCTGAAGCCGGCGCTGCTGGCGCAGTGCATGGTGTTCTACAGGCTGGTGGCCTTGCTGCGACTTACACCGCTAGCCAAGGTTTACTATTAATGCTTCCCAATATTTACAAATGGGTTGGCGAACTACTTCCTGCTGTTCTTCATGTCACAGCCAGAAGCTTAGCGACAAGGAGCCTTTCCATTTTTGGCGACCAACAAGACATCTATGCGATCCGTCAAACCGGAATCTGCATGATTTGTTCTCACAGCGTTCAAGAAATTGCTGATTTGACACCAGTTGCCCACTTGGTGGCTCTTGATGCCTCATATCCAGTTTGCCATTTCTTTGATGGCTTCCGCACCAGCCACGAAATCCAAAACGTCGAATTTGTCGACGATGCGGAATGGAAGAAACTCTTACCAATGGACAAGGTCGAAGCCTTCCGAGCTCGCGCGCTTAACCCACACACCCACCCAGTAACCCGTGGTGGTGCCGAGAACGACGACGTCTATTTCCAAGGCCGCGAAGCACAAAATGCTCATGCTGCTAACGTTATTGAAGTCGCTGATAAATATTTTAAAGAAGCTTCTCGCTTAACCGGACGTTCCTATGCTCCATTCACATACTACGGCGCAAAAGATGCGACCCACATTATTATTGCCATGGGCTCCGTCACCGAAACCGCTACCGAAGTTATCGACGCTCTCAAAGATCGCAAGATCGGCTTGATCAAGGTTCACCTTTATCGCCCGTTCTCTGCAAAGCATTTATTGAGCGTTATCCCTTCAACCACAAAGAGAATCGCCGTGCTAGATCGAACCAAAGAAATGGGTGCTAGCGGCGAGCCACTCTATCTCGATGTCGTTTCCGTAATCAACGAAAACAAATTAAATATCGAAGTCTTTGGCGGACGCTATGGCTTAAGCAGCAAAGATACTCAACCAAAAGATATTAAGTCCGTCTATGATTTCATCGCCAGCGAGAAACCTTGGAACAACTTCACCATCTCCATCAATGACGATGCGACTCACCTCAGCATTCCTGTCGATGAATCATTCCATATTAAAGGCAACTACACCTCTTGCTTATTCTATGGGCTTGGCTCTGATGGCACCGTTTCTGCCAACAAGTCATCCATTAAAATCATCGGTGACGCGACTCACCAATATGCTCAAGCATATTTCGCGTATGACTCTCGCAAAGCTGGCGGCACTACCCGCTCACACTTGCGCTTCGGAAAGACGCCAATCCATTCCACATATTATGTGCAGAATGCTGATTTCGTCTCTTGTTCCCTCGATACTTACATTGTCAAATTTGACATGATCAAGAACCTGAAAGATGGTGGAACCTTCTTGCTCAACACCGATATGACCGATGAGGCCTTACTAAAAGTCATGCCCAACCGCATGAAATATCAATTAGCGAAGAAGAAAGCTAAATTCTTTGTCATCGACGCTAACAAGATCGCTGATGAAGTCGGCATGGGCCGCCATACTAACACCATTCTCCAAGCCTCTTTCTTCTATTTGAACCCTGACATCATGCCATATGTTGAAGCCAACAAATGGATGAAGAAGTTCGCTGAGAAGAGCTATGCCAAAAAAGGCGAAGATGTCGTCAAAATGAACTATAAAGCCATCGATGCTGGCACCGAAGGCTTGCGCGAAATCGCTGTCAATCCTGAGTGGATCAAACTCTCACCCAAGATGGAACACGTTCTCACTGGAGATGATTATTTCGACTCCTATGTGGCAATCATGGACAATCTCAACGGCGATGATTTACCTGTCAGCAAGTTCACCGAATATGAACTGCTAGATGGCACGATGCGCAACGATATTACTTTCAAGCAAAAACGCAGCATCGCTGACCGCGTTCCTCACTGGAACAAGAACAAATGTATTCAATGCAATACCTGCGCTTTCGTCTGCCCACATGCTACCATTCGCCCAGTGCTATTGGATGATGCAGAATACGAAGCTGCTCCCGATATCGTCAAAGGTGATGTTCTCAACGCGATGGGTCCAGGTTTGCAAGGATTGAAGTTCCGCATTCAAGTCTCGCCTAAAAACTGCGTGGGATGTGGCTTGTGCGTGGCTGAATGCTTAGCTAACAAAGCTGCTATTGGCAAATTGCAGCCAGGCGAAAAACTGACTTCTGATATGATGGCAATTGAAATGGTGGAAGCCAAGTCTCAATTCCCACAAGAAGTGGCAGCTGACTACTTATATAAACACATACCATTCAAAGGTGACCGACTCCCTGCCGCAATGCAGTCAACCGTTAAAGGTGTCGGTTTCATGATGCCATATATGGAAATTTCTGGAGCTTGCGCCGGATGCGGTGAAACTCCTTACTATCGCTTGGTCTCGCAATTATTTGGCAAGGACATGCTCGTTGCTAACGCTACTGGCTGCTCCTCCATCTATTCTGGATCAACTCCACTAACTCCTTTCTGCACCGACAAGGAAGGCCAAGGCATCGCTTGGGCTAACTCTCTATTTGAAGACAACGCTGAGTTCGGCTTTGGCATGAGAGTTGCGACCAATGCCAAGATTAAACACATCATCGAAATTCTCTCTGCCGCTAAGGAAAGAGATGCTGTTGAACCCGAATTAAAAGCGGCTATCGACGAATACTTCGCCAATATCAAAAACCGCTTAAAAATGCGCTCAATTGCTCCAAAACTCGCCTCTTTAGCGAAAGCTAGCAAAGATGAGCAAGTGAAAGAATTATTGCAATACGAACGCGATTTACAGGATAAGTCAGTGTGGATTATTGGCGGTGATGGTTGGGCTTATGATATCGGTTATGGCGGACTTGATCATGTCTTGGCTAACGAAGAAGATGTCAATATTTTAGTCCTCGACACCGAAGTGTATTCCAACACTGGTGGACAATCATCTAAATCTTCTCAGACAGGTTCAATTGCCAAGTTCACTGCTTCCGGCAAAACCACTGCCAAGAAGAATCTCGCTTTAATGGCCATGTCCTATGGCAATGTCTATGTCGCCCAGATTAGTTTAGGCGCCAACTCTATCGCTGCGATTAAAGCTCTAAAAGAAGCTGAATCTTACGATGGTCCAAGCCTAATCATCTGCTATTCACCTTGTGCAAACCACGGAATTAAGGGCGGATTATCCAACTCGATGTTACAAGAGAAAAAAGCTGTCGCGTGTGGCTATTTCCCCATTTTCCGCTACGATCCTCGCCTATCTGCCGAAGGAAAATCTCCATTAACAATTGATATGCCAGAGCCTGATTATAGTAAGTTTAGAGACTTTGTGATGACTGAGACACGTTTTTCTCAATTACCTCACGTAAATCCTGAACACGCCGAAGATTTACTAAATAAATCCGAAGTGTATGCTCGCCAGCGCTTTGAACGCATCAAAAAATTAGGAGCCTAAGCAATTGAGAAAGCAGGCAAGAAATAAATTGCCTGTTTTTTCTTGCTATGAGACAAAAACTTATATATACTATGAGTAGGTTAAGGAACAAATAATATGAAAAAAAATCAAAGAGAAATTGAATGTTTATTTGAACTTTTCAAAGAGGAGCGAGAAATCGAAAAGATCGTAGAGGAATTACCTCGTGGATATATTTCAGTCAAAGTAATTTCTGGTCACACTTACAATTATCGTCAGTGGCGCGAAGGAGATAAAATCATATCAGAATATGTTCCTACCGCCTTCGTCAACAGCGTCAAACGTAAGATTGCCATCCGCAAGGAAAACGAAGCCGCTTTAAAGGATGTTAAAAAAGAACTCCATTCAAAGATTAGATTAGTTCTTAAAAAAGAGCTCTTATCCGAAGCCGAGATCGAAGAACTCAAAGCCAAAGCTAGAGCTGAATAAGACAAGCAAATACTAGAAAATAAGCAGGATTAGTCCTGCTTTTTTAAATACATCTCTTCACATTAGCAGTATGATTTGCTAATATTTAGCAAGAAAATATGAGCAAGTTAGTAGTGTTATCAGGAGTTCCAGGAAGTGGCAAATCTTATTTTTCCGCTGCTTTGAGAAAGCATAAAGGCTCCCATGTCTATATTGTCTCCAGCGATGCCCTTCGCAATGTGATGCTCGGCAACCAGCAAGATTTATCCGAAGATCGCCTGATGTGGAAGATGTACTATAAGCTTGCTTATGTCTACGCCACCGACCCTCGCGGTGTCGTGGTGCTCGATGCTACCCACAGCAACTCCACTTATCGCATTGAAGCCACCAAATTCCTCAAGCCCTTATTCGATGAAGTAAATTTAGTGATATTTAACCTTCCTCGCCATATCGTGAATCAGCAAAATATGGAGCGGCCTTTCCCAGTTCCAGAAGATGTGCTAGATATTTTGTGTTCCAAATTTGAGCTCCCCGATGAAAAAGATCAGCGATATTTCAACAAGATTTTCGTGGTCACTGATCACGACATCATGCCGATAATCGAGCAGCTCTAATAACCCAGCAAAATAAAAAGCTTCCCTCTCCTTAATTAATGTTTGGAAATGGAAGCATTTTTTATAAAATGGTCGGAACGATGAGATTTGAACTCACGACCCCTACCACCCCAAGGTAGTGCGCTACCAAACTGCGCTACGTCCCGAGACCTCTATATTATATTATTTTTTTAAAATATGACCACTAAAAAGTGTTATGATTTGTTTAAGTCTATTTATTTGATAGAATAAATCAAGTTATGAATAAGAAAATTATCATCAAAGGTGCTCGAGAAAACAATTTAAAAAACATTGACCTCGAAATACCCAAGGAATCACTGGTGGTTTTTACTGGTCTCTCTGGCAGCGGCAAAACTACTTTAGCTTTCGACACAATCTTCGCTGAAGGCCAAAGAAAATACATGGAATCCATGTCGAGTTATGCTCGGCAATTTTTGGGCAATTATGATAAGCCGGATGTCGATTCAATCGATGGTCTTTCTCCCAGCATTGCTATCGATCAAAAAAGCGTTTCGCACAACCCTCGTTCCACCGTTGGGACTGTCACGGAAATCTATGATTATTTACGTCTATTATTCGGCCGTGTCGGGGCTCCTTATTGCCCTGATCATCACATCCCCATCGTCTCCTTTTCGGTCAGCATGATGACTGATCAAGTTTTCGCTTATCCTGAAGGAACAAAACTACAATTATTATCCCCAGTGATTCACCAAGAAAAAGGCACCCAGAAAGAGATTATTGATAAGGTAAGACAAAATGGTTTTACTCGGTTAAGAGTCGATGGTCAGTTGGTTAATATCGAAGATATTGGCGAATTAGACAAAAATAAAAAGCATGATATTGACCTCATCATCGACCGGATTATTGTTAAGCCAGATGCCAGAAGCCGGGTCTTTGAGTCGATTGAGACTGCTCTTGATTGGTCGCATGGACTTCTGGTAATCCTCTCTGATTTCGAAGAAAAGGTTTTGAGCGATCGACACACTTGTCCAATATGCGGGTTTTCAGTGCCAAAACTTGAGCCTCGCCTATTTTCCTTCAACTCTCCGCTCGGCTGCTGCCCAGATTGCAAAGGGCTGGGCATTAAAAGAGAAGCTGATCCCCATTTATTAGTTCCTAAACCTGAATTATCAATCAATGGTGGCGCTATTGAGTACTATCGCCACATGGTGGGTTCGCAAAATCTCGAATGGCAAGAGTTTACCTTGCTATGCAAGCTGTATAACATTCCGATGAATGTCCCCTTTAAAGATCTCACTGAAGAGCAAAAACACATCGTTTTTTATGGCTCTCCTGATGTGCACAAATATTCTTTGAAATCATCTTCTGGAAATGTCAACAATCGCATTGGCTATATCGAGGGAATTAAGATTCGCATCGAGAGATTATATGCTGAGACGACCTCGGACTGGGCGAGAGAATACTACATCAAATTCCTTCACGATACCGAATGCACTACTTGCCATGGCTCGCGACTGAACAAGGAAGCTCTAGCGGTTCTCATCGATGATAAAAACATCTACCAAGTCTCATGTTTGCAAATCAAAGATTTAAGAGACTGGGTTTTGCAACTTCCAAATAAGCTGACCTCAAATCAAAACGAGATCGCTCGCCTCGTCTTAAAAGAGATCGAGAACCGCACATCATTCTTATGCGATGTCGGCTTAGAATATCTCACCTTGCATCGAATGGCGATGACTTTATCAGGCGGTGAATCGCAGAGAATTAGATTAGCTACCCAAATCGGATCAAAGTTGACTGGCATCCTCTACGTTCTTGATGAACCATCAATTGGTTTGCATCAGCGCGACAGCGAAAAGCTAATCAAAACCTTACGCGAGATGCGAGATTTAGGCAACACTTTGATCGTCGTCGAGCACGATGAAGAGATGATCAGGAGTGCTGACTACATCGTCGATATCGGTCCTGGTGCTGGTATTCACGGCGGGAAAGTGGTGGCGACGGGATCAGTTTCCGATATTGAAAAGGTACCCGAGAGCATCACTGGCCAGTACCTATCCCATAAAAAATTTATTGCTATTCCTTCCAAGCGAAATAAAGGCAATGGCAAGTTTATAAAGATTCGCGGTGCTTCGTGCCATAATTTAAAGAATGTTAATGTCGATTTCCCTTTGGGAACTTTCACGGTTGTCACCGGTGTTTCCGGCAGTGGAAAGTCTTCTCTCGTCAATCAGACTCTCTTTTTGCATCTCCAAAAGTACTTATCTCAAGAGGAGAACACAGCTGGCCCAGTAAAATCAATCGCGGGACTTGAGAACATCGATAAAGTTGTCGATGTCTCACAAGAGCCGATTGGTCGCACTCCGCGAAGCAACCCCGCTACTTACGTGAAGCTATTCGACAGCATTCGCGAGCTTTTCGCCGAGACTATTGAAGCCAAAGCACGCGGCTTTGACAAAGGAAGATTCTCCTTTAACGTCATCGGTGGCCGCTGCGAGGAATGCCAAGGAGCAGGCATTGTCCGCATCCCGATGAACTTCCTCCCTGATGTCTATGTGAAATGCGATTCTTGCGGGGGAAAGCGCTACAACGATGAAACCCTTCAAGTGACTTATAAAGGCAAGAACATCTACGACGTTTTAGAGATGAATGTCGAAGATGCTTTGCAATTCTTTGCTAATCGCCCTTCTTTGAAGAAGCGCGTTCAAACCCTCTATGATGTGGGCCTTAATTACATGAAGCTCGGCCAGGCAGCTACCACTCTTTCTGGCGGCGAAGCTCAGCGAGTTAAATTAGCCGCGGAACTGCAAAAAAGACCGACAGGCAAAACGATCTATATTCTCGATGAACCTACCACTGGTTTGCATGCTGATGATGTCGGGAGATTGCTCAAGATTCTTCAGCGTTTAGTTGAGCACGGTGACACCGTGATTGTAATTGAGCACAATTTAGATATTATTAAAGCAGCGGATTATATCATCGACTTAGGACCAAATGGAGGCGATGGTGGCGGCATGGTGGTCGCGACTGGGACTCCTGAAGAGGTGAGTGAAAATTCGAAATCATACACCGGTCAATATCTCAAAAAAGTGTTAAAGGAAGGACAATACGATTGACATGAACATACTAGGACTAATCTTTTTTATCATCTTTCTCTTGGGAGCTATCGCCATCTTTGTGGTGGGAATTCTCAATGTTTTAAAAAGCGTAAAGGGCCAGGGAAAAGTCATTCCCTACGCAATGCTAACTAAAAGATTGCTCTATTTCAGCATTGCTTTCGCTGTCAGCTTGACGACTTCACTTCTATTTATTTATTTATGGAATGGCATTGATGCCAAGTGGTATGAATACTTCGCCGCAGCCGCCGGAGGCTTAATCTTCGGTCTCAGCCTGTTCTTAGCGGTTCATTTTTTTATTCTCCATTACTATGGAAAAGAAATTAATACTGTCCTAGACAAGTGGCTATTTAGAGGTCTAATCTTCTTTTCGATCTCCGCTTTCGTTTTTCTTTTCATTACCCTAGAAGGCTTCGCGGATTACATCAACTTAACAAAGCCATTGTCTAATGGAATAAGCTTTTCTGAATTATGGGCTTATCCCGGCCAATATGGCCCTGATTCCTCCATCACTTTCTACGCTATTTGCATCTTGGCTGGTGCGTTGATTGTCTACTTTTATTGCGATCATCGAATGTATGTTCAATATGGCAAACACGGCCTTTTGGAATCGACCTTCTTAGTAGCTTTTCCCGCTGGAATTGTCGGGGCGAGAATATTTTGGGTTATTGGCGAGTGGAATTCAACGTTTTTGCCAGAGGCATTAAACGTCAGCAATTTCGAGGAACTAATTGAGCTAATTGGTCACATCATTGATATTAGAGCAGGCGGATTAACCATCCTTGGAGGTGCTTTGACTGGAATTGTTCTCGGCGTCCTATGGTTTATGTGGCGCAGGCGAGGATACAACATTTTTGTTGCTGCAGATATTATAGTGCCTGCCATTTTGGTCGCTCAAGCAGTTGGAAGATGGGGAAATTTCTTTAACTGTGAAGTTCATGGCATCGAAATGAGCGGCGAATACTGGCAGTGGTTACCCAAAATTATTTATAATAATATTCAATTTGGTCATGGAACTGAAGATTGTGAAATGGCGGCACCCGGCAATATTTTTGTACCCCTATTTTTGATCGAAGGGGCTATTAATTTGCTCGGTTTCTTTTTGCTTTCTCAACTTTTTGGCAAAAAACTTCGCCGCATTACCGACTTTGGCGATTTAGCGCTTGGCTATTTCATTTGGTATGGCTTGGTGAGAGGCATTTTGGAACCTCTCCGTGATGAAATGTATATCATGGACAGTTTCTGGAGTTGGTCGTGGTCTCTGGCTTTTATCATCCTCGGCGCTTTAGGAATTATTCTCAATCACACTATTCGAAACGCCATCAGAAGGAAGAAAGGTACTCTGCAGCCTCAGTCAGGCTGGTTCAAAACTGGCTTGATTAATACTATCGTTTTTAGCACACTAGGTGTCAGCATGGTCGCCGGCTCAATCGCGATGATCGCCGTTAGTGAGCACGTGCTTGAAGTCGGTTTCTCAACCTTCAATTTGGGTCTCATTATCCTTACCGTTGGCATCAGCTTATTAGGATGTCTTGCGATATCCATTCCTTATATGATTCGCGGCCATCGGGAAATGAAAAGGGCCCATGCCTAGAAAATATAAAGCCATCCTTTTTGATATGGACGGCACGCTCGTCGATACTGATGAGCTAATCGCCCAAACCTTCTTTTATCTTTATGATAAATATCGAGATGGGAACCGAGCTTCAAGAGAGAAAATCATCTACTTTTCTGGCCCACCCATCAAGGAAACGCTCGCTAAAGAATTTCCGCATGTTGACCAGAATTTAATTTTCAAAGAATTTCATGATGTCTCGTGGAATTTCTATCCCCGGTGCATCAAATCCTATCCCGGAGCCAAAGAAACGCTCCTCGCGCTCAAGGAACAAGGCTATCAATTGGGCATTGTCACGAATAAGATACACAAGACGACTGAATACTGCCTTCAACTTTTAGATTTAGAAAACATTTTTGATGTCATCATTGGATTTGATGATGTCGATCGCCCAAAGCCATATCCCGATGGAATCTATCTAGCGATGAAGCGGCTTAATCAGACAGAAAAAGAAGATGTTTTATACATCGGCGACAACGGCTCTGACTTATTGACGAGCCAAAACGCCGGCATTGATTGCGGCCTCATAGCTTGGGGTCCGCGAGTGCTTAATCATTCTTTAAAACCCAAATATTTGATAAAATCATATTGTCATCTAAAGGAGGTGCTAGAAAATGAATAGACCATTTGATGTTCTCATTATCGGTGGTGGTCCTTGCGGTATTGGAGCAGCTTTAAAACTGCAAGAAGCAGGCTTAAAATTAGCCATTATCGAACGAAGCACCCCAGGTGGCAAAGTCAATATTGCCCCTCGAGTTGATAATTATCCCGGTTTCACAAAAGTCAACGGACCGGATTTAGCCTATGCTTTTTATGAAAGATTAATTAAAGCGGGAGTAGAAGTGATCGGCGAAGAGCTATTATCTCTCCAAAAGGAGAATGATCTCTTTGAGGTCAGAACCGATCAGAGCATTTACCACGCCAAAGCTGTTTTAGTGGGAACCGGCACCAAAGAGAAGAAGCTCGGCTTCCCCAATGAAGACGCTCTTCTTGGGCACGGAGTATCTTACTGCGCTTTATGCGATGGCCACTTCTTTAAAGGGTTGCCAATCGCTGTGGTGGGAGGAGGCAACTCCGCTCTCAAGGAAGCTCTCCATCTCTCAAATATAGCATCGCACTTATATCTCGTTCATCGCCGCAACGAATTCCGCGGCAGCGAGAAAGTTCTCGAAGAGATTAAGCAAAAAAAGAACGTCGACATTCTCACCCCTTATATTCCCTTGGAGATCATTCAGGCCGACCATGTGACTGGCCTTAAAATCAAAAATGTCGAGACCGATGAAATCAAGACTTTGAAAGTCGATGGTGTCTTTCCGCTGGTCGGGCAGATTCCCAATACGCAGTTCATGAAAATACCTGGTGTTTTAGATGAGCAGGGAAATGTCCCTGTCGATAAAAATATGATGACCATTGTTCCTGGCTTATTTGCGGGTGGCGATGTTTTGCCGCGCCCAATTCGCCAGATCTATTTAGCGGAGCATGACGGCATGATGGCCGCTCGCTCCATCATCGAATACTTAAAAGGAGAATAGAAATGTTCCAACTAGATATATTGACAGGGCCTTCGGGTTCAGGAATTACTTCCGCCAAATTTGTCTTTGAAGAATTGGGCTACTACATCGTAGTCAACTCTCCTTATGAGGCGACGGAATCAATCCTCAATTCTTTTCTCAGCGGATCTTATAAGACCAACAAATTCTGCTTGGTGGTCTCGATTTTTGATGCGAAAAAAATTCTCGAATTTGCGAAGAAAAACCCCCAATTTCACACGAGGTTGGTCCTGCTTTACGCCGATCGAATTGAGATTCAAAAACGCTATCGGTTAAGCCGCCATGTTCACCCTCGCTGCTTCACGCAAAAGATCTCCCTCGATCAAGCGATTGATCTCGATTATAAAGAGAGCAACGACCTCTTTCAAGATGCGGATATCTACATCGATACCACCGCATTAAGCATCAAAGCTCTCCGCATCAATTTATATAATAAATTATCTGATCGCATCGGCGAGAATATCACCGCCATCTCCTTTATTTCTTTCGGCTACAAAAATGGCACTCCGATGGATTTGGATATGGTCTTCGATGTCCGCGATATTCCTAATCCCTACTGGGTAGACGATCTCAAGCCTCTCAATGGATTAGATAAGCCAGTCATCGACTACATGAATTCTTTTCCGGAAACTCATCAAATTATCGACAACATCGTGAAGTTTTTAGAGTTCCATCTCGAATGCGTGCAGAAGACCGGCAGACCAATCTATAACATCGGCATCGCCTGCAGTGGTGGTCAGCACCGCTCCACCTATGTGGCTCATTACTTAGCGGAGCACTTCAAAAACAAGTATAAAACTAGAGTTTTCCATCGCGATTCTCCCGAGTTAAATGAGGACAATGCATGAGAACTACTCAATCCTTCACTCAGCAAGTCAAAGATGAACTGTGCCAGAATCAATACGAATCAAGCGAGCGATTAAAAGCCCTCCTTTCCGCCTACATTCGCATCAATGGTTCGATGATCTTTCAAAAGCAGCAATCGCGCCTCTCGCTAGAGACTGAGAATGCAAGAATCGCTAAGTTCATATATCAATCGATCAACCAACTCTATCAAGCAGGAGCCCATCTTTCTTTCTACAAAAATCAGAAGAAAAAGACCACCTATGTGATTACCGTCCAAGAAAAGTCAGAGGAGATTGTCGAAGATTTAGAAATATCCTTTTTGGAAGGCAAAATTTCCAAGAATATCGTCGCTAATGATGCCAGCATTGCCGGATACCTCGCCGGGGCTTTTCTCGCTTCCGGCTCCATCAACTCCCCTCGGACTTCTAATTATCATCTTGAGCTATCACTGAATAGTGAAAACTACGCCAAATGGATGTCCCATCTATTTGCCCGCTACAAGAATAGCAACATCGAACCCAAGATCACTCATCGCCGAGATAAGTTTGTCATCTATTTTAAAAAGAGCGATCAAATCGCTAACTTTTTAATCATCATCGGCGCGGTTGAAGCCTGCATGGAATTTGAGAACATTCGCGTCGACCGCGACTTTGCGAACAATGCGAATCGTCTCACAAATCTCGACACCGCTAACATGAGCAAAATATATGAGACTGCCCAGCGCCAAATCCAAGAGATTAAAGTTATCGATGCGCGTCTAGGCCTGCCTAACATCGCCAACGAAAAGCTAAGATTTCTATGCGAAATTAGGTTGGAAAATGATGCCGCTTCGCTCCTCGAATTATCGCTTCTATTATCTGAAAGAATGAACAAGACGGTCACCAAGAGCAATGTCAATCACCTATTTCGCGCTATCCACCAGCTCTATGAGAGGGTCAACGGATGAATTTTACGCAATTGCTAGGCCAAAAAATACGCGATTTGCGCATCGAAAAAGGCTGGAATCAAGAAGCTTTGGCCTTCGAAGCTCACATCAATAAAAATTACCTATCTGACCTCGAGAGAGGGATGAGGAATCCTTCTCTGCTGATCTTAAAAAGGATTTGTCGAGCCCTCGGAGTAACCCTTTCCGAGCTCTTTATTGGCATCGATTAATTGTACAATTAATGCATTTTGTAAAATTCTATATAGACCGCGATAGTGGTTTAATCATTTCGCTTGAAAATGATTTTTCATATAGTGTATACTATATCCCGCAAGCGAAGGAGGACATTATTGTATGTCAGTAAAAGTTGCAATTAATGGATTCGGTCGTATCGGCCGTTTAGCGTTCCGACAAATGTTTGGGGCCAAAGGTTATGAAATCGTCGCAATTAACGATTTAACTTCTCCCAAAATGTTGGCCCATTTATTAAAGTATGATACAGCTCAGGGTGGCTACGCTGGCTATATCGGTCAAAATCTACACACAGTCGATTCTAAGGAAGCCGTTTTAGGCGAAGACGGGAAAACCGTCGTCGTTCCTGGTAGCATCACCGTCGATGGCAAGGAAATCATCGTCTACGCTATCCCAAATGCTGCTGATTTACCTTGGGGCAAATTAGCGGTTGATGTCGTATTAGAATGCACTGGTTTCTATACCACAAAAGACAAAGCCATGGCTCACATTAAAGCCGGGGCTCGCAAAGTCGTCATCTCTGCTCCTGCTGGAAAAGATCTCCCAACCATCGTCTTTGGCGTCAACGAGAAGACCTTAACCAAGGAAGACCATGTGATTTCTGCTGCTTCTTGCACCACAAACTGCTTGGCTCCAATGGCAAAAGCTTTAAATGATTTCGCTCCTATTCAATCTGGTATCATGAGCACCATCCACGCCTATACTGGTGATCAGATGATCCTCGATGGCCCACACAAGAAAGGCGACTTACGCCGCGCTCGTGCTGGCGCTGCCAACATCGTTCCAAACTCCACTGGTGCGGCTAAAGCTATCGGCTTAGTCATCCCAGAATTAAATGGCAAGTTAATCGGTTCTGCTCAACGCGTTCCAGTGACTACTGGCTCTACAACCATCTTAATCGCTGTTGTCAAAGGCAAGAACATCACTCCTGACAGCATCAATGCCGCGATGAAAGCAGCAAGCAATGAATCGTTCGGTTATAATGAAGATGAGATCGTCTCTAGCGATGTCATCGGCATGAGATATGGTTCCTTGTTCGATGCGACCCAAACCATGGTCAGCAAACTCGGCGAAGATCTGTTCCAAGTCCAAGTCGTCTCTTGGTACGACAACGAATATTCCTACACCACTCAAATGGTCCGTACGATTAAATATCTCTCAGAAAATTGCTAACTGAAGTGGTGCTCAGGGTTTAATTACCCGGTGTGACTCAATCTAATTGGCACCTGTGGTATTCATAGGTGCCTATTTTATAAAAAGGAGACTTATTATGTTAACAGTCGATAAAATGCAAGTCAAAGGCCTACGCGTGTTTGTCCGCGTCGACTTCAACGTCCCCCTAAAGGGTGGAGTTATCCGCGATGACAATCGCATTGTCGCCGCTGTCCCAACCATCAAAGAATTGATGAAGAAGGGCGCTCGCGTAATCTTAGTTAGCCACTTAGGCAAGATTAAGCACAAAGATGCCCCTGAATTAGTCGAAGAGGCTAAGAAGAAAAACGATTTAGCCCCCATCGCTGTTCGCTTGAGCGAACTATTAGCTAAGCCCGTCAAGTTCGTTCCCGTCACTCGCGGAGAAGAGCTCGAAAAGGCTGTCGCTAGCCTCGCTGATGGCGAAGTGCTCTTAATGCAGAATACTCGCTACGAAGTGGGCGAAGAGAAAAATGATCCTGAACTATCCGAAATCTGGGCTAACTTAGCGGATGCCTATGTGATGGATGCCTTTGGATCTGCGCACCGCGCTCACTCTTCCACCTATGGTGTTCCCGAAATCTTAAAGAGCGAAGGAAAACCAGTGGCATGTGGCTTCTTAGTGGAAAAAGAGATTGCTAATCTCAACCGCTGCGTCCACGTTTCCGAAAAGGATCGCCCCTACATCGCGGTTCTCGGCGGATTAAAAGTATCAGATAAAATCAAAGTGATTGGCGCCTTGCTCGACAAATGCGACAAGATTCTTATTGGTGGAGCGATGGCTTTCACTTTCTTAAAAGCTCAAGGCAAGAAAACTGGTCTCTCCCCCGTGGAAGATGATCAATTAGATTTTGCTAGAGATTGTTTAGCGAAAGCTAAAGGCCGCATCATCTTACCAGTCGACACCGTCATTGGCGATGCTTTCTTGCCCGAAGAGCGCAAGACTGTCCAAGTCGTCAGCGTCAATGAAGTCCCCGATGGCTTTGAAGGATTAGACATTGGGCCAGAAACCGATAAGCTCTTTGCCGGCCAAATCAGCAAAGCGAAGATGCTTTTCTGGAACGGACCAATGGGCGTCTTTGAACAATCCGAATTCCAAAAAGGCACGATTTCCATCTGCAAAGCGGTCAAAGCTCTCGATGGTAAAGCCTTCACTGTCTGCGGCGGAGGAGATTCCGCTGCTGCGATCAAACAATTTGGTTACGATAAAGATTTCTCACACGTCTCTACTGGCGGCGGTGCCTCGCTCGAAATGATCGAGAACGATGGCCACCTCCCCGGCATTGACATCCTCAATTAATTGCTATGCGACGAAAGTTATTACTCGGCAACTGGAAGATGAACAAGCTCGCTAGCGAAGCAAAAGCCTTCGCCATCGCCAGCCGTCCATTAGTCCAAAAAGCCGCTTTAAATCATATTGATTTAGGCGTGGGTCCCACTTATCTCTCATTAGCAGCAGTCAAAGAAAACGCCGCTCCCGAGATGATTGTTGCCGCCCAAAATGTTCACTTTGCGGAATCCGGAGCTTTCACGGGAGAAGTATCGATCCCGATGCTTTTAGAATTCGGCATCAACTGGGTGATTATCGGTCACTCCGAACGCCGAACTTACGATTACGAAACCAGCGAGAAATGCCAGCAAAAAATTGCCGCTTTGCTCGCTCATAATATGGTCCCTGTTTATTGCGTGGGAGAAACCCTTCAAGAATTTGAAGCTGGGCAGACTAAGAAAGTCGTCGCTGATGCTCTGCGCATAGGGCTACATGGTTTCACCAGCGAACAAGCAAAGAATCTCGTCATCGCTTACGAACCAATTTGGTCGATTGGCACTGGAAAGAACGCCTCGAGCGAAATCGCTGAAAGCGTCTGCCATTATATTCGCGATATTCTCAAAGAATTATTTGGCGAAGTTTCTGAGTCAATCCGAATCCTCTATGGCGGTTCAGTGAAACCCGAAAATATTCGCACTTATCTATCCTGCCCCAATATCGATGGCGCCTTAGTCGGTGGTGCATCTTTAAAAATCGAATCCTACGAAGCCCTTTTGAATAATATTATTTAGGAGTAATTTTATGTACGAAGAATACTACGAAAAACCCAAGAATGTGATCAACCCGGCTGAGACCAACGTTCGCTCCTCATCTTTCTTGTCCAAAGTCTATGGCTACATGGCCATCGGCATTTTAATCACCGCCCTCGTGGCTTTTGGCGTTGGATTTGGCTTCCAATCTTGGATGACCGCCAATCCCACTGCTGCAGCCTATGAAACTTACCTGTTTATTTTGATTGGTTCAATCATCGGCTTGCTAGTGGTTAGCATCGTCATCAGCATCATCTCCCTGAGAGGCAAACATAGCATTATAGTTCCCGCCATCATCTATTCCGTGCTGATGGGTGTCGTCTTCTCTGAATTTGTTTTATTTATTCCTTTCTACATTATTGGCATGGCTTTCGCGATTACCGCGATGACTTTTGCGATCATGTATTTCCTTTCCAAAGTGATTAAGAAGAATCTCAATTGGCTCGGAACTCTGGGTTTTGGCCTTTTGATGGGCGCATTTTTGATGTCCGCCTTCTTCTTTATCTTCTATCTCATCGCCCCCAATCTCTTCTCCTGGCTCTATGTTATCATCGATGGCGTGTTCTTTGTGGCGATGCTCTTCATCACGATGTTCGATGTCTGGCGCATTCAGCAAATCGCCAATAAGGGATCTCAGAGTAATAATCTCGCCCTCTATTGCGCCTTTTCTCTCTACGTCGACTTCATGTATATTTTGATGAGATTAATTATTATTCTCGCCCGAATATTTGGAACGTCGCGCCGCTAGGATAAATAAGCAATTAAAAAATGGCCAGCTAATCTGGCCTTTTTATTTTCTTTTGCACATGCGCGCGCATAACAATTATCATAATTGTAGCGCGCACGTCGCACGCATGAAACAAGCATTTTCTTAGGCAAAAAAATTATTTTGAAAAAAGTGATAAAAGTCGTTGACTAAGTTTTGATAGCGGTGTTATTATATCAAAGCGTGCGATGAGGGAGACCTCCAAATATTACTATGTAATAGCGCACAAACTGATCTTTGAAAACTAAACAGATGTACAAACACAAAACGTCAATTTATTTTTAAATTAAACAAAACCAGATAATTAATTATTGAACTAGAATACAAACTTTGAGAGTTTGATCCTGGCTCAGGATGAACGCTGGCGGCGTGCCTAATACATGCAAGTCGAACGAGGGTAGCAATACCCGAGTGGCGAACGGGTGAGTAACACGTAGGTAACCTGCCTTTTAGCTTGGGATACCCGAAGGAAACTTTGGCTAATACCGGATAATAACAACCGAGGCATCTCGGATGTTTGAAAGGAGCTCTAAAGCTCCACTAGAAGATGGACCTGCGGCGCATTAGCTAGTTGGTGAGATAACAGCCCACCAAGGCGAGGATGCGTAGCCGAACTGAGAGGTTGAACGGCCACATTGGAACTGAGACACGGTCCAAACTCCTACGGGAGGCAGCAGTAAGGAGTTTTCGGCAATGGGGGAAACCCTGACCGAGCAACGCCGCGTGAGTGATGACGGCCCTATGGGTTGTAAAGCTCTGTTATAAGGGACGAACAGCTTTGCTAGGAAATGAGCAGAGTCTGACGGTACTTTATCAGAAAGCCACGGCTAACTACGTGCCAGCAGCCGCGGTAATACGTAGGTGGCAAGCGTTATCCGGAATTATTGGGCGTAAAGAGTGAGCAGGCGGCAGATTAAGTTTGAGGTTAAAGCGTGGGGCTCAACCCCATAAAGCCTTGAAAACTGATCAGCTAGAGTACGAGAGATGTGAAGGGAACTCCATGTGTAGCGGTGAAATGCGTAGATATATGGAAGAACACCAGTGGCGAAGGCGCTTCACAAGCTCGAAACTGACGCTCAGTCACGAAAGCGTGGGTAGCAAATAGGATTAGATACCCTAGTAGTCCACGCTGTAAACTATGAGAACTAAATATTGCCGCGAGGCAGTGTTGAAGCTAACGCATTAAGTTCTCCGCCTGGGGAGTACGGTCGCAAGACTGAAACTTAAAGGAATTGACGGGGGCCCGCACAAGCAGTGGAGCATGTGGATTAATTCGACGCAACGCGAAGAACCTTACCAAGATTTGACATGGGAACTAAAGCCCTAGAAATAGGGAAATATCAGGTCTACACAGGTGGTGCATGGTTGTCGTCAGCTCGTGTCGTGAGATGTTGGGTTAAGTCCCGCAACGAGCGCAACCCTTGTCCTTAGTTGCCATCATTAAGTTGGGAACTCTAAGGATACTGCCGATGTAAGTCGGAGGAAGGTGGGGATGACGTCAAATCATCATGCCCTTTATATCTTGGGCGTCACACGTGCTACAATGGCCGGTACAAAGAGATGCAAAACCGCGAGGTCAAGCAAATCTCATAAAGCCGGTCTCAGTTCGGATCGGAGTCTGCAACTCGACTCCGTGAAGCTGGAATTGCTAGTAATCGCAGATCAGCCATGCTGCGGTGAATACGTTCCCGGGCCTTGTACACACCGCCCGTCAAACCATGAGAGCTG
>DAOPYW010000006.1:0-54969 GCA_035353055.1 Bacilli bacterium
GTCGTTGAAGTAGGCCGGAACGGTGATGACCGCCTTGTCTATTTTGTGGCCGAGGTTTGTCTCGGCATATTTTTTCATGTAAGCGAGAACTTTGGCGGAAATCTCCTGAGGAGTGAAACTCTTATTAACACAGTTAATATGAATTCTTTCCGCACTGCCCATCTTTCTCTTGACAGAGCTGACAGTATCAGGATTGGTGACCGCTTGGCGCTTGGCGGCATTGCCGACGATCTCTTCGCCATTCGCTTTAAAAGCAACCACAGAAGGAGTGGTATTAGTGCCTTCTGGATTGGGGATGACTTTCACCGTGCCATCCGCTTGTAAGTAACTCACGACGGAGTTAGTAGTACCTAAATCGATACCTAGAATAATTTCTTTTGCCATAATTTAATAATTCCTCCTTATGCATCGAATTTGTTTTCGGTTGGTTTTTCTGTTTCTGGTTTTTCTTCTTTGGCTTTTGGCTTAGCGGTGACGGTTACCATCGCATGTCTGATAATGAGATCGTGCAATTTGTATCCTTGGGCATAAACCTTAGCCACGCAATTCGCGTCTTTTTCGCTCTCGACCACATCCATGGCATTCATGGTCATGGGGTCGAATTTGTCCCCAACTTTCGGAGCGATTTCACTCACTCCCTCGCTCTGTAATACCGACACCAGATTGCGGTATATATATTGGAATCCAGTCAGATAATTTTTCAGAGCTGGATCAGTTGGTTCATTCTGCAGGGCGAGATAGAAACTGTCGAGGATGGGAAGCAAAGCTTCGATGAATCCTTCCGCGCGATATTTGATCGCTCTTGACTGGTCTTTTTCCAGCCTATTTCTTAAGTTCTTTGTATCAGCAAAGGCGCGATAATATTCATTTTTCCAATGCTCGATATCGCTCTTTAGTTTGCCAATTTCATTTTTGTATTCCTTGCGGTTATGAAATTCTTTGTCTTGGTTTTCTTCTTGAGAAACTTTCTCATTGAGCTTCTCGTTGTCTTTAGGCATCTCCACCATCTTTGCCTCCTTTTTTATCATCTAGTTGTGCGAAGTATTTGTTTAGCTGCTCGGTCAAGTACTCAAGTGCGCTCAGCGCTTTATCGTAATCCATGCGAGTCGGGCCTAATAAGGTAATCGAAGTCTCGCCTTCGCTTCCGAGTTTGACTTTCGCGGTAATCGTTGATAAGTCAGGATTACCGGTCACTTCTCCGATTTTCACCACGGGGGTGTCGCTGTCGCTCTTCAGATTGCCTTCCATCTCTTTTAATAAGGAATTATCGTTGAGCAGGCGGAACATCTTCTGGAGCTTATCCGTGTCATTTTTAAATTCGGGATTGTTGAATAGTTCTTCTCTTCCGTACAGGGAGAGGCGATCACTCGCAAATCTCAAGAAGGTCTCAAGCAAAGCTTGGTAAACCAGATCGTGACTAACGATATAATCGTTCAGGAGAGGTTTCAAAGCTTTAATCTTTTCTACCAACTGGAAGATTGGCGTCCCTTTTAAGCGATCATTTAATAAGGTTACACAGGCGACGATTTCCGCGGGATCAACACCTTTATCCAAGATGAAGGTTTTGTTTTCGACATAGCCTTTGTCAGTGACAAAGACCGCGGTAATGGTATTGGGACTAATCTGCACGAGCTGAACATTAGCGAGCCGCTCTTCTTTCTCGTCAGGCCCCATCACTACTGAGACCAGGGAAGTCATCTGCGAGAGTATTTCGCAGCTTGATTTCAGCACTTCCTCGATCGACTGAATCTTGGCGGCTAAGATGTTTTGGAGCGAGTATTTTAGATCCTCGTCCACGCTCTTATCGCGCAGGTGATCGCAGTAATAGCGATAGCCTTGAGCGCTAGGTGCACGGCCGCTAGAAGTATGAGTTTTTTCAATCAGCCCTAGCTTTTCTAGCGCGAACATCTCATTGCGGATAGTCGCCGAAGAATAAGGGAGATGATATTCATCAATCAAAGTTTGGCTGCCCACTGGTTGAGCGTGTTTAATAAAGTACTCAACAATATATTTGAGAATCGTATCGCTTCGATTTAAAGCCATATCATTTCCTCCTTTTAGCACTCTTTAATCTCAAGTGCTAGTATCATTATATTTTTTTTGTTAGCAGTGTCAAGGGTTAATTGCTAAAAAATTAAAAAAATGGGTTCTAGCCCCATGTTTTGTTAAAACAATATATAAGGAAAAGGCGCTTATTCGCTCATGAGCGCGAGGATCATTTGATCGAGAATCATCATCCCTTCATAGGTTGGAATCAAGTGTTCGCCTTCGATTTTAGCTAGCCCTTGTTCCAAAAAAGAATCGATGCTTTTTTGATGCTCAGTGAGGAAATCTTCGCCGAAGCGCTTCTGATATTCTTCGAAAGATAGGCCAAAAATCGTTCTTAGCGACAGCATGATGTAATAAGTCTTGTCGTCTTCGTAGGTGACTAATTCTCGGCTATCCAAAAATGCACCATCGTTATATTTGGTGATGCTGTAGGTATTGCGGTAGCGATACTTGCCGATGAAACCACTAGCGCCCAGGCCAATGCCGTAATACTGCTCATCCTTCCAATAAGTCATGTTATGAAGGCTATAATAATTGGGCTTTGCCCAGTTGCTTACTTCGTAATGGACGTATCCGGCTTCCTTTAGTTTGTCGGCAATTAAATCGTATAGTTCGCGAGAGAAATCATCGCTGACTTCTTTGAAGCCGTCGAGATAAAATTTGGTGTGAGGATGGATGGTGAGCGAGTAGCAGGAAATGTGCTCTACTCCTAAAGCTATCAGTCGATCAATGTCCATTGAAAGGAGTTTTTTGTCCACTTGCGGCAAGCCTAAAATCAAATCGACATTGATATTACTAAAGCCTAATTCTCTAGCGCTTTTAATCACGTTTTTGACATCTTCGAAAGTGTGATGGCGATTGAGAAGTTTGAGAATTCTCTCGTCGGTGGATTCCACTCCCAGGGAGATGCGGTTGACTCCGTATTTCTTTAATAGTACTAATTTGCTGTGTGTGAGCGATTCGGGATTAGCTTCGACAGTGAATTCTTTCACGCCTTTTAGATAGGGCTGAACCATCTTTAAAAGTTCTTCAAATAAATCATCTTCTAAAGCAGTGGGAGTTCCTCCCCCAATATAGATGGTATCCAAGCGATGGTTGATGGCATAGCCATCTAATTCTTCTTTGAGCTTCGCGAGATATTTCTTGGCCAAATAAGTAAAATACTGCAACTTTGGGAAGTCGCAGTAATGGCAAATGTGTTCACAAAATGGAATGTGAATGTAGAGGGATAATGGCTTACTTATCATCTTCCTTATCTTTGTAATTGCTAATTTCATTAGCAGTCTTTTCATCATCAATTGGGACAAGGACGCGATCTAATTCTTCTTTGATAATTTCTTTCTCATCTTTTTTCTCTTCTTTGAGCTTGGGATGCATGACGCGGTGAATGATAAAGGCAATCAAGGCGATGATAGCCGCGGCGATGATGATAATAATAAATATTAATAAATTCTCCATAAGAGTTCCTTTCTAGTTTCGGGGAATGGGAGTATAAACGTTTTTGTTTTTCACCATTTCCTTACGATAATACCCTAAGTCCATCAAATGGTCCATACTTGTTCGCGCGGTCTCATAGGCACACCCCAGCGCCTTCTTGCATTGGGCGATGGTATACTTCTTGCCTAAAGTGCAGTGGCGAGCATAGAATTTTGCTTCATTGCGCTTTAAAGAAGGATCTAATTCCAAAAGGTGCTCTTCTAATCGGCAAGCTTGCTTTTCATCAAGCACAGGAGGAATATAGCTGACAGCGATCTTTTCTATTTGAACCTCGCGAGTCTCCACTTTTTCCACGGCTGGAGCTATTGGAGCTTCTTTCTTTTCAAGAACAGGGGCGACTTTCTTCTCGATTATGGGCTCTTTTGGAGCGATAACAGTGATGATTGGGTGATCTTCTTCAACAGGGATTGGATCATGGCGAACTTCGACTTTTGGGGCAGCGCTTTCGCTGGCCACTTCTTCGGCGCGATAATAATCTTTTTTCATCTGCTCGCTGCTGCGATTAGCGATGTAATCGAGAACTTTTTCGCATTTGTCATCGATATAAGCAACCGCATAGTTCACAAAATAGGTCAAATCATTGGTTTTTTGGACTTCTAGGAAGAGTTTAGCGATCACATCTTGATTCTCTGTGAGGAGTGACTCTAAGGGGATGAGAGCCCCGAATTCTGAAAGCCCAGAATGCGCTAGAACAGCCTTAGCCATCAATAAAGCGATTTCATCGCTAAAAGATGGGAATGGGCGAATGTAGTTGATGTAATAATAGGTGGCGATGCTCTTGACGAGACCGCTGCCTTTTCCGCCTTGAATAAATGCGAACAGGCCATTCATTAAGGATTCGATTAAATTAACAGGAGCACAAGTGTAAACGCGATCAATAATCACGCGATTTTCGGGGTTTTTATCATCAGTGGTCCGATAGAAGCTCGTCAGCTCTGGATTGCCGATTAACTTAGCATATAATTCCGCCAAGAAATCTATGTCGATGGGGCTAGAAAATTTGCTCTTAATTAAGGTTAGGGCGTTCAAATAATGCAATAAAATGCGATGTGTGCTAGAAATCTCTCGCATATCGCCTTGCACTAAAGTCCTCAGATATGGTTCAGTCACATCTAGATCATATTTGTCGGCGATGGACTGGAGTGATTTGATTAAACAGGCATCTTCAAATTGCTTGACATCACCATTGTTGGGATTCATGCGCATATATTCGCGGAGGATGCGAAGGAGCTTGGCATCTAGTTCATTAATCGAACCCGTGACTGTCGGACAATAGCAGACCAAAAAAGAATTGCGATCGATACTTTTGATATTCAGATATTGATTGAAAGCGCTGCGATAAGAAAGGATGTTGGCCCAGATATTATCGATTAGCGACATTTTCAGTTCTTTGCTGACTTCAATGCGAGTCGAATATTTATTCTCGGTAAAACGAATTGCTAAATCATTGTTGCCCATAAAAGATACCTCTTTCTGGCTTTATTATATAAACAATTAGAAAAACAACGCAAGTATAAAACCAAAATAACTACTAATATTCTACTAAATTAAAACTAATTATCCTCGTCGTCAATCGATAAGATTGACATAAAGGCTTCTTGGGGAACTTCGACTGATCCGATCTTTTTCATCCTTTTCTTGCCTTCTTTTTGCTTTTCTAGAAGCTTTTTTTTGCGAGAAATATCTCCGCCATAGCATTTAGCTAAGACATCTTTTCGGACCGCTTTGACATCGCATCTAGCAATTACTTTCCCGCCGATAGCGGCTTGAATTGGAATTTCAAATTGCTGTCTAGGTATGACTTCTTTAATCTTGCGAATGACTCCTAATCCTCTTTTGTAACCATCGGGGCGATAGATGATGCTGCTGAGAGCATCGACTACGGTTCCGTTGAGCATAACATCGAGCTTGACGAGCTCGCTCTGGCGGTAGGAAGAATATTCATAGTCGAAAGAAGCATAACCTTTTGTATAGCTCTTTAATTTATCAAAGAAATTATAAATAATTTCTGCTAGAGGCAATTCGTAAGTTAAGATCATTCTGGTCTCATCGAAATACTCTAAGTTTTCGTAGATGCCGCGCCTCTCTTGACAGAGCTCCATAATCGCTCCTATATATTCTCTGGGAGTCATGATTGAAGCTTTGACATAAGGCTCTTCGATGTGATCAATTCGCGAGCTATCTGGCAGCTTACTGGGGTTGTCCAAATTAATGATAGTCCCGTCGGTCATATGGATGTGATAGATAACGCTGGGGGCGGTCAATATTAAATCGAGGTCATATTCTCTCTCCAAGCGCTCCTGAATGATGTCCATATGGAGGAGGCCGAGAAAACCACAGCGGAAGCCAAAGCCTAAGGCTTGGCTGGATTCAGCTACGTATTGCAAAGAAGCATCGCTTAAAGATAGTTTGTCCAGCGCGTCTTTTAATTCGTGATAATCATCAGAATAAACCGGATATAATCCGCAGAATACCATCGGGTTCATCACGCGATAACCGGGCAAAGCTTTCGCGGCTGGGCGAATGACATGGGTGACGGTATCGCCAGGATGGACGTCCTTGATGTCTTTAATTTGAGCGCATAAATAGCCGACTTCTCCAGCGGAGAGACTGTCGACTTTTATTGGGTGCGAGCCATGGATTCCTAATTCGGTGACCTGATATTTTTTATTAGCTTGCATCAGGCAAATATCATTGCCAATTTCTACTTTGCCATCCATGATGCGAATGAGAATTACTACTCCTCGGTAAGAATCGTAATAGCTATCAAAAATCAAAGCCTTTAAAGGAGCATCGACATCGCCATGAGGCGGTGGAACATCTTTGACGATGGTCTCTAAGAGTTCATGGATGTGAAAACCGGTCTTAGCCGATACTTCGACGACATCGGTGCAATCAATGCCAATCTTCTCTTCGATTTCGTGGCGGCATAAGTCAGGTCTAGCGCTCGGCAAATCAATTTTATTGATGACTGGCAAGATTGCTAAATCATTGTCGATGGCCAGATAAGTATTCGCGAGGGTTTGGGCTTCCACACCTTGCGTGGCATCCACCACCAAAATCGCCCCTTCGCAAGCGGCTAAAGAACGAGATACTTCGTAGGTGAAGTCGACATGCCCAGGAGTGTCAATTAAGTTAAAAATATAAGTATTGCCATCATCAGCGTGATAATTCAGAGTTACCGCATTGAGCTTGATGGTAATGCCTCTTTCTCTTTCCAGCTCCATGGAATCGAGGATTTGCTCTTTCATTTCCCGCTGTTCGATGGTGCCAGTCGCTTCTAAAATTCGGTCCGCAAGAGTGCTCTTGCCGTGATCGATATGAGCGATGATGGAGAAGTTTCGTATTTTCTTTTGATCAATATTCATATTTGCTCGGGTATTATAGCATAAAAGTTATTTCTTAAAGAATTTTAAGAGATGATTTGTCACTTCTTGAGAATTGAGAACCACGAGATAATTGCTCCACTCGACGCGGAAGAGGTCTTGATATTGGCGATACATGTACCTTTCATCGATCAGAAGAGCGGCCCCGCGGTCCTCTTCGCTTCTGATCACTCTTCCCACCGCTTGCATGACTTTATTCATGCCGGGATTGAGATAGGCGTAATCGTGGCCTGGTTTCTCTTGCTTTTTATAGTAAGCGGCTATTTGGTCGCTCTCAAAGTTGATGCGCGGCATTCCAATTCCGATAATCACCGCCCCGATTAAGCGGTCATCGATGAGATTGATGCCTTCGGCAAAAGAGCCACCGATCACTAAAAAGCCCACCGTTGTCTCAACAGGATGACTGGTGAAGTGATTGAGGAAATCCTCCTTCTCTTCGTCGGTCATATCGCGGTTTTGACGGTAGAAAACAAAATCTTTATCGGAGAAGAATCCCAGAAGTTTTTCCAAGTATTCATAGCTGGGGGTGTAGACAAAATAGTTGCCAGTTTTGACACCGGTAAAGGCGCGGATGTATTCCGCCACTTCTTCGTAGGAAGCTTCGCGATTTTTGTATTTGACTGATACTTTTGGCGCCACCATTAATTTAAAATTACTAGCGGGAAATGGCGAGGGCAGAATCAAAGTCGGATCGCTGTCCTTTTTCCCTCCGAGAGTATCGATGAAATATTCGATAGGGGATAGAGTCGCAGAGAAGAAGACGCTCCCTTTTAAGCGATCGGTCATCGATGAGATAAAATGTGAAGCATCCAAACAAAATAGATGAATCTTGATATCATCACCAACCTGATAATAGGCGATGTATCTCTCGCTATAAAACTCGCTGATTCGCATGAAACGATTCGCTTCAAGATAGAATTCTAATAGATCTTTGCTGACGACTTCGTGCTCATTCTTATTGAGATCTTGCATCAGGTTGATAAAAGAAGTGAGAAGCTTGAAATTCTCTTCAGGCAGATCTTCCAAAATCGTATTCCCCTCAGGATTAGATGTTGTGATTTCTTGGAACATCTTGTCCAGTTTGCTCATCATCTTTTTCAATCGTGAATGCTTGACTTTACGTATCGACTTGCGAGCTTTTAAAAAGGCGATATAGCTGACAGAAGCGCTATACATATCTCTAGAGCGGTCAACGAGATTGTGAGCTTCATCGACCAAGGCTAAGAAATGGCTGGCATCTTCATCAAAGTACCTTTTCATATATGAAATAGGGTCAAATACATAATTGTAATCGCAGATAATTAAGTCGCAGAACAAGGATAAATCGAGTTCTAGTTCAAAAGGGCAAAGCTCGTTCTCTCTAGCTATTTTCACGATGGTTTCATAATTAAAAGTGGAATGATCGAGGAGAGATTGCTTTAAGACGCTCTGAATCTTATTGTAATATCCCTTCGCAAAGGGGCATTCATCTGGATTGCAGGCTTGACCAGAAGAAAAGCATATTTTATCTTTTGCGGTCACCACTATGTCGTTTAAAACGAGCGATTTGCTCTTCAGCAGTTCCGCCGCTTCATAAGCTGCTTCTTTTCCCGATGTCTTAGCGGTCAGATAAAAGATCTTGCTGTGCTCATCATCGCTGAGAGATTTGATAAACGGAAAGAGCGTCGACATGGTCTTGCCAATTCCAGTAGGCGCTTCGCAGTAGAAGCGACCACCATTTTTAGTGATTCCGTAGGCATATTTAGCTAGCTCTCTTTGACCTCGACGATACTTGTCGAAAGGAAACTGCATATTTTTGATTGAGATATCGCGCTCTTCCTGATGGCGGAAGACGATATTCATAAAAGCGAGATAATCATATAGGAGCCCGTAGACGAATTGCTCTAGCTCCTCTTTGAGAAAGCTGTAGTAATCGACCATTCGTTCTTTTTCTTTGCCTTGGCGAATATAAGTCATTCTCACACCGACATGAGAGAGATGCTGCTCATAGAGAAACATCAGGGCATAGCATTTAGCCTGCCCTAGATGCCATTCGTTATTTTCTTCCCTGAAAGTCCCTAAATCCACGACCGAAGATTTAATCTCGTCAATGAGGAATTCATCGGCATCTTTTTTGATGACTCCATCAGCCCGCCCCTGCAGCTCAATTGTCACTTCGTCGATGACAAAAGTATGCTTCAAAGGATATTCGCTGATGTACTCGCTGCCTTGCTTTTCTTGAAAGCTGGCGTGGATGCGGCTGCCTTCTTGCATCGAGCTGCGGTTAAAGACGCGATTATCGATATCACCTTTGCGCAAAAGAAAGTCCACGAGTTGATGAACTGATAATTCCAGTGATTTATTCATAAGAATATAGTAAAGAAAAAGACTAGTTATTGCTAGTCTTTACTCGAAGATTCGCCCGAATAATTGATGGTTCCCATTAATAAATGAGCGATAATCCATTCTTTTTTTGCCTTCTTTTTGAACTTCCAGCAAGGAGAGTTGCCCTCCGTTCAATTGAATGACGAGGCCGTCTTTGTCGGCCTTGATAACCTCGCCTACTTGTCCTTTAGCAGGCAATTTAACTAATTCAGCGCGGAATACTTTGATCTTTGCCCCATCGAGGATGAAATACGCTCCTGGTCTATCGCTGAGAGCTCTAATCCAGCCGAGGATTTGGTCGGCTTCTTGGGACAGATCGATTCTCTCTTGTTCGATTTTAATTGTCGGAGCAAAAGTGATCAGGTTCTCGTTTTGCAGTTCTCCCGGCAGTTGGCCATCGACATATAAGGGCAAATTTTCCAAGATTAAGTCTTTGGCAGCCAACCCCATCTTTTTAAATAGCGAGGTGGCATTATCATCTGGTGTTATCTCGACTTTTTGCTTCGCATACATGCGCCCTGCATCCATTTCAGCAATCATTTCCATGAGTGTCATTCCCGTCATTTTCTCATTATTGATGAGAGCGTATTGAATAGGCGCAGCGCCACGATATTTAGGAAGCAGCGAGCCATGGAGATTTAGGCATCCGTATTTAGGAATGTCCAAAAGACCTTGGGGAACAATTTGCCCATAGGCTAGAGTGATGATTAAATCAGGTTCCAAATCTTTGACGAATTCATATTCCTTGCGTATTTTTAAAGGCTGAAAAACAGGAATTCCATATTTTTCGGCCACTAATTTTGTCGGTACTTTTTCGAGTTCGCCATGCCTTCCGACGGGCCGATCTGGCTGAGCGATGAGCCCGACAAAATGATAGCCATCTTCAATCATGGATTCGAACACATAAGCGCTGATGCGGGGGGTGCCCATAAATACAAGGCGTAGATTTTCTTTTTCCATCAACTCAATAATAATTCATTTTGTTAACAAAATACATTAAAATGTGTCTATGAAAATTGCTTTATGCTCAGATAGCCACGGCAATAACCGGGCTCTTGATGAGATCTATAAAAAATTCCCCGATTGCGATTTATACCTCCATGCTGGAGATAGCGAAACTACCTCTTCCAGCATCTTTCCTTTTGAGACGGTGAAGGGAAATCGCGATTGGGACAATAACTTGCCAGAAAAGTTAATGATCAACACTCCCTATGGAATGCTTTTTATGCAGCACAACCCCATGATCTCATCCGCTTTCTTAAGAAAACATAAGGTGAAAATCTTTGTTTTTGGGCATACCCATGCTCGAAAATATCAAGTTGAAGATGGGATTGCTTATATCAACCCAGGAGCGATTTCTTTTTCTCGCGATGGAAACGATCTGTCGTTCGCGATTCTCGATATTGATGAGCAGGGTGTCAAAGTCAATTTTCACGGTTTACTCGACAAAAAATAAAATATCTAATATGATTTGTGAAAGATGTAGGGGGATTATCTCATGTATCCGGAATACAAAAAAATCAACGACTTCTTGATGTCAGCTTCGCTTGTGATGGAGACGCCGAAGCGAATGCAGGACATTTTCGGTATTCTTTGCAAAAGAAACGCCAGCCAAGTAGCGGTTGAATATTACGATATCAAAGGCAAACTCAAGCATTATAAATATAAAAAGATGAAGGTTAACGCTTTGGCGTTTGCCTCCACGATAACTAACATTCTTAAAGCCGATGGCTTGCATCATCCGGTGGGACTAAAAGTCGCTAACAATCACCACTGGGGAGAGATCTTCTGGGCTATTCTCATGGCAGGATATAAACCCTTATTAATCGATGCTAGACTCCCAAAAGAAGCCGCGCAAAATATTCTCAAGCAAAGCCACGCTGTCGCCATCATCACCGATGACATTTACAATTACGAAGTCACGAAGATTTCAAGCGATGATCTCACCGATGTTAAATCAGATAATTCTTTTGCTCCCGTTTGGGATGATGAGATCATTTTTTGCTCCAGCGGCACCACTGGCGATGTGAAATTAATGATTTACAATGGCGAAGCTATCTGCCATCAACTCTGCTGCTCATTAGATATGGCAAAAGAGACGAAAGAAATCATGTATCCAAAGCAATTTGGCAAAATCAAAATTTTGGCGATGATTCCTTTCCATCATATCTTTGGTTTCGTCGCGGTTTTTCTCTGGTATACCTTCTACGGAAAAACTCTCGTTTTCCCCAGCTCGATTACTCCGAGTGAAATTCAAAAGATATGCCAAAAAGCTGGCGTCACTCACGTCTACAGCGTGCCATTATTCTGGGACAGCCTCGCCTTAAAAAAGAAAAGTCGATCTATTAGAAGGAGATAAGAGAGTTCTATTTACTCAATTAATGGAATACAATCTCGGCAAAATCACCAAGAGCGAAGCTGGAAAAGCCGGCTGGGATGTCACTCGCAAAGTGATTCAAAAAATGCTCCTTGGTCCAAAGATCAGATTCTGCATTTCGGGTGGAGGATTTCTCTCCACTGATACCGCTAAAGCAATCAATGGATTAGGATATCCTCTTTGCAACGGCTATGGAATGACTGAGATTGGAGTAACGTCCGTTGAACTTTCTAGCGATGTAAAAGAGAGGTTAAAGTGCAGCATTGGAAAACCATTCCATGGTGTCATTTATAAAATCAATGAAAATCACGAGCTTTTAGTTAAATCTCCTGCCTTGCATGTCCGAGAAATTATCGGCGGTCAAGAGCAGAAGGCTTCTATCGACGAAGATGGCTTTTTCCATACTGGCGATATCGCAGAAATGGAAGAAGATGGCAGCTACTATCTCAAAGGGAGAATCAAGGATGTCATCATCAATGCCGATGGAGAAAACATATTCCCCGATGAACTCGAAGATGCATTTAAAGGTCTTCCCCACGTCACTCATCTATGCGTGCTGGGAGTGAAAGCTAAAAGTTCGCACGAAGAAAAGATTGCCCTAGTTTTGGATCTGGACAACGAGGTCACTGACGAGCAGCTGGAGTCAGTGAAGGAACAGGTTAAAGAGAGATCAAAACATCTGCCGCACCATGCCAAAATTTCTGAAGTGTATTTAGCAAAGAATAAACTCCCATTGGCAAACGGGATAAAAGTCAAGCGATTCATAGTTAAAAAAGCTTTGGAAAGCGATTCGGCTGACTACATCTCAATCAACGCAAAAAAAGAAGCGAAAAAATTCGATGGATTCGATGAAAAGACCATCAAGGAAATCCTTGTTCCTATGAGAGAAATCTTCTCCAAAGTCCTCGTCTTGTCAGCCTTCAAAATCGAAGATGATGCTCACTGGATCGACGATCTCGGAGGAGACTCCATGAACTATGTCGAATTGATTAAAGAAGTGCAAGATAAATTCACGATTGACCTCCCCGAAGATAAGCTTGGAACGATGACAACCGTCAATGATTTCGTTTATGAAGTGGCCGTTCTCCAAAAGGGAAATGGAAAATAACACATAAATAATTTGCATTATTTCACGACATTTGATAACATAACTACCGATATTGAAAGAGGAACATCTATGGCAAACATAAAATCACAAATTAAACGCATTGAAACAAACGAGAAAGCCCGCGTTAGAAATTCATCCGCAAAATCAGCGATGAGAACCGCCACTAAAAAAGTTAAGTTAGCAGTTGAAGCTAAGGACTTAGCCAAAGCCGAAGCGGTTTTAGTGGAAGCTTTCCGCCTTATCGACAAGTCTGTTAGCGATGGCGTCCAACACCAAAACACTGCTGCTCGTCAAAAGGGTGAGTTACAACGTTTAGTTAATTCGATTAAATAAGTTTTAGCGATTCTTGAAATTGATTAGAAATAATTCAAATGCATAATAGCGGTCTACGAGACCGCTTTTAATTTGCGTATCTAGCTCAAATAGATCATCGAGAGTTTGATTGATAGCAGCTTGTGAGATTGAGCGAATGGATCGCATCATAATCTGAGCGCGAATTGGGTTAATATGGAGTTCATTAGCGATCGCATTGGACTCTAAACCCTTTTTATAAAGGAAAGAAATCTGATTCAACAAGCGAAATTGATTAGCCAGCATACCGATGAGAGTGATTGGCTCCACCATCGCCACTTTTAAGTCGCGAAATAGTCCAATTGCCTGGGAATTATTATGTTGAAGGAGATGGTTAAAAATCAAAAAGGCATTGTCCTCTAATGGCCTATTAACCATTTTAATTACGTCATCATAGGTGATGTGATCGGTGAAAAGCTCTAGAATAGCCACGCTATTTTGAAACAGAGCGACATCTCCAGAAGTCCTTTGGCTAAGCTCCAATAAAGCCTCATTATCGATTTTTAATTGCTTGAGATCGCGGCAGTAATGGACTGCATAGCTTTTCCATTGATCAGCGGTTGGATCGACGATTTCGAAGGTCTTTCCATGCTTTTGAATCATCTGATAGATTTCTCCGCTTTTATCGATGTTGGAAGAGGGGGCGATTAAAATCAAATCGCATTCTTCTGAAGGCTTTTCGATAAATTTAGTCAGTAGATCGTATTTTTGCTCGCTCTCAATTTTATTCCGTGGTCTAGGCTTCAATAGAAAATAGCATGATTCAACCACGACCACCTTGTGATCATATCCCAAAGGCAAAGAATTAGCATCGTCGATGCATTCCTGAATCAATGTGTTGCTGCCATCGTAGCGAACATAATTCATCTCATCATTATCCGGAAGTCTTTCTTTGATAATGGCAGCAAGCCTTTTTTTAATCGTGGGTGTTTGGTTCCCAAATATCAAATAAACCATGTAAACATTATGACAAAAAACTACATAAAAATGTAGTTGAAATAATCAATTGTTCCTTCAAGGTCAGTTCGCCTGATCGACACATCGGCCTTTTTTAATATATTTAGGACTTGATTTGATGGGTGGCCATAATAATTAAAGCCGACGGATATAATAGCTTCCTTAGGGCTTAAAAACTTAATGAACGGATAGGATGTCGATGTGCTTGATCCGTGATGCCCAATTTTCAATACATCGCAAGGAATGTGAGAGTAATCCTTCATCATTTTCTTTTCGATGGCAATGGGGGCATCTCCCATGATAAGAAAGTCTCGCTTCATAAAGCGAAAACCCAAGACCAAAGATTGCTCATTCTCATCTGAGTTTGTGGCAATGTGCTGATTGTAGTTCTCAATTGTGATATTTCCATAGCAAAAAGGAAAATCCTCAGCTTTATGAATATAGTTTCTAATTCGAAAATTATCTTGGAGAGAATCAAGCGATCCTGAATGGTCAAAATCATCGTGGGTCGTAATCACATAATCAATATCGTATATTTTCTGCTTTTTAAAATATGGAATCAGACAGTCCTTGGCGATGTCGCGATAAATTGACCCACCAGTATCAATTAAGATGGTTTTGTTTTGCTCTCGTATTAAACACGCATCGCCTTGGCCGACATTAATGAAAGACACTTGGTTGCTTGTCACATTGCGGAAGGGAACGAGATAAATGAGCAAGAAGCTCAATAAAGTTATGCTAATAGGCCGATAAATAATGCGGAAGCCATTGGCTAAATAGTAGATGAATGCTCCGTATAGGAAATAGTAAATAAGCACCATCCAGTCTCGCATTTCTCCGGCATGAATCTCTATTTTTAAAAAAGATATGGGCTTGATGATATAAGTAATTAGCAACCCAAAGAAATTAACAACTGGATAAATTGGCAAGCCGTAAAATGACAAAAGAGAGGATCCTCCTAATAGCAGAAAAAGCGGGGTAAGAATGACTTGTGCAATGGGGCTTAGTAAAGAAACGGATTGGTAGTATTTCAGCTCAAAAGGAAGAAAAAAGACCAATAGAAAAGCAGTCTCGATCATTTTCTTTGGGTATTTTGTGAAACGATCAGTAATCTTATTAATAAAAGTGAAGAAAATAGGAATGCCGAATCCAAGAATGAAACTGTCTTGATAGGCTAAGAAAGGATTCAGCAAAAGAAAGAGCGAACCAACTATGCCGATGACTGAATGATTTGAAAAGTAATTTTTAAGAGCATAGTGATTCAGCCATCTCGCCAAGCTCATCACCAAGATTCGAATAATCGTAAAGCGCGGAAAAGTAAAAATGCCATAAAAAGTGAGAAAAAATAGAGGCAAAAACTTCGCCCACTTTTCTTTTAGTTTAAAACTCAGCAAAAATTCCAAACAGCGGAGGAAAAAATAAATGTAAACGCCACTGGCTGATACCAAGGTAGCTAGATGTAAATCTCCAATTCTCTCTACTGATCCTGTTTCATCTTTATTAGAAAATAAGATTGCGTCGATCAAACTTTTTGTATTTTTATCAAAATGAGATAAAAACCACTTTCGGTAAAACTTAAGCCGGATAGGATTCTTGAAATTAACGGAAATTTTCTTTGGATATAAACGATATTTGACACCTCGATGATTGAGAAAGGATTCAAAGTTAAAACTCGACTCAATTTGAGTAAAGCTTAAGTCTTGCTTGTCTCCCACTATCGATAGATAATCACCGATCTCATAGTCATGATCTTTAACATAGCAATAAAGTCTCTCCCCTCCCGAAAGAATCAGAAAATAATTGTCTTTTGATTCATAGACAAATCCTTCATATCTCTCGCGTTTCAAATCGATTGATAGATAGCTATAGGCTATCCCCACAGCTGAAATGATAACCGCAAAAAACAATATTTTCTTACCGTGCCTTTTGCCGATGAAAATTAATAAGAAGAGAATGACTATGCCAAAAATCACGAAGCTGTATTTCCAGGATAGTCCGAGCCAAAAGGCAATGAATAAGAGGAGAATAACCACTACTTCAAAGTGACGTAATTTCTAATTTTTCGATAAGTGGCATTGCCAATTCCATACACATCCATCAAATCTTCAAGAGTTTCAAAAGAGCCATTCTCATTGCGATAGCTGACAATCGAATTCGCCACTGTGGTAGTAATACCGGTGACAATGGTCATCTCTTCAGCACCATCATCATTAATGTTGATTTTGATGATAGGCTTATCGTTGCATACATCGGATACATCGTACTTTGGCGAGATGTAATAGGTATCTCCAATAGTTAGTTCAGCAGTATCTAAATAAGCTAGGTTGTCGGCATTGCTAGTGACTCCTCCCGCTGCTTCGATGAGGTCAGCCATCGTCACCAAACCGCTAATTTTGTAAGTTCCTTCCTTGCTAATTTCGCCTTCGATGGAATAGGAATTAGTGGAATCTACTTCCGCGACATTGCCGCTATTGTTGTTGGACAGCTTTGGGTCAAGGAGCAAAAAGCCACCGATGACAATAAAAGCGACGATCACTACCCCGATAATAATTTTAATCATTTAAAAAACCTCCTATTTATTAGGAGGCTTTAGAATTTAATATTTTGGAAAAAGAAACGACTATTTAGAATCTTTTCCGTTTTCGCTAGTTTCAATTCGGAGAATTTCGACTTTATAAGGCTTTTGACCTTTGACTTCCACTAGTTCGCCGACGGATTTGCCGACAATGGCTTCGCCGAGAGGGCAGACGTTGGAGATAACTCCGTTGAATGGATCGCTCTCGATGGTGCCGAGAATCTTATAGCGTTGTTCGCTGCCAGTGGATAGGACTTTGATGGTGACGGTTGAACCGAGGGCAACGCGATTGGTGTGCTTTGATTCTTCGATGATTTCCGCTGTCTCTAAAATATCTTCGATTTGTTTAATTCTAGCTTCGACTTCAGCTTGTTTGTTTCTCGCGGCATCATAGTCAGCATTTTCGCTCAAGTCGCCCTGAGCCCTTGCTTCAGCAAGCTGAGCCTTGACTTCGTCTCTCGTCACATCGATTAAAGTGCGGAGTTCTTCTTGCAACTTTTGATAGCCAACTTTCGTTATTTTTAATCTTTCGTTCATATGCATTCCCTCTTTATTTATTATTAAATAAGCATGCGTTATTATAGCAAGAGGCTAGAACAATTTCCATAGTTTATTTAACTGATATATTTATATATAATATAAGACATGCCGAAAAAGAATCGCTTTGCCACCCTAGTTAATCTGTTTCTGACCTTCATGAAAATTGGGGCAGTTACTTTTGGCGGTGGCTATGCCATGATTTCAATTATCGAAAGGGAAGTCGTCGAAAAGAACCATTGGATTGACCAGAGCACGATGTTTGATGTCTTATCCATCAGCGAGTCTACTCCCGGCCCGATTTCGGTCAATACTGCCACGTTCGTGGGGTATCGAGTGGGTGGCTTTTGGGGCAGCTTCTTCGCTACTCTGGGATTAGTCATGCCTTCCTTTATCGTGATTCTTTTAATCTCCTTTTTTTACCAAACGTTCTTATCATGGGATATCGTCAGCGCCGCTTTTTTAGGCATTCGTTCAGGCGTTATTGTTTTGCTGATTGATGCGGTGCTAAAGCTACGCAAAATCGTGAAGCTAACTCAGCTGACGATCGCTTTATTTTCTCTGACCACCATCCTCACTTTTCTTTCCTTTTTCTTTGACATAAATCTCAATATTGGCAGCTTTAGATTGTCGCTTTCCATCATGCTCATTCTTTTAGGAATGGTCATTGGCATCGTCGCTACCGCTTTGAATAAAGGAGAACAAAAAAGATGATTTTCCTTGAATTATTCTACGTTTTCTTTTTAATTGGCTTATTTACTTTTGGCGGTGGCTATGGAATGATTGCCCTGATTCAAGAGCAAGTTGTGGCGCGAAATTGGATTACTGATGCCGGCATTGCTGATTTCATCGCTATCAGCGAGTCAACTCCTGGGCCCTTTGCTATCAATATTGCGACTTTTGTCGGGTCTCAAGTGGGTGGAATTTTCGGAGCATTCTGCGCCACTATGGGTGTTGTTTTACCATCATTTATTGTCATATTGATCATTGCCTTAATCATGAAGAAATTTCTCAACAATCGCTTTGTAAAAGGCGCTTTATCAGGAGTTCGCCCAATCGTCCTAGGTCTTATCTTTGCTACTGCTTTGATCTTTATGCTGAAGCTCGTTATTTCCTCCACAAATACTGAAGGATATGCTTTTACTTCTACCTATCGCGAATCAATAGTAATATTCGTAATGGTTTTTAGTTTTTATTTTGCCTATAAGCACTTTAAAAAGAAAAGCCCTCACCCCATCGCAATTCTCGCAATAAGCGCAGTGTTAGGAATCTTGGTATTCTGGGTATTATAAAGAAAAGGTGAGATTTCACCTTTCTTTTTTTGTTATATAAACTATTGATTAGGATTCTTTGATGGCGGGATCTTCGTTGAAGGCATTGAAAACTTCTTCGACCTCTTCGTATTCTTCGTCGTCTTCAATCTCGATCAGTTCGCCCTCTTCGTTATATCGCATCGCGATGACTTCTTCGGGGTGCTCTGGATCATAAAAGAACACATATGAGGTTTTGCGAACTGGGTGATCGTAAGTGAAAAGAATCTCCATGATATGTTCTTTTCCCTCGCTGTCAGTTATGATGATATGGTTGTCTATTTTTTTATTTTCCATGATTGAATTCCTTTGTGCGTATGTACGTATCTAGAATAACACAGGCAGCGATTTTATCGACATTTTGTTTTCTCTGCTCGTGGCTCATTCCTCGGGCGCTGATGGTGTCGTGAGCCGTGACGCTCGATAATCTTTCGTCCACCATCGCAATTCTTAGATTAGGATTAGCGGCTAATAAGTCATCGCGGAAGCGCATAGCGTTATTGGCCATGTCGCTCATCTGACCGCTTAGGTGAAGAGGAAGGCCGAGAGCGATCTCTTCAATCTCTAACTCTTCGACTAGTTTCAAGACATGTTGGCGAGCGATGATATATTGATTTTTGGGAAAGCGAAAAGTCTCTACTCCATGGACAAAGCCTAAGCTGTCGCTTTGGGCAATGCCGAGTGTGGTCGTCCCTAAATCAAGTCCTAAAATCTTTTTCATCTATTTAAATAATTCTTTAATTTGGCGAATAGTATCAGGTATCTTATCAATCGATTTTCCCGCTCCGCTGGCAAGGTCATCACGGCCTCCGCCACTGCCATCCAACAGGCGAGAGACTTGTCGGACCAATTCTCCAGCTTTATAACCTGCTTTAATAGCTTTCTCTGAGCAGGCTACCACGATTGAAATGGCGCTGTTATCTTGCCCGATAAAAACGATAGCATATTCATTATTATCTTGTTTTAAATGGTCAATTAAGGAGAGTAAATCAGAGCGTTTGCTGCCTTTAAATGATTTGACTAATACGGAAAGATCGCCTCTTTTTTCAAATTCTTTTTGAAGATTATTTGCTTGTGATTGAGCCAATTTATCTTCCAAAATTGCGAGATTCTTTTTGACTTCTTCAAATTCGCTCTTTTGATTGGCTAAGCGGCCGTTAATCTCGCTCATAGAAGTGACATTTAAATCCTTCATAACGCGATGTAAAATCGCCTCGCGACGCTTGATTAATTCATAAGCACCATTAGAGGTTCTTGCTTGAATGCGGCGGATGCCAGCTGCAATAGATTCTTCAAATTCGATGGCAAAAACGCCAATATCTTCGGTGTTTTTCACATGAGTTCCACCGCAGAACTCTTTGCTGACATCACCAAAGCATACGACGCGTACGACATCGCCATACTTATCGTTGAACAAAGCTTTGGCTCCGAGTTTTTTAGCTTCTTCAATGGGGAGAACTTGAGTGTTGTTTGGCAGAGCTTCCGCAATCCACAAATTCACTTTTCTTTCCACTTCATTTAGCTGTTCAGAACTCAACTTTTCAAAGTGATTAAAGTCGAAGCGAGAATATTCATCGCTCACGAAAGAGCCGTGTTGAGCAATGTGATCACCTAGCACTTCACTAAGGGCTTTCTGCAAGAGGTGAACTGAGGAGTGATTGCGCATGATCCTTAAGCGTCTTTGCTGGTCGACTGATGCGGTTAAGACATCGCCAACTTTAACCTCTCCAAACATCACATCAACATGGTGCAAATGCTGTTGATTTGGAGCTTTATTAACATTGATTACTTTAAGAGCAATCAACGAATTTTCTAGAGTTCCTATGTCGCTGACTTGTCCGCCGCTCTCGGCGTAAAAATTGGTTTTGTCGAGCATTATATCACCGCTGTCGGAGATGGAATCGACTTTCACTCCATCGACAAATAAAGCAATTACTTTAGCTTCTAATGGCTCAGCTTGGTAGAGGAAAGTGGATGGCAAAGTGCAGCTCATCAAATCGTAGGATTGGCGATTCATGCTTTGCATCTCTCCGCGAGCTTTTCGAGCTCTCTCTTTTTGTGCTTCCATCAATTGATTGAAACCGTCGAGGTCGACTCTTACTCCGTGTTCTTCACAGATTTCCATGGTCAATTCTTTCGGGAAGCCAAAAGTATCATATAAGCGGAACATGTCGGCAGCTGAAAGCACTTTTACTCCTTCGATATTCTTCAATAAAAGGGTTTCGCCATTAGAGAGAGTCTTTATGAATTTTTCTTCTTCGCTCTTGATCATTTTAATAATGAAATTCTCTTTGTTGGCGATATAGGGATAGAATTCATGCATGATTTCCTGGACGACATCCACTAGTTCGTAGAGGAATGGATGATTGATGCCGAGAACTCGGCCGTATCTTTCGGCGCGTCTTAAAAGTCTTCTTAAGACATATCCGCGTCCTTCATTGGAGAACATTTCTCCATCCGCTAAAGCGAATGTTAAAGTGCGAATATGATCAGCAATCACGCGGAATGCTAATTTGTTCTCTTCGTATTTATGTTTCGATAAAATCTCAGTTTTTTGAATGATTGGCCAGAATAAATCGGTTTCGAAATTTGATTCAGTCTCCTGAATGATGCAAGCGAATCTTTCTAATCCTGCGCCGGTATCGATGTTTTTGCTGGGCAATTCTTTATATTCGCTGCGTGGTTTGCCAGGTTCGGAATTGAATTGCGAGAAGACGATGTTCCAAATCTCGACATAGCGATCATTTTCAATATCTTCTTTTAGCAATTTGATTCCCTGATGCTGGAGATCGTATTTTTCTCCGCGATCGAAGAACATTTCGGTATCAGGGCCGCAAGGACCAGCGCCGATTTCCCAGAAGTTGTCAGCCATGGGAATGAGGTGATCTTCGCTCACGCCGTGGCTGAGCCACTCTCTTTTAGTGTCTAAATCATCAGGGTGATAGGTAATATAAATCTTCTCTCTTGGAAAAGCGAACCATTTGGCATCAAAAAGTAGCTCGCTAGCAAAAGCGATGGCTTCTTTTCGGAAATAATCGCCGATCGAGAAATTGCCGAGCATTTCGAAAAAGGTATGGTGCCTAGCAGTGTGACCAACATGTTCGATATCGTTGGTGCGAATGGATTTTTGCGCATTGGTAATTCTTCGGCTGGGAGGAATTTCGCTGCCATCGAAGTATTTCTTCAAAGCGGCGACACCAGCATTTATCCATAGCAAAGTCGGATCGTTGACGGGAATGAGCGAACTCCCAGGTTCGATGTGGTGGCCTTTGCTCTTAAAGAAGTCGAGCCACATTTGGCGAATTTGATCAGCTGTCATTTTTTTCATAATATTTCCTCCATAGATAAGAAAACGTTCCTTAAGGAACGATGTTTAACCGCGTTACCATCCTTATTCACACGCTATTGCGTATTGCTCTTAATTCTTACTATGCGGTAGTAGACCGGCGGCATTGCCCGCATCTTCGGAAGTGGCCCATCTATCGGCTTCTGTATCTTTTCACCTAGCGATACTCTCTGTGAGAGGCGAGGATAGATTTCTTTTCCTGCTTAAAGTTAATTTATCACATAAATATGATAAAAACTAGATATCTATTTGCTTTTTATCGCGATAAATATGCTCGATTAATCCTCCGCCCAAACACACATTTCCGTCATAGAGAACCGCTGCTTGTCCTGGAGTGACAGCTTTATAAGGTTTATCAAAGATAAGTTCGATCAAATTATCCGCTAAACAATGGATAGTCACCCCTTGATCAGCTTGGCGATATCGGAACTTAGCGGATAGATGCTGACCTTCTTTGGGAGCATCAGCGATAAAGTTGATATTGCTGACCGTGCAAGAATCGCTGAGCAAGTAGTCATTTTCTTGCCCTGAAGCGACATAAAGAATGTTTTTCTTCACATCTTTATTGACCACGAACCAGCCTTTGGCTTCTTCTCCGGAGATCCCTCCGATGCCTAAGCCGTGGCGCTGACCAATCGTATAGAACATCGCTCCTTCGTGATATCCCACCACTCTTTTAGTTTCAATATCGACAATTTTTCCTCTTTGAGCCGGGAGATAATTCATTAGAAAGTCGCGGAAGCGTCGCTCGCCAATAAAACAAATACCAGTGCTATCTTTTTTATCCATCACTGAGGTGAGGCCTAATTCATGAGCGATCCGCCTGACTTCTTCTTTATTGATGTCTCCGAGAGGGAACAGACAAGAAGAGGCTTGATATTGGCTAATCTGGCTTAAAAAATAGGTCTGGTCTTTATTTTTATCAAAAGATTTAAGCAGATAGGTCTTTCCGTTTTGCTCGATTGTTTTGGCATAATGGCCCATGGCGATCAAAGAAAAGCCATTCGCCTTAGCAAAATCCAAAAACGGACCGAATTTTATATATTTATTGCAAAAAATATCGGGATTAGGAGTTCTGCCTTGTCGATATTCTGAGAGCAAATAGGAGAAAACATCGTCCCAATACTGCTTAACGAAATCAATTCTCAAAAGTTTAATGCCTAATTTATCTGCGACTTTTCGCGCATCATCGTAATCTTTTTCTTGAGGGCATTGCGAATCATTAATTGTAGGGTTGCCTAATTGATCATTGTTCGCTAAAGCATCCCAGTTGCGCATAAAACAAGCCGTGACTTCATAGCCTTGCTGCTGCAATAGGTAAGCGGCTACAGCGCTATCAACCCCGCCAGATAAGCCGATCAATATCTTCATGATAGCAGTTCCTTGCTGTCTAACAGTAGGGTAAATGGCCCATCATTAACTGAAAAGACTTTCATATCCGCACCAAAGACACCAGAAGATATCTTTCCGTGCTTTTCTTCAAGCAATTGATTGAAATAATCGTATAGAGGCTCGGCTTCATTAGGTCTCAAAGCATTGACAAAAGAAGGCCTTCTGCCTTTGATCACGTCACCGTATAAAGTGAATTGGCTGATGGAAAGAATCGATCCTTCAACATCCTGCAAAGAGATATTTATCATGCCATGTTCATCGGGAAAGACTCGCAAAGAGAGGACTTTGTCAGCCATCTTTTGCACGACTTCACGATTGTCCCCATCAGTAAATCCGACAAGCAAAAGATAGCCTCGACCAATCTGGCCGACTATCTTGCCTTTTATTTGTACTGATGCTTCATTTACGGTTGTTAATACTATTCGCATAGTTATTCCTTTTTGATTTTTTCCCAGTAATCTTTTAAAGCCTGCTCGTATTTATTGTCTTTATAGATGTAGTATTTTGACTGCTTAATATCATCGGGCAAATACTGCTGTTTTACCCAATGGTGAGGATAGCGATGGGGGTAGAGATAGTTCTGTCCTTTTTGCTCGGATTCCTCTCCATCAAAATGGGTGTTTTGCAAAGCTCTTGGAACAGAAATTCCTTTGCCTTTACGGATATCGTCGATGGCGGCATCAATCGACAAAGCAGAATTGCTTTTTGGTGCGGTCGAAATCAAAATAACCGCGTTAGATAATGGTAATCGAGCTTCTGGCATACCGAGTTGCAAAGCGGTATCAACCGCTGATTTAACAATAGAAATGATCTGTGGATAAGCCATTCCAACATCTTCATTAGCGGAGCACAAGAGTCTTCGGCAGGCAGCGATTAAATCGCCACCCTCTAATAATTTAGCGAGATAAAACAAGCTCGCGTCTACGTCGCTTCCGCGCAAAGATTTCATCAAAGCCGATAGATTATCGTAATGTTTGTCTTCTCCTCGATCATAGGAAATATTCCCTTTATCGATAAAATTATTGACGATTTGCTGGGTTATCAGGCGATTTTCGCTTGACAATGAATGCTCGAGGAAATCGAGATTGTTCAAAGCTTTTCGCATGTCGCCATTCGAATAGTCCGCTAATAGAGATAATGCATCATCGTCAAATTTAAGTTTTAATAGTTGGCCTGCTCTCTCTAATCCTTTGACTATATCGCTTGAAGGAATTGCTTTGAATTCAAAAACAGTGCAGCGAGATAAAAGAGCTGGGTAAATGTAGAAGTAAGGGTTTTCAGTTGTAGAGGCGATAAGAGTGATATCTCCTGATTCAACGAATTCCAATAATGACTGTTGCTGCTTCTTATTGAGATATTGAATCTCATCGAGATATAGCAAGATACCATCGCTGGTAAATACGCTATTGATATCAGCGATAATCTTTTTAATATCCTCAGTAGAAGCTGTCGTCCCATTCAGTCGATAGAGCGAAAGATTGCTCTGCTTAGCAATGATGTTAGCCATCGTTGTTTTTCCGGTGCCTGGCGGACCGTAGAAAATCATATTTGGTATGTGATTGGCCTCGATGACACGGCGAAAAATACTATCCTTTTTTAAGAGATCGGACTGGCCGACCATCTCATCGAGATTATTGGGGCGAAGCAGATCAGCGAGAGGTTTTTGCATATTAATTAAGATTCGATTATCTCTTTAATGACATGAATGTGTTGAACAGGGTTTTTAACGATGACAAAAGATTTCTTTATATCGTCGCAAACCGGTAGGTAACTGGCCTTATCTTTATTGGTATAAACGGTGCATAATTTGTCGCCTTTATGAATGGCATCGCCGACTTTTTTGCATAGCACAATGCCGGCCGACATATCGATGACATCATCGAGAGTGGCACGTCCACCACCCAATCTCATCGAGCTTTCACCGATTTCTAGAGCGTCGATTGATTTGATGTAACCATCTTGATCAGCGCGTAGTTCAATGATGTTTTTGCTAATCTCGAACTTCTCAGGATGTAGTATATAACTTAAATCGCCACCTTGCGCTTTGACCATCAGGCAGAATTTTTCAAATGCCTGACCATTAGCGATGACTTCTTTAAGTTTGTGATGAGCTTCTTCTTTATCCTTGGCGCACTTGGCTTGAACGAGCATGATAGATCCAGCGGTATAGCATAATTCCATCAAATCTTCTGGTCCATGTCCGTGGAGAGCATCAATCGCTTCTTTGACTTCGAGTGAGTTTCCCACTGCAAAGCCTAAAGGCTCGCTCATATCAGATAGAACTGCTTTCGTATCTCGGCCAAGGCGATTGCCAATCTGCACCATGATATGCGCTAATTCTCTAGCGTCATCCATGTTCTTCATAAAGGCGCCTTCGCCAACAGTAACATCTAGTAAAATGGCATCGGAACCACTGGCGAGCTTCTTGCTCATCACGCTAGCGGCAATAAGCGGGATTGATTCGACTGTTCCAGTGACATCGCGTAAAGCGTACATTTTCTTATCAGCCGGAACTAATGATTTGGTTTGTCCCGCCACTGCAATGCCGATGCTATTGACTTGGTCAATAAAGCGTTGACCGGAAATCGCAATCGTTAATCCTGGGATTGACTCAAGCTTATCTAGTGTACCGCCAGTGTGGCCTAAACCACGGCCGCTTAGCTTTGCTAAAGTAGCACCGCAAGCGGCGACCATTGGTCCGAGGACAAGAGTGGTCTTATCGCCAACTCCGCCAGTGCTATGCTTATCGACTTTTACGCCTTTGAGCATTGAGAGATCAAGAGTTTCACCCGAATGTTCCATCACATCAGTGAGCGTGGAAACTTCCCGATGATTCATTCCTTTAAATAAAATTGCCATCTGCATGGCGCTGCTTTGATAGTCGGGGATTTCACCTTTTACATATCCATTAATCCAAAAGCGGATTTCTTCATCGGTCAGTTCGTGACCATCGCGTTTTTTGATAATTAAATCAACCATTCTCATAATAAAAATACCTCGTTTATATCTTAACACATGAATATGTATTAAGAATACTTTTTGCTTGCTTATTATTGTACAATAAAAATATGGAATTTAAAAAGCATCTAGAGAATTATTTGCCTGCTGATGTCATCAGTTCAATTCTCAACGCTCTCGACCAAAATAATCAGCGCGCTGTGTTGCTCAATCCTCAAAAATTGAGCGATGAAGAATTTATTGCTGTCCATCCAAAAGTTATCCCACACCCATTTACTCGTCATGCTTATATTTACGATAAAAACATCGATGATTTAGGCAAGAGCCTCGAGCACGAACTGGGAGCTTTTTATCTGCAGGAGCCATCAGCGATGACCGTATCTAGCTTATTGAACTTTTCAGATGATGATGTGGTTCTCGATTTGTGCGCCGCTCCGGGCGGAAAATCCATCCAAGCTTCCTTTCTCATGAACAACAAGGGCCTGATTATCGCAAATGATATTTCGAAGACAAGAGCGGATAAAATCAAAGACAATGTCGAGAGGCTTGGAATTGGAAATATCATGATAGTTTCTAATGATTTCAGCAACAGATATAACTATTATACCAATTGCTTCGACAAGATTATACTCGATGCGCCTTGCTCGGGAAGCGGGATGTTTCGCAAGAACGACTTGATGAGGCAGGATTGGACTTATGAAAAGGTTTTGCGATGCCAACAAATCCAAAAAGAATTGATTATTCAAGCTTATCAAATGCTAAAACCAGGGGGAGTTCTGTCATATTCAACTTGCTCTTTTTCTCACGAGGAAAACGAGGAAGTTATCTTATTTTTGCTATCGAGTAGCGACGCGGAATGTCTCCCGATAAAAGACAGCCCACTCTTTTACACCACGAATGAAAAGCTGGGTGTTCATCTATTCCCTCATTTGTTTCCTGGTGAAGGGCAATATATTTGCCACATCAAAAAACCATCAAGACCATTTTCAGTTCCGAAAATTCCCAACCCAAAGACTTACCAAGACCAGCAGATTATCGGCTGCCCTCAGGTTCTTCGCTACGGAGATACCTTATTTGGCGTTTCAAGATTTTTCCCTCTCGATCAACTTTCAATTCTTCGCTATGGAGTAAAAATCGGCGAGGTGACTGGCAATGTCATCAAATACGACATTCATTATGCTCGGTATATCAATCGATTCAATCAAGCTATTAATCTCAGCCGCCAGCAATGCATCGAATATATCAAAGGAAACTCTATTAATCAGATTTCTTCACGTGGCTTCGTGTTGTTAAAATACGGTTCATTGAATTTAGACATCGCTAAAAGCGATGGCAGAATCATCAAGAATCGCTATCCAAAGTATTTGAGGAAGAATTATATAATCTAATCGATGCGATTGAAGCGATATTTTTTCATGTATCGCTTAGACATATATTGATGATCGATAATGCGAAGATGGAAAGATACTTCTTTTTGAACAGTATCCTGTATTTGTTTTGCGATTTCGCGAGTGGACATGTTTTCATATTCGCTCGGCATTAATGGAGGCAAAAACTTAATGAAAATGGGATATTTCTTATACTCTGGTTTGGTGTGGAGCACGCGGGGTGTCCCAAAGATAGCGGCTGGCAAAATTGGAGTATTGGTGCGAGTGGCGGCTCTAAAAGTACCATGATGGAACTCACTGCATAAAGCCATCTGGTCGAAATTGCGTTTCCCTTCGGGAAAAATCATCCAGTTGCGGGATTTATCCTGGAGAAATTCCGTCAGAGTCATCATCGTTTTTAAGGATTGCTTGATGTCATCGCGGTCAATAAATAAACCGTTGAGAATTTTGATACAAAGGCCGACAAAGGGCATTTTTTTGGTCTCGATTTTAGCGATGAAGCTAGTCGGTTGATCCAGAACGCACATAAAGGCTAGCGGATCAAAGGACGAGAGGTGATTGCTGACGAGATAAAAGGGCTCATTGAGAATGTATTCTTGCCCCTCAACATGAAATTCCACATTTAAAGATTTCGCGACTGAGCGGACTAATTTGGCTAATTTCTTATAGCGCATGCTAATCGGATAGCGATCAGGATGTTTTGAGTAACGCTTCATCCACGTTAAATATGCCCAAAGGATGGCGATACCTCTTAGAAAGATGGCTTTGAAGTAATGTAGCATAAGAATATTATATTCTTTTTTTCTACTTAGACAATTGAATGGTTTCCGCGAGGATATATAGGCCAATCTTTTTGTCACATTCTATGTGACCGCGAATGACGATGTATGATCCTTTCGCTGAAGACAAGAGAGGATTTTTTTGATCTCTCGTCCAATATAAAACCGGAATCATCGAAACTAGTTCCTCATAGGGATGAAAGGCGTCTTCCGCGCTTGTTTTTACTAAGCGAAATCTCTCTTCGATGACCTCGTGCAAATAACCAGTTAAAACCACGCTGCTAATCATAAAAAAGCCCCCTATTATGAATATTATAAGGGGGCGCGTTAATTAAGAAGTCTCAAATTTATTTTATATATAAAATATTGATTGAAATCGGAGGGATCAAATTATTTTTCATGTAAACTTGGTCTTCTCCAGTCAGAGTTAGAGAAGCGTAGTACTCTTCTGTATCGAATGTTTGATTGGCGTGAGTCGGATTGATAATAATCAAAAGCTTGCTGTATTTTTGGAGGTATTTTTTCTGGTCGGAATACAAAACCATCAAGCCATTATCGCAATGGATAGTTTCAAAGACTGAGGCGATATCTTTTTGCTCGTCTAGTTTGAGATAGGGCAGAGAATTTTTTCTCAAAGAAATAATCATCTTGAGATAGGCGACCATGTCGAAATTAGCGTCGACTTGCTCCCAGTTCATCTTGTTGACATTCAAGCGGTTATAAGTGTTATCAAGGCCATATTTGCTGAGCCCAACCTCTTGACCCATATGGATGAACGGAACACCAAAAGATAGCACTGTCATCGCATTAGCGAGTTTGACGCGCTTATAGAGCATCTGCTCATCTTCCTCGCTGTTGGAAAAAGTTAATTTATCAAAGAGGGTGTTATTATCGTGGCATTCAACATAGTTGATTGACTGATGAGCATAGACAAATTTTGGCTCATAGGAATGGTTGATGACTGAGCCGTGAAAGACAAAGTTGGCTCCATAGCAGTAGCCCACATCCCCATTGATGTAGCCTTTTTGGTTGATTTTATCGTGGAAAGTCGGCCCTTTGATCACATCGCGGAACATCTCGTTAAAGAAGCCGAATTCTGGCAGCATGGCGGCGTTGTCGGAGCAAGCCTTAGCTTCCATCGGAAGGCTGGTGTCCATGTTCCACCCTTCGCCATAGAAGACTAGATCGCTTTTGATCTTTTTGCATTCTTCCGCTAATAATCTCATCGTCTCGATATCGATTAAGCCCATCAAGTCAAAGCGGAATCCATCGATATTGTAGAGCTCGACGAGATTCTTGGCGCTTTCGATGATGATCTTGCGAGCCATCGGCTTTTCGCTAGCGACGTCATTGCCGCAGCCGGAAGCCTGAGACAGGGTACCATTTTTCTTTCGTCTAAAGAAATAGCCAGGAGCAAATTTTTCGAGATCGCTCTCAAAATATTCATAGACGTGATTATAGACCACGTCGATTATCGTGCGAATATTGTTTTCGTGGAGACCTTCCACCATCTGCTTGAATTCTTCCATTCTGGCAAGGGGTTTATCAGGAGCGGTCGAATAAGAGCCTTCAAGCGCAAAAAAGCTGATGGGGTCATATCCCCAGTTATAGCTTTTCTCTGAATTTAAATCATAGACGCCGCGGAAATCAAGGATAGGGTTTAACTGCACGTGGGTGACATCTAAATACTTGAGATAATCGAGCCCAGCGGGATTGTTTTTCACCGTCTTGCGACCTGGTTCAATAAAGCCGAGATACTTTCCTTTATTTTGAATATCAGTGTGCTTGCCTTCGGTAAAATCCCTGACATTAGTCTCATAGATGACGCAGTCGAGAAGATTGCTAATCTTGTTAGCGGGATGCTGGCGAGGAATGTTCAATACCTTGCTTAAATCTACGACCGCAGAGTACTGGCTATCGAGAGTGACAGCGCGAGCATAAGGATCGCGCGCTTGGCGAGTCATGCCGTTATTTTCGACGAGGTAATAATAGCTAGCGTTTTCATAATCGCCGTCTAGAGAAATTTCATAAACGCCTTTATCGTGACGAGGCATAGAAAAGGCTTCAAAGCGATGATTATCATGGCTGATTTTTAATATGACGGCAGTGGCTAACGGCGCCCAGACGCGAAAAGTAGTTGCCTTATCGGTATAAAAATTGCCTAGAGAGACTTCTGGGCAAGAAAATAAATCTTCGGATTCGGGGAAATCGAATGCTCTTGAATTATCGATGATCTGGAGAGGATAGGAAGGAATATAGAGGAAGCATTTGTGCCCGAAAGGGTAATCTTCGCTCATTTCCAATTCGAAAAAGTTGACGTTTAAATTCGTGGCGTGGCGAATTACTTTAAGTGTTTCTTTTTTGACATCATCGATAAATAAATGAAATTCGATGTGATCAGGAATGATATTTTGAGTGAATATTAAAAGGGTGATGCGGCGCAAAGAAATCAATTGAGCTTTTACAAAGTAATTCATGAGATCTCCTCTATCCTATTGAGCTGTAATCTTCGCTGGTGGGAATCTCGCCATTGCCGCTGGTCGTATCGTGCATTAAAACGCGGCAGCCGCGATTAGCTTCCACATCGATGGAAACCACTCCTTCTTGCTGCAGGCGAGAAAAGAAGCGGCGAGCGCGATTAAAGCCGACGGCGCATTCGCCTTGAATGCGAGACATCGACATGTATTCTTGCCCCATCACCCATTCTTTGATTCCTTGATATTTTGCCTCTTCGGCGGGATCCATTGATGCTGAGACGGAACCACTAGCGACTGCGGCTTGACCGGCTTTAGCGGCTTCCTCTTCGAGATTGAGGAATCTCTCACTGTAGTTAGTCGGATAGTGTTCTTTTAAATAGCCGACTACGCGCATAATTTCTTTTCTTTGAATAAAGCAGCATTGCAAGCGGACTAAACCGACGCGGCTGACTAGAGGTGACTGGACGAGCATATCGCCTTTGCCGAGCAGTTTCTCGGCACCGCCTTCACCTAAGATAGTGATGGACTGAGTGACGTTCGCGGTCGCCAAAGCCACATGGGTGGCGAGGTTGCTCTTGATTGAGCCAGTGATGATATTCGTGGTTGGGCTTTGAGTCGATATCAAAAGATGAATGCCGCAAGCGCGAGCTTTTTGACCCAATAACAAGATTGGTTGAGAAGCTTCTTTATGAGTGGTAACTAAATCGCCATATTCATCGATGATGACGACAATATAAGGGATCTTTGGCTTGTGATTTTCTTCGGCGTATTCGTTATATTCCGGTACTGAGGTGCATCCGCCTGCATCTTCGAACAACTGGTATCGCTCATTCATTTCTTCCACTAGTTTGTTGAGGAATAAAGCAGCTTGGCTAGAATCGCTGACGATCGGGCAGAGGAGATGAGGCATATCGCGGTAGCGAACCATTTCGACTCTCTTCGGATCGATGATTGCCATGCGGAGTTGCTCAGGAGAATTGCGCATGATTAAAGTGGTGATTAATGCATGGATGAAAATGGACTTGCCACTTCCAGAAGAGCCAGCGACAAGAATGTGAGGGAATTCATTAAAATCAGCATAGATGACATCTCCAGAGATGTTTTTGCCAAAGGCAACTGCTAAAGGATGCTTCTTCACATCAGGGAGATCTTCATATACTTCTTTAAAGCCAACTGGCGTGATAGTCGCATTAGGAATTTCCAATCCTGAATAGATCTGACCTTCCACGACTGGTTCAAATCGAGCAGCCACACCGCCTAATCGGCGAGATAAGTCATCGACGAGAATGTTGATTGAGCGGGATGAGACGTTGCTATCATAGCGGATGTTAAAGCGCGTGACGGCAGGGCCGATTGTATAGTCGATGACGTTAGCGCCAATATTAAAATCAGCGAGAACTTGATTGATGAGGACGCTTCTTTCATCAGCGACCTTTTTGTTGACTTCTAATGCTTCAGTGATTTCGAGAGTATCTAGTAGTTCGAGAGAAGGGGCGATCCACTTGATTGGTTTCGCGGGAGGCGTTGGCGCTTTAACTTCTTCTTTGAGGTTAGCATCTGGTTCAGCTTTATTGATAACTTTTCGCTCCAAAAATGTCGGCTTAACTTTAGTTAATTCCGCGTCGATGACCGGTTTAGCTTCAAAATCGAGAGTCAATTGCTCGGCGTGAGCTGACTTTTCGCCTGGAACAGCTAAATTGGGAGTTTCGGCGGCTTGCTTCTCTTCTGCAACAGGAGGAACGGGTGCAGGAGCATCAGCGAGTTCGGGGTGAACAAAGCGAGCTTTGACAAAGCCTCCATCCCGAGGGTAGTTGCTGTTGATCGGTGAATTATCGGTCACCACTGGTCCGCCGAAGACTGGGCGCATCGTGGTGGATTGCAATTTAGGGGCCTTTTTCTCAGTGGAGAAATCGTATTGGCCAGCAGACTTCACTAGCGAGATGCTATTGGTGGTTCCCTGGTAGTCTTCTTTGCGGATCATCGTCGCTTTATTAGCATCGATGCTGGCGACATTCTTTTGCTCTTCTGGCGCTTTGACAACTTTTGGAGCAGCCAAGGCAAGTTGCTTTCTCTTATCGATGGCGCGCTTGATAAATGGCACGCAGAATAAGCCCGCGCCTCCGACGGTTAAAAGAACTCCGAAAGTCCAAGCCCAACCGATGTTTAAATATTTAATAACAAACGAGGTGAGATAAATACCCGCTAAGCCACCGCCGAAATTATATTGTCCACTCGTTCCATTTAGAGTGTAGTCAACTTCGGAAAATAGATTGAATTCAGAGTAGGAAAAATAGCCGCTTTTCCCATCCGAACTCTGCATGTGATTGAACATGTCGAGGAAGGTAGAAATAGAGATAGATCCCTTGCGGCAGAATATTAAAGTCGTCAAAAGAAGCGAGCCAAAAAAGAAAATCAAGATGCCAAATAGGCCAAAAGAGAAGCGCACCTTAAATCCTTTTTCTCTAAAGAGAAAGGAAATGCCGAGGATATAGATAAAAATATAGATGACGTAAGCGCTGACCCCAAACATAAAGTTTGGACCGATGGTTAAAGCGCGGTTAATTTCCCCGACATTGATAATCAAGGAGACTGAGAGCAAGCAGAAAAAAACGCCGCCAAAAAAAGTCAAATGGCGAGCCGAGACGGGTTTCGGATTCTTAATTTTGCTCATACACATATATTATATAAACGTGCCCGCGCATTAGTCCACGAGTTTTTAACAAAAAAAGCACCGAAGTGCTTTATTTATTTTGTCTCGATTATAATTGGCAAAATCATCGGTTCGCGGCCGTTTTCGCGGCGGATAAACCGTTTCGCTCGCTCACGAATGACGTCTTCGACTTTAGCAGTTTCGAATTTTCCTGGAGCATTGAGAGCATTATTGACCTCTTCAACATAGATGTTGGAGATGGACTTTAATAGCGGCTCCGCTTCTTTGACGAAGACAAATCCGCGCATCTGGCAATCAGGACCCGCTAAGATTTTCTTTTGCTCGACATTTACGGTCGCGGCGACAACCACCGCACCATCAAAGCCTAATTGGCGGCGCTCTTCAATCAGCTCCGCGCCGACTTTGCTGATGCCGGTGCCATCGACTAAAACTGGCGATATATTGATATGATTGGTCTCATTTGGCACCATGTGAGGACGAGGTGAATCATCGAACACCAACTGCATTCCATTATCCAAGATGAAAACGTTGCTGTGATTAAAGCCTACTCCCATGGAGAGAGCCAATTTAGCGTTGCTCATCAAGTTCACAAAACTTCCTCTGACCGGAAGATAGTATTTAGGTTTAAGAAGGGAGAGGAAGACTTTCAAATCATCCTGATGAGCGTGCATTGGAAGCAAGACTTTGTTATTGAGCCAAACGACCTCGCAGCCAGTGCGATAGAGGCTATCCAAAGAGCGAGTGGCCACCACTTCTTGCGTCGGAGTGGGGAGGGCGGCAGAGATAAAAATATCCTTGGGCCCGATGGTAATTCTTTTATCCTCGTTTGATCGAGCGGCTAGCTTGCCAATCTTCTCATAGATTTCAGTGCCATGCCCGAGAATCAATATCACTAAATCTTGTTCTTTGACGCGAAGCAGGTCTTCGGGTTTAACGACATCGATGTCGCGAAGCATGTCATCATCCCTAGAGCCAAGAAAAGCCATTACTTCCCGAGTATAATCATCGTAAAAATATAATTTTTTGTGATATTTCTTGCAAAGTAAGAGGATTCCGCGAATTCGATAGAGATTTTGCCAGAAGCAAGAAGTGAAGATTCTCTGCTCGCAATCCTTGAAATACTTCTCGATGAGATAGACGATGCGGTGCTTAGGAGCGCAGTAGCCCGAGTGGGCAGCTCCCTTGCTGGGCGATAGGAGAAGCAGAGTTTCCTTCTCGGAAATTCTCCCGAGAGCAGGCAGATCAAAGATGTAACCTACTTCATTTAATGAATAGTCGACGATAAAGTCGCTAGTATAAGCGATATTGCCGCGATCGGTCTCAAAAGCTACGCCCATTGAGAAGGCGACGCTGTGGCAAGTCTGAAAGAAATGGATGATGTGACCAGCAATCGTGACAGTGCTGGATGGATCGACGATATGAAAATCAAAATTGGTCTTAACTTTTAAGATGCTGGCTTGGCCGAGCATGCATTTTCTGGTCGTCTCTGTGCAGTAGACAGGAGCGGGAGCGCGATTGTAAAAGTATTTGAGTCCGGACATGCTCTCATCATGTCCATGAGTGATGATATAAGCCTTCAGGCGATTTCTATTTTGGATGATGTATTCGGCGTTTGGCAAAAGAAAATCCACGCCGGGAATCGTTTTGTCTGGCAGGGAGCTTCCCGCCTCAACGACAAATAAATCATTATTAATTTCTATTACGTAACAGTCTCGGCCGTTTTCATCTAACCCGCCGAGAGCACACACTTTAATATTATCCACGCTGCAAAAGTGCCTCCTTCATAAATTGACTATGTTTGGTTGCTAATACTAGTATACATAAATAATAGCTAATTAAAAGTGAAAATATTTAATTTTCAAATAAAAAGATCCTGTCAAAACCCGCAAAGTGGAATTTATTCAGGATCTAAAAGATCAGTTACTTTTTGAAGTGGCGAGGGCCTTTGAAGGAGCGATCAGGGCGATTTTGATGCTCGGTCTTTGGTCTCTCGGGACGCTCGACATAATCTTCGGGTTTATTGAGGAATTCGCGATGGCTGACTTTGACTTTGCCCTTGTCATCAATCTCGATGACTTGAACTTTGATCTTGTCGCCAATTTTGACGACGTCGCTAGCCTTTTCGACGAAGCCCCAGCCTAAGCGGGAGACGTGACATAAGCCATCGACATTGCCAAATAGGTGGACGAATGCGCCATAGTCTTCGACGCGGACGACTTCACCTTCGTATTCTTCGCCAACTTTTGCTTCTTTGACTATGTCAAGAATCATCTGCTTAGCGGTATTGATGGTCGCGCGATCCATATGATAGATGGTCACTTGGCCACTGTCTTCGATATCAATCTTGACATTATCGCACTTGGCAATGATGTCATTGATGACTTTTCCGCCAGTTCCGATAACTTCCCGGATCTTATCTTCAGCAATCATGAAGGTATCCATCTTAGGTGCATATTTGCCGACATCAGGGCGAGGAGCGCTGATGGCTTTGGACATCGCTTCGCGAATGACAGCTCTGGCTCCGTGAGCTTGAGTTAAGGCTTCGCGCAAGATTTCGCGGCTGACACCTTTGATTTTGATATCCATCTGCAAAGCAGTGATACCTTTTTCGGTACCGGCGACTTTGAAGTCCATATCACCGAAGTGATCTTCTAAGCCTTGAATATCAGTCAAAATAGTATAGGGGTGCTTTCCATCTAATGGCCCAGAGGTAATTAAACCCATGGCGATGCCGCTGACCATTGCTTTGAGTGGGACACCAGCAGCCATTAATGACATGCAGGAAGCGCAGATGCTCGCTTGAGAGGAAGAACCATTGGATTCGACGACTTCAGCGACAGTGCGGATTGTGTAGGGGAATTCTTTTTCATCAGGAATGACATAGCTAAGGGCTCTTTCGCCGAGAGCACCATGGCCGATTTCACGTCTGCCTGGGCTGCCCATTCTGCCAACTTCGCCAACGCTGAAAGGTGGGAAATTGTAGTGATGCATCCAGTGGCGGGTCTCTTCTTCAGTCAAATTATCGATGATTTGTTCGTCGGATTTAGCTCCGAGAGTCGTGACCGAGATAACTTGAGTTTGTCCGCGAGTGAACATGGCTGAACCATGAGCGCGAGGGAGCAAATCAACTTGAGCGTCCAAAGGACGAATTTCATCAATTCGACGTCCATCTGGGCGGATCTTCTCTTCGGTAATCAAGCGGCGAACTTCTTGAGCGACGAGGTTTTCGAGGGTCTCGTTCACCATGCTATAGACAGTGCGATGAGTTTTCTCATCTGGGTAAGAGCGGGAATCATAGTCATCTAGGATTTCATCTTTGATAGCATTGATAGCGTCTCCGCGTTCCATTTTATCGAAAATGGAGATGGCTTTGACCAAGCGGTCTTTCGCTCGACTAGCGACATCAGCAGCGATTTTTGGATCGCATTCGTATAATTCAACTTCGCGTTTGGGTTGTCCAATTTCGCGGATAATTTCTTCTTGCCATTCGCACAGGCGTTTGACAGCAGCATGCCCAAACATTAAGGCTTCTAACATCTCTTCTTCGCTGACTTGATCAGCGCCGGCTTCCACCATGTTGATGGCTTCTTTGGTGCCAGCGACAGCGATGTTAATATCGCTCTTTTCTCTTTCAGCGACAGTGGGATTAATAATTAACTTTCCATCGATTCGGCCGACATAAACGCCAGCGATTGGACCATCAAAGGGAATATCTGAGACACCGAGCGCTAAGGAAGAACCTAGCATCGCAGTCATTTCAGGGCTGCAATCTTGGTCGGCCGACATCACGGTGTTGACGATTTGCACTTCATTGCGGAATCCTTCCGAAAACATCGGGCGGATTGGGCGATCGATTAATCTTGCGGTCAAAGTGGCATGTTCGCCAGCTCGACCTTCTCGTCTTAAAAACGAGCCAGGAATTTTGCCGACGGCGTATTGCTTTTCTTCATAGCCGACGGTCAAGGGGAAGAAATCTCCTTCTTTTGGCTCATCAGAACAACAGGCTGTGGAAAGAACAGCAGTCTCGTTTAATCTCACGAGGACCGCGCCGTCAGCTTGCTTAGCGATTTCGCCAGCTTCGACGACAAACTTCTTTCCTTCGAATTCTAATTCGAATACTCTTTTCATCTTTTTACCTCTTTTACATTAAAATGATTTCGCATTGATTTTATCAAAGTAGATAAACACATACAAGCGTTTATTAGATAAAAGAAAATCGCCGATCGGCGATTTCTTCTTGCTCTTTGCTTACTTGCGTAAGTTTAGATCAACAATGAGCTTGAGATAAGCTTCTCGGTCAGAGCAAACTAAGTAGTCTAATAGACTGCGGCGTTGCCCGACAAGAATCATCAAGCTGCGCTTACCGTGACCATCTTTTTTGTTGGCCTTTAAGTGAGCGGTTAGAGCAGTGATCTGTTCAGTGAGAATGGCGATTTGGACTTGGGCAGAGCCGGTGTCTTTAGCATTCTTGCCGAATTTCTTGATCAATTCTGCTTTTCTTTCCTTGGTTAGTGCCATGGGAATCCTCCTAACTTCTTTTCTTAACTTAAGCCCGGTCAATCGTTGAGGAATCGATAGACTGCGCCTAAGTCGCTGTGAATATAATATATTCTCAATTGATTTAAGGCAAAGACTTTTTTGCTTTTTCCAAGTCTTTCTCTAATTGTATTTTCAAATCATCGAGGGATTGGAAGCGCATTTCTGGGCGAATAAACTTGATAAAATCAACGAATAAGTGTAGGCCATAAAGATTGCCGTGATAATCGAGGATATGCACTTCGATAATTGGTTCGAGCAATGGCATGATGGTCGGATGGGTTCCGACATTAATTATACATTTATGCTTTTCACCATGCGGGTAAGCATATCCGACGTAAACACCTATTTTTGGGTGCACGTAATAATAATCTAATTTTAAATTGGCGGTGGGGAAGTTTATCCTTTGGCCATTGTGCTTTCCCTGAATGACAAGGCCAGATAATCGATAAGGGCGTCCTAAGAGTCCCTGCGCTAATTCCATATCACCTACTTGAATAGCTTTAGCGATATCGCGAGAGGAAATCTTGCCACCATTTTGCATTTGCAGAGGAAAGACGACCACCGAGAAAAAATTCTTTAAGTATTGAGGATTGCCTTCGCCTCTCACTCCAAAGCGATAGTCTTCACCACAATAGATTTTTATGGGGTTGAAGGGAATCAAGATATGGTTAATAAATTCGTCTTTGGTGCGGATGGAAGACTCGATATCAAAATGCATCAAGAGGAGATAATCGATGCCGAGATCTTCGAATAAATCAGCTTTGTCTGCTGGGGAAGTAATCGCCTCATTTAGAGGGATTTTTCCGAGCACAATGGCAGGCGAATTATCGAAGGTGAGTATTCCAACTTTATAACCTTCTTTTTTAGCGGCTTTAATCAGGGCTTGGTGGCCGAGATGGACGCCGTCAAAATAGCCTAAGCAGAGAATCATCCTCTCATTAAGCTTTGGGGGATTTTCGTAATTGAACTCGATAATTTCCATCATTCCCATAAACCTCTTAAACAAGCGAAGGCATTTTCGTTTTGACGAGCGTAGATAGCAATAGCTTTCTTGCGCTGATCTAACAATAAAACTTTATCATAATCTTTTGGTAATTTACCAAAACTAATTTTCATTCCATTCTTGGCTTTGATAGCATCAGCTTCATCAAGGAGGATATAAGGAATGAGCTTTTCCAGCATCTGTTCAAGGGGAATAATCGATTGCTCACTGACGTTTTCGATGATTGTACTATCGTTTACATTTGCCTCGCTAATTTTGAGCCTTCTCAGGTTGCTCAAGAAGCCAACCGTGCCGAGCTTTTCGGCGATTGTTTCCCCTAATGTTCTCAGGTAAGTTCCTTTCGAAACTCGGCATTTAAAAATGATAATATTGTCGGAAAAAGACAGCAAATCGCAGCTTTTTGTATTGATTTTGCGGGCTTTCCGCTCAATTTCTTGCCCTTGATAGAAGTATTTGTAGAGCTTTTTGCCATCCACGTGAACCGCGCTAGTCATAGGAGGCACCTGTTCGCTCTCGCCTAATAATGAAGCAAGCGCTTCTTTGATTTGAGAAATGCTGATTTGGCTGACAGGGCTAGTGGCAATAATCTTCCCGGTTTGATCTCCAGTATCAGTCTTGCTCCCGAGGGTCAGTTCAGCAAGGTATTCTTTGTCCGCGTCTTCCCATAGAGTGATGGTTTTTGTCGCGGTTCCTAAGCAGACGATTAAGAGCCCGGTAGCAAAAGGATCAAGAGTGCCGGCATGGCCGACTTTTTTCTCATGGAAAAGATGTTGGATCTTATTGCAGACATCTCGGCTGGTCCAATCTTTGGGTTTATCAATTAGCAAATAACCATTCATCTTTTATTTTCTACTTATATAAAATATAATAAGTCGGATATGAAAGCAATTCGAACGATACTAGCTTGCTTAAGACGCGCTGATCAGACTTATAACCTCATTCAGCACGGCGATCGAATAATCGTCGGTTTATCCGGCGGTAAAGATAGCCTTGTTTTAACCTATGCTCTTTCTTTATATAAAAAGTTTTCTCACACTGATTTTGTCATTCAACCAGTCACGCTTGACTTGGGATTCCCCGGCTTTGATCCCGCCCCTTTAAAAACTTTTTGCGAATCCTTGTCGCTTGAATTAATTGTCAGCGATGCTCGAGAAGTATATCCCATTTTGCAGAAGCAACAAGGGCACTATAAGCATCTTCCTTGCTCGATATGCTCACGCATGAAAAAAGCGGCTATCAATAAAGTCGCTCGCGAGTTGAATTTCAATAAAGTGGCTTTCGCTCACCACGCTGATGATGCGATTGAAACCCTGTTCATGAATGAGATCTACGGAGCAAAAATCGGCACCTTTTCTCCTAAAATGCATCTCGAGAGAGCGGATATTACTTTTATTCGCCCATTGATTTTAACTAGAGAAAAAGACATTATTGCTTTGGCAAAGGAAGAAAAACTTCCAGTGATGAAATCCATCTGTCCCGCCGATAAGCACACTACTCGTGAAGACATCAAAATATTGCTGAAAAATATCTATGAGGAGTTCCCTACCGCGCGAGAAAATTTCTTAAATATGCTCGATAATTACCCGCAATTCGATCTCTGGGGTGACCAAATTGCCTGGCAAATCAACCAAGATGGATTAAATCTCAAGCCAGTGGTCTCCGCCGCTGATGCTGAAGCGATGATAGCGATTCGCACTGAAGTTTTTGTCAAAGAACAAGCGGTTTCTCAAGATGAGGAATTCATTCCTGCTGAAGAAGCTCTCGCACACTACTTTTTAATACGCCTTCTCGATAAACCCATTGGGGTGATCCGCTATCTTGAAAAAGAAGATGGATTCTGGATTGGTCGCTTCGCTATCTTAAAAGAATATCGCCACCATGGATATGGCAAGCAGGCATTTTCTTACCTTGTCAGCCAAATTGAAGCGCGCCACAATCCTTGTCTGATTAGCATTCACGCCCAATTATATTTGAAAGCTTTCTATGAGTCGTGTGGTTTGACCAGCCAAGGAGAAGTCTTTGACGAAGTGAATATCCCACACATCAAAATGATCAAGAAATGCTAAAAAAAGATGCTTTGACAGCATCTTATTTTTTTGCTTTTTCTAATAATTCAGTGATTTTGCTCTCTCTTTGAAATCCTTCATCGAGAACAAAGATTAAACTAGGGATTCTCCGAGTGTCCATTTTCTTCGCTAATGAAGAGCGGATGAAACCTTTCGAGTGCTCCAAGACTTCCATTCCATCTTTCACTTCTTCAGGTTTAATGAAAGAGACAAAGACTTTCGCATAGGAAATATCTTTGCTGACTCTCACTTCCGGAATAGTCACGAAGCCTAGTTTAGGATTATGAAGTTCAAATTGGATGATATCAGCGATATTCTTGCGAATAACCGCAGCGATTCTCTCCATTTTATTTGCCATAATTACTTCTCTTCGACCATCTCATAACCTTCGATGATGTCTCTTTCTTTCACGTCGTTGTAGTTTTCAATTACAATTCCGCATTCGAAACCGGCCTTCACTTCTTTGGCTTGATCTTTCTCTCTCTGCAAGGAAGAGATCTTTCCTTCATAGATAACAATGCCTTCGCGGATAAGGCGCATCTTGGAGTTAGCGCGAATCAGTCCATCGGTGACCATGCAACCAGCAATCGTACCGATTTTGCTCACCTTAAACAGGCGGCGAATCTCCGCTTGACCAGTGATTTTTTCGACCATGATTGGGGCTAGCATACCTTTCATCGCCGCTTGAATCTCTTCGATCAGAGCATAGATGATGCGGTGGAGGCGAATCTCGACCTTTTCTTCTTCCGCTTTAGCGCGAGTGACCGCGCTGGGGCGAACATTGAAACCATAGATGATGGCTTTTGAAGCGCTGGCTAATAGCACATCACTCTCAGTGATGGCTCCGCTGGTAGCGCGAACAATGTTAATTTTAATTTGGTCATTGGAGAGCTTCTCTAAGGAGCTCTTCACAGCTTCGGCGCTGCCGGTAGAATCGGCTTTGATAATGATGTTTAATGACTGCACTTCACCTTCGTGAATGCGATTGTATAGATCATCCAAAGAGGCTCCACCACTGGAAAGTCTATCGCGAGCCTCTTTGATTCTGCGGCGTTTCATCGCGATTTCGCGAGCTTCGCTCTCTTGGCTGAAAGCCATAAAGCGGTCGCCTGCCAATGGCACTTCGCCTAACCCGATGACTGAAACAGGAGTGCTTGGCGCAGCTTCTAATAAAGTTTTGCGGTATTCGTTAGTCATGCGGCGGGCTTTGCCGTAGACGATTCCAGCGACGAGATAGTCGCCTTCTCTAAGGGTACCGTTTTGCACTAATAGAGTGGCTTTTGGACCTTCGTTTTTGTCTAGGCTAGCTTCCAAGACCGTTCCCATCGCAAAGCGATCGGGATTGGCTTTTAATTCTTTCATCTCTGAGACGAGGAGGATGGCTTCCATCAATCCTTCGATATTAGTTTTCTTCTTGGCGGATATTTCCACAGCGATGACATCGCCGCCGAAATCCTCTAGGAGAACATTGTTAGCCATCAGCTCATTTTTGACGCGGACAGGGTCAGCGCCTGGCTTATCCATCTTGTTGATGGCGACGATAATTGGGACGCCAGCGGCTTTCGCGTGATCGATAGCTTCGATTGTCTGAGGCATGACGCCATCATCAGCCGCGACCACCAATACGACAATATCAGTGACGCTCGCTCCGCGAGAACGCATAGCCGTGAAGGCTTCGTGCCCGGGAGTGTCAATAAAGGTAATCTTCTGGCCACGGACTTCTTTTTGATAGGCGCCGATCTCTTGGGAGATGCCACCAACTTCGCTATCGACTAAGCGGCTGTTGCGAATCGCATCGATTAAAGTAGTCTTACCATGGTCGACGTGTCCCATAATCGTCACGACAGCAGGCCTTGGCTTTAGTTTGCTAGCATCATCGATAATTTCCACGTCTTCGAAGTTTTCGGCGGCGACAATCGTCTTTTTCTGAAAATCATAGCCGAATTGGAGACAGACTAAACCAATCAATTCATCATCGAGAATGGTGTTGATGGTGATCATCTTTCCCTGAAGGAAAAGAAACTTGATGATTTCTGACACTTGCACATCGAGAGTTTTTGCTAGTTCTGCTGCGCTAATGGCACCAGTATAGATGAAAACACCACCATTGATCTTCGTTTTCACTTTGTCAGTGCGAACTTTCGTGGAGACATTTACTTCTCGAGTGGGACGAGTGTCCTTTCGATAAAATGTTTTATTGTTTTGTTTTGCCATATCAACACCTTCTTTCTTTCTGTTGGGGGCTAGGAGCATTTTCCTAGCAGTTTCCGATCAATCGGAATATTAGCAATATCAGCTATTTACTGCTATTCTCATCGTAGTATTCATCATACTCATCGTAGTCGACTTCTTCGTCGGTATATGAGTCTGAACTGTGCTCTTCTTCTTCCATCTCCTTGAGCTCTTCTTCGGTATAGATGGACATGCGCTGGCTGGGATCAACCGCGACAGTGGACTTTTCTTCTTCTGGCACTTCATCTTCCTTCTTGACAGACTTGCGCCAGTTCTTGCGAACGAAGCCAGATTTTTTGTCTTCTTCCTCCAAAGTCTTCTCTAGATCGGAGAGAGTTGTGGTTGTTTTGACAACTTTGACTTCTTCCACTTTCTCTTCGGCTTTGTTCTCGGCGACTGGAGTGACTGGAGCAGGAGCGACTTCGACTTTCGCTTCCACTGGAGTGACTTTCACTTCAGGAACAGCGATTTCTTCTTTTTCGCTCTCGAGCTCTAAAGCTTCATTGAGGTCAGTGTCTTCCTCTTCGTTCTCATAGACGCGAGATTGAGGAGCCACATAGCCTTTGGGAAGGCCGGGGAGGACATCTTCAGCAGAGGAGACAAGCTTTGCTTGAGCAGCCTTAGCTTCCGCGATGAGAAGCTTCTGATGCTCGACTTCTTGAGCTTGTAATTCTTCGAATGATTGATAGGATAAACCAGCTGCTAGAGCATCGGTTTCCGTCTTGATATCGATATTGAAGCCAGTCAAGCGAACGGCTAAGCGCACGTTTACGCCTTTGCGTCCAATCGCTAAAGATAAGGAGTCATCTTTGACAATGGCGGTGGCAGTCTTGGCCTCGACATCATAAATAATACCGACGACATGAGCGGGCTTCAATGATTCCATGATAAATAATCCAGGATTTTCACTAAAGGCGATAATGTCGATCTTCTCTTTGTTGGTTCCATTGCCTAATTGAGAGACAATCTTCTGAATTCTCGATCCGTTTTGTCCGATGCAAGCACCGGCGGGGTCGACTTCGGGGTTGTGGCTATAGACAGCGACTTTGCTGCGCTCGCCAGCTTCGCGAGAGATGCCTTTGATGACAATCGTGCCATCGTAGATTTCGCGGATCTCTTCGCTGAATAGGCAGCGCAAGAAGCCTTCGTTGCTGCGTGAGACCACGATGTGGGCGCCCTTGATATCGGTCGCGACATCGCTGACAAACAAGCGAATTTGGTCGCCGACAGCAAAGCGCTCGTCACCGATCATCTGCTTGCGAGGTAGATAGACGCTGGTTCTTCCGATGTTGATGGAGGCACCGCGCTCATCGATTTTCTCGATGCGGCCAGTGATCATCGTATTGATTTTATCTTTGAAGGCTTCAAATAAAACATCCTTTTCCGCTTCGGCGAATTTTTGGCGAAGGATTGATTTGATGCTCATCGCGGTGGCTTTTCGGAGCTCTTCTAATGAGGCGGGAACGTAGTACATTTCATCTTTGATGAATCCCTTGCCTTCTTTCGCGAGAGCCTTCGCTTCCTTTTCTTCGATCTGCAAAAAATCATCTTCGACTTCTTTGACGATGTTTTTTAAATGATACATTTCGATACTGCCGGCTTCGGGGTCAATGTTCACTTTGACAAGCGCGTCATCGCCACCTAATTCCTTACGATATCCTTTGACCATCGCTTCCGTCAGTGAGCGGACGATGATCTCTTTGCTAATTCCGCGGCTGACCTCAATCTGATTGAGAGCCTCTCGGAATTCTTCTGCTTTGATAGCCATAATTTCTAACTCCTTATTAAAATTTAACTGCTAATCTTATATGCGATATATTTGCTTTCGCAATATCAACCAACATAGTTCTAGTCTTCACTTTATACGATATAGTGATCAATTCACCAGTGACGCTGACTAGAGTACCTTCGTAGATATTTTCTCCCTTGATGGGCTGAGATAAATGAACATGAACCGAATGATTAAGATAAGCATCTAGCTTATCTACATTAAGAGGTTTCTCAGCTCCTAAGGAAGAAATATCTAAGGTGTAGGGGTTGTCAATAGGATTGATGGAATCGAGATATTCGTTTAGTTGATTGGATAGAGAGACAATCGTATTCATATCGATTGGTTCCACTCGATCAATGGTCAGCGAAAGCTGTCCACCGCCGCGAGAAAAAGATAGGGAAAAGTCCACTAACTCGAAACCGAGTTCGCGGCATTTTTCACTTAATTTAGCTTTCAATTCTTGCGTGTCCATAGACCCCCTTAAAAACACAAAGAGTGACCTGTCAAGGCCACTCTTGTGCAGAGTTTTCGCGCGATTAAGCGCATAATTACTATACCATTATATTAAATAATGTCTACTTATTTTTATAAAAATTTCATCAGATTGAAGGGTTCGTGACGTTGCCGAAATAAATGGGCAAATCGCTCGCATCATAGATGATGTAAATCAAGGGCTTATTGACCATGCCGTTTTGGTCTTTGACTCATCCAATTGAGACCAGCATTTTTCTCTCTTCATATTTTGGCAATAAGATATCGCTTTTTTCATTTTTCTGAAGCACTTAATAAGAGAAGAAAATAAAAGAAAAAGTGGACAATGTCCACTTTTATTAGTTGGAGATTGCTATTTGATCTCGATGTATTTCTTTTCGATTTTCTTCGCTTCGACTTTGTTGATATCGAGAGTCAAAACTCCATCGCTTAAATTAGCAGTGATGTCGGAATCTTCGACGTCTTCGCCGACATAGAAGCTGCGGGAGAATTTACCCGCGAATCTTTCGCGCCTGATGTATTTGCCTGATTTGGTCTCATCGCTGTTGCGGTACTCTTCCGCATGGATGGTCAAGTAGCCATCTTTGAGCTCAATTTTGATGTTTTCTTTTTTGATACTGGGGAGATCGACATCGATGTGATATTGCTTTTCATCTTCTCGCACATCGGCTTTCATCAATTCATTGCGCCTAATCTCGCGAGGGAAATCAAAGAAGTCTTCGAAGAATGGATCCCATAGATCAAATGAGTCATTTACAATGTTCGAAACGGCATAATTTTTTTTCATAATTCTATCCTCCTTATGTTCGTTCGTTTGGCACTCTAACTCTATGAGTGCTAAGCAATTATATTATAGACGATATTAGCACTCTGTCAAGAGGTTTGCTAAAAATTCTTACTATAAATAGTAATGAAGGAAAATGTTAAGATATTAACCATCTTTTTGAGATAATAAAAAGAAAAAATCACCGCGATTATTCGGTGATTATCAAACGAATTGCTGGATGTTTTTTACTTTTTTAAACGCGTGTGGGTGAGCGAAAACTTCTTGAAGTGCTTGGCTTTTCTCTTGCGATAGGGATATAGGGAAATCCATTTATCACCACTGTAGACATTGAAGCATCCCTCCCCGAACTTTAAGCGGCAGAACTCGCGCACATTATTAAAGGAATAGAGCAAATGCCCCTGAAAGTTGTATTCTCTAAAAGGATAGATTACTTCCCGCGGATAGGAGAGCGATTTTACTTCGCTGCCCCAGTCTTGGAAAGGGATGATAATGGTCTGTGCCACTCTAGAAGATGAGGCGTATTTCTCGGCTATCTGTCGCTCGTATTCTTTGAGCTTAGTTTTCATCTTCACTAAAGGAGTATGAAAGACGACATCTTTTAAGAAATAGGGAACCACATGTTTTTTGGCATACCAGAGGACTTTTTTATGCTCTTTTAGAGTCTCTGGGACACCCATGAAGACCACCACGTCGATGAATACTCCATCGCCATCGCACCAGTTGGGCAAAGTTCGGTGATTCTTCTCCAAGATATAGGAATCTTTCTTGCGAATTTTGATCGTCGGAATGAAAACGTTATAGCGATCATCGGTTTCAAAGGCATCGAAATAATAGGCATCGGGAAGATCTTCTTTGAGCATTTTGATAACGCGCGGTAAATCTTCGTAATTGATGGCAATATCCACGTCATCATCCCAAGGGATGAAACCAGCATAATTAACCACTCCTAAAGCGGAGCCAAAAGCTAGAGCGTAAGGGATATTATGCTTCCGGCATAGCTGATCGAACACCAAAGTCATCTCAAGCAAGATCTTTTGTAGATCCTTGAGGGTCTTCGTTTCGCCATCTAGGTCTTTGCCGATGGAATAGATATGAAAATCTTCAGCCACTCCGGGAAATGAAAGCGGCTTAGCGCTGTTAACTTTTTGTGCCATATATTAATGATAAGGATTGACGATGATCGGACCATCGACGCAGACGACGGTCATGATTCCGGCTTTCGTCAACCAATTTGAACCCCTTCTAACGTGCCGCCACTGCTCTTTAGTGCCGGCGTAATTGATGCGCTGTAAATTCGCGCAGTTGAAAAAGCAATTTGTGCCGATTGATTTAAGGCTGAGAGGGAGCGAGACTAATTTGAGATGTCCGCAGTTTGCAAAAGCGCCGCGGCCCAAAGCTTTGACACCTAACGGGACGATGGCGACGATTAAGTTCTGGTTCTCGCTAAAAGCATGGCCACCGATATTCTTGATGGTAGGAGGCAAGCCAATCGCGGGAGTCTGCACTACTTTCTTGATTAGCTCTTCGCTGGCGTCATTAGTGATGCCTTCCTTAGCAGGCTCGGCATTCCCTTCGACTTTTTGATTAGCGCGAGAGAGATCGCCGATGTCACCGATAAAAATTTTATTTTTAAAGGCGGCGCTGTAGATGATTCCTAAGGCGATGAGACTAACTAAAGAGACGCCGATATAGATGTAATTGAGATAGCTTGACCAAGGGAAGAAGGCGAGCGTATAAGTCGGGGAAGAAATAAGGCTATAAATAAAGGTGATGAAGAGCTGTAAGCCAATACCTAACCCGGCGAAGAAAGCGACAAAGAGAAAATAAAACCATGATAAGACATAAGGAGCTTTGAAGCGATGCATGCGACCGCGGAATAATAGCTCCAAGGCAAAGAATAAGAAGAAGATGGCAAAGAATGCCACCAAGGCATAGAGGACGGGAATAGCATAGGCAGCGATTAAAGCGACATATGGCATGTAAACTTGACTAGAATCCGTCCCTAGTTGTACCAAGAGCCGGATGAAATCTGATCCAGTGCCTGTCAACGCTCCGATGAACACTTTTCCGATCATATCAATTGCAGTTAACCCGACCACCACGGTATCGGTTCCATCAGTGACGGTAACTTTCAACCAAGGGATAAAAATCATCGTGACTGGAATCGCGACGAGCAGTAAGCAAAAAACAGCCGATAGAATCGCGCCAGTGCCAAAACGCTTAATTACTTTTACGCCATTGACTTCTTTGATTTGATTTTTCATATTTCTACTTTATTATACACAATAGCATTGTGTTTGAATTGAGAAAAATGATTTAGGAACTTTTTTAAACGATGGGTTTTTCTTCTTCTTCAGGAGAAATCGCATCGAGTCGATCTTTTGCTTTATCGATACCTTTTTCGCTAGCCTTCTGATACCAGAAGCAAGCTTTATGTAGATCTTTTGGCAAATAGAGGCCTTTTTCATAGCACATTGCGAGATTATACATCGCTCGTCCATCGCCTTTATTGGCGCCTTGCATATACCAATAGCTGGCTTTGGAATCGTCTTTTTCGACCCCTTGACCCTTGGAATACATGATGCCGAGATAATAATCGCATTGCTCATCGTTCATCTCGCTGCCAGCCACAAAATAATCAAAAGCGCGGCGGTAGTCTTGCTCAGTGCCTAAGCCCACATAAGAGCTGTAGCCGAGGAGATGGTAGATGTTGCGAGCGCCTAATTCCTTTGCTTTAGTAAGGCAAGCATAGTAGGCTTTTTCATCTCTTTCGATTCCCAAGCCTTTTTCATATAATTTAGCGAGAGTAATCAGGGCTTTGATATCCTGATTATCCGCCGCTTCTTTGATCAATGAGAAACCCAGTTTTTCATCTTTCTCACAGCCCAAGCCATGAACATATAATAAACCGAGATTGTGCTTGGCTTTGTTGTCTCCTCGACTGGCGGAGGATTGATATAAGGCAAACGCTTTGGCATAGTCGACATCAGTGCCGATGCCTTTTTCATAGAAATAACCTAATCGTCTCTCAGCGCTAGGATAGAGCTTTAAAGCCGCACGATAGACCACCTGAAAAGCGAGATCGGGTTTTTCAATCTCTATATAGTAATCAGATAGCTCTAAAGTGGCGTTCACATCGCCGATTTCTAAAGCTTTAACTTTTAGTGATTCAAGGTCTTTTTCTGTCATACAGAAAAGAGTATATCATAATCGGAGAAAAAATAAAGAAAGAGTTTACTCTTTATTTAATGGATAAATATATCGAAATATTGTTTTATTCAGGCTTAAAAAGATCCATCAGCGAAGAGATGCGAATGTAGTCCGAGTCGTCGCAAAAAGCTCCGTCGCGATCGATGAGAATCGCTTCCACTCCCGCCTTATTAGCGGAGATAGTATCGTTAATCGCGTCACCGATATAAGCCACACGGCGTTTGCTGCCTCGATAACCAGCCATTTTCAAAGCTTCTAATATCGGTTTAGGAGATGGTTTAAATTCATCGGTCTCTTGATTTCCGGTATAGACCATAAAGGAATCATGAGGAATATGAAAGAAATCTAACACTTCTTTGACGTGAGGGATGTTATTGCTGGTCACTATTCCGCAAGGAATATGGTTGTCTCTCAAAAAGCGGATTAAAGGAATAGTGTCAGCAAATAATTCCGTTTGCTCCACGGATTTATGAGAGTTGAGATAGTAATTCAATCTCTCTACGAAATAATCGATATTTTCGTACGATCCGCCTTTTTCGCGATAGGATTGCTCGATCGGTTGGCGAGAGAAGATTAAACTTTCTTCACGGGTAACAGTCAAGCCAATATCCCCAAAAGCATGGGTGAAGACATAGACTAACGAATTGAGGCTATCCACTAAGGTACCATCAAAATCAAAGAGATATAAATCATAGGTTTTCATGAGTAATATGGTAAATAAAAAGAGCGGTTTATACAAGCAAAAACGCTCTTATCTTTGATTAATTAAATGGATAAAAAGAAAAAAGCCAGATTTTAATCTGGCCAAAGAGTTATTTGCTCTCTTTTTCTTTGATGACTTCGCTGATAGTTTTGGCGAGAGTGGCGACATTTTGTAAGTCGCTAGGAACGATGATTTTCGTCGCTTGGCCATCGGCTACTTTAGCGAGGGCTTCGTAGCTTCTTAAGGTTAAGACGGCAGCATCCGCTTTCGCTTCGCGAAGAGCCTTTAAGCCTTCTGCTTCAGCATTGCGAATCATCTTGATACCTTCACCTTCGGCTTCTTTGACTTTCAGAATGGAGATGGCTTCACCTTCGCTGCGGCGAATCTTTGATTCTTTCTCAGCTTCAGCGTTGAGAATCATGCTTTCTTTATTGCCTTGGGCAATCAAGATGGATGACTGTCTCTCACCCTCGGCTAAGAGAATCTTTTCGCGCTTTTCACGCTCGGCGCGCATCTGGCGTTCCATGGCATCACGAATATCTTTTGGAGGGAGAATATTCTTTACTTCGACACGGTTGACTTTGATACCCCAAGCATCGGTGGCATCATCCAGGATGGCGCGCATTTTAGCGTTGATAATATCGCGAGATGTGAGGGTATCATCGAGGTCTAATTCACCGATGATGTTGCGGAGAGTTGTGGCGCTTAAATTTTCGATAGCGTTCATTGGGTTCTCCACCCCGTAAGCATAGAGTTTCGGGTCAGTGACTTGAAAGAACACGACTGTATCGATTTGCATAGTGACATTGTCACTAGTAATGACTGGCTGTGGATCGAAATCCTTGACTTGCTCCTTCATTGAAGTGCGATGAGCGAGGCGATCGATAAAGGGGACGAGCATGTGAATGCCGGTGTTCCAAGTCTTGTGATAAGCCCCTAATCGTTCGACGACGCCTTTCTCAGTTTGGCGGATAATTTTGATGCAGGAGATCAAAATAATAAAGACGACAAATACGACAATGCTAATTACCAGGATAGCAATTCCTAATGGTTCCATAATAGGTTCTTCTTTCTTTCTATTTTATTTTATTGGGCGAACAATCAGCTTGTTCCCATTGACCGCCACCACGACGACTTTAGCGCCCTCGGGGATCGGTTCTGATTCATCGGCGTTAATCGCCGTCCAGACCACATCATTGATTTTGACTTCTCCGCGGTTGAGTTCGTCATAGCCTTTGACCATCACGCCTTTTTTGCCAGCGATTTCATCGATGTTACTATTGATGATATTTCGCTTTAATAATTTATTTGTTAGTGGCCTTAAGCATAAGAGCATCAATCCCGAGATGACGATGAAGACGATTAATTCAATCCACCACGCCACTCCTGGAATAAAAGATATTATCAGAGTCACAATCGCCCCAATAGCAAACCAGACAGAGACTAAATCAGCAGTCAGAGCCTCAACAATAATGGCTAAGACAAATACTGAGAGCCAAATAATCCATAAGTATACTTCCATATCCGACTATTCCTTTCCTGTGCAAATGGTGAGGATATTTTCTTTGTCATCCCATTTGGTCTTGTATCTTCGAGGTGTTTCATCAAGAGCGATCCCTAGCGCACCTGCGATTTTCTTCATAATATCAGTCGAAGAGATGCGCGAATAACTCTTTTTAATCGCGATCTTTTGAATAGCATACTCATCGAGGTCACCCCTCAAAACTCGATCTTTGCTCAGCGGTTGGATAACTACATTGCCTTTTTCGTCAATTCCTACTTGCACGCAGTACGCGTATTCAAAAGGAACTGAGGCGACGGTATTCAAAGTAATGTTGGTGGCATATAGCGAAGCCACTCCTTCTCTTTCCTTGGCATTTAACCATGTAATTTTCATCGCATTACCTCCTTATGGGATTATTATGCAACAATGTTCAAAAGAGTTCAATATAATTCAAACATTTTATAATTTTTTCATTATTTAATGCAAAAGCAAAGAAAAAGGAGTGGATTCGGCCACTCCTAATTATCTTGTTAATCTTTTAGATTACTTGATTTCTTTTTTCTTCTTAAGAAATAAGGCAATGCCTAAGATGGCGATAGAGGACATCGCGACGATGACCACTACATAGATGTTGCTCGAGGCTGTCTGAACTCTGCCGGTTTGAGTAGCGAGAGCATGACCCATGAAGTTGCTGTAGCCATACTTATTGACAATAAGAATGTATCTGGCAATAAAGTCGGCTATCTCTGCGCTGTTTGTATCAGATGCAGTCGCTGCTGTTAAGCGGGCTTGTGCATAGGAATCCAAAGCGGAATAGTTTGCTGATAATGTTGCCCAAGTTTCAGGTGTAACATTTGAAGCCGCGCATTCAGCATCGAGTGACACATTGGAAGCAGTAGCAAAACTAATAGCATCGTCGGTGTAAGAAATCACAGTCGGTGATGTTAATTCATAGGTGCCACTGTTGTAATTTTGTAAAGTCCCTTTAAATCTAGTGGTTCCGTTAATGATGGCATAGCTTCTTAAAGGATTGTCACTATAAACACCATAAATGAGAATATTGTCGCCTGTTGAACCAGTTCTGACAGAAGAAAGAGTCATATCTCTCTCAGAGCCAGCAGCTCTATTGGCTGTATTGAGGTTTGTGAGATAACCTTCAATTGTGACATAGTAAGCGGTAGTTGCACCAGAAGCAAGTCCGGAAGCAATTGTGTTGGCTTCAGCAATTGTTAATAAACCAGCGTTAACAGTAATATTAGCTGTTTTAGTAACCTCGCCTTCAGTACAAGTCATCACTGCGGTAATGGTCGCTTGACCATAAGAAACCGCTTCATAAGCACCTGTTGAAGCACCGATAGAAACGATTGAACTTGCTGAAGATGACCAAACAACACTAGGGCTTGTTGCTCTTACAGCAGTGTAAGAAAGTGTTCCGGTGGCTCCAACTTCAACATTGCCTACTGGTAATCATCAATCGTGAAATCCGGTTCTGTTGCTGCACCATATGTCACGGTGAGACTAGTCATACCCGCAGTTGCTTTTGGCAAGAGCGTAACAGTTGTTGCGCCGGTTCCAGTAAGGGTAACATTGGTGCCACTAACGGCAAGAGTACCACCAGTAACAGTTGAACCGCCTAAAGCGGTGGCATATGTGGTTGTTGTGCAAACAAAAGAAATTGCAGAAATTGCGTTTGAGGAAGCAGTGATTATCACTTCCATTCCGTTGTAAACTCTTGTGGATGATCTAACGGTACTGCTCACAGGCGAATAGTTGTTTGCGGCAGTTGACGAAGTATTTTTATTGATTGTTAAAGTAACTTCGCCATTGGTGCATACAAGTTGATCTGCTGTGTTTGTAGTGAATTGACCAGCAGTTGACAAATCTAGAGAAGATGGACTTGCAGCACTAGCACTTTTCGAACTGACATTAGATAGACCAAAGCCAGCGCAAATTGCCATCATCGCTCCAACGGAGATAACGGCAATTTTTTTAAATAATTTCATAATAGTTTTCCTCCTTTCGTGAGAAAGTTGAAATTATATTGTGATAGAGATTTTTTCGCTCATTTGATTAATAAATCATCATGCATCCATGACTTAGCAATCATGAGATAAGTGAGAAGATCACGCTTGGAAAATTATTGTGGAGTTCTACCGAATTAGACCTTAATCAAAAAGATACGAACTCTTGATGACCGCAATGATTTTCTAATATCACGTATTTATTAAATCACATTACATCATAATATTTCAAATTTCAATATAAATTCGCGCTAATGCGTGTGTAAATGAAGAAAAAAAGGCTCTGCGAAGTGAAGAGCCTTGATAAATTGACGTTATTTTTGCTTAGTTTGCGGGGGCCACAACTTTTTTCTTGCGGAAGGCTAAAGGAACATAAATGAGGGTAAATAACCATGCTAGATAGGCGCAGACACCAAACGCGATATATCCGCCCGTTGCTAAAGCAAGATTGTTGGCTGAAGCAGCGATGACGACCAAGATAATGAGGGTGGTCAAACCGATGAAATAAAGACCAGTGTGAACTAGTACAAGCACAAGAGGCTGAGCGACAAATCGCTTGCCTTCCACCGGTGTATAGACTGGATCGCCAAGATTCTCATCCGCGGCCTTGACCAAATCCGGTTTAAATGGAACGGCGGTTAAGGAAGCGTAATAAACAGCGACTTCGAAGAGGATATAGCCGATGTAGATGATAAAGATCGATAATGACATGTAGACATAATAGAAGAAGATGACTGGGAAGCCGATGAAGTAGATGACTGCTTGAGTAGCATGCTGGACATCTTTGCTTTCCTGCTTGATAAAAGAGAGCAAGAACTCAGCGGGAAGCCCGATCAAGTAGAAGAAGAAATAGACCACAGACAGCATTCCAAAGATGAAGAAGGCTGGGATGATGAATGGCAGCATCACGATGAAAGTAAGAATCGCGAGGAAGACAGGCATATGACGGTAATTCTTGAGCATCAAAAAGTCCATCATGTTTCTCCTGATCACTGAATAGTATTTTTTCATAAACTAATCTCCTGATATTTTCAGTTTATGATATCTTATTTCGCTTGACTACATAATTATGAAAAATCGCTAAAGCAGCGGTATTTTGCTCAAAATTAGGGGTTATTT
>DAOPYW010000007.1:0-11642 GCA_035353055.1 Bacilli bacterium
TGAATAGTCTTTATTAACAACGCTAATACTTGATATATAAAAAACCTCTCCAGTTAATTTCCCAACTTTTGAGGTTTTTTTGCTTATTTTATGATGCTATAAATTACAGTTTCATCGCGACATCCCAGGCTCGCCAAATTACGGTTCTTAAGTTGCCGACTCCATTGCAATCGCCGACGAGATGGATGTGTTTTCCCTCTTTAGATAGAGGAGTAGGAATATAGCCGATGGAAGTAATAACTTTACTGGCTAATACTTTGGTTTCTTTTCCATCTTTATCTACGATAACAACGCCATCGTCAGCGATTTCTTTGACTTTGGATTCGAGATACACTGGGGTTTGATGCAAAGCGAAATAATCGCGGAGGTAGGAGCTATTAGCTAAGCAGACACCTTTGACAGCGATGAGATCATTTTTCATCTCGACGATGGAAGGCTTTTTGCCTTTGAGCGCTAACTCATAAGCTATCTCGCATCCGGTTAAGCCTCCGCCGATAATGAGAGGATTCTCTCCGACCTCTTTTTTGCCTGACAAGAAGTCGACGGCTTCAATGGCTTTCTCTCCTCCAGGAATATGGAGATGGCGGGCTTTCGCGCCAGTCGCGACGATGACTTCATCAAAACCTTTGCCAACGCACTCGAGACAATTGACCTTGGTATTAAATTCAATTTTAATCTCTGGATATTTCTTGAGTTCGTGAACATACCATTCGATCAACTTGCGATCGTTTTCTTTGAAATCAGGAGTGGAGGCAGCAGTAAAGACACCTCCTAATTTGTCGTTCTGTTCAAAGATGGTGACGTTATGCCCGCGTTTAGCACACACAAGTGCGCTTTCCATACCTCCGATTCCTCCGCCAATAATCGCGATGTTCTTCGCTTTCTTAGCTTTGGTAATCTTATATTTTTTCGATTGCATGGTCTCAGGGTTGAGAGCGCATCGCGCCATATGCAAAGCATCGCTTAAATCTTGATCATTAGCGGCTCCTTTATAGTGAGCCATGTTAAAGCAACCATTATGGCATTGAATGCAAGGACGGATGTCCTCTTCTTTGTTGGCCATTAATTTGGTCACCCACTCTTCATCAGTTAAGAATTGCCGAGCGACACCCATGCCATCAATGCGATTATGCTTGATAGATTCAGCGGCTACTTCGGGAGTCATGCGGCCAGCGCAGACCACAGGAATATCTACGAACTTTTTAATGTGTTCGACTTCTTTTAAGTTGCAGTTATTGGACATGTACACTGGTGGGTGAGCCCAATACCAGGCATCATAGGTGCCATTGTCACAGTTGAGCATATCGTAGCCAGCTTCTTGGAGATATTTAGCGGCTCTTTCGCTCTCTAACATGTCGCGGCCCATTTCTTGATAATCTTCACCAGGTAGAGCGCCGAGGCCAAAGCCTTTTGTTTTGCTGACGACAGAATAACGTAGTGAGACAGGATAATCTTTTCCACAAACTCCCTTAATGGCTTTGACAATTTCCACAGGGAAGCGATAGCGGTTTTCAAAACTGCCACCCCATTTATCTTTGCGCAAGTTGGTGTATTTCATCGTGAATTGATCGAGCAAATAGCCTTCATGGACCGCGTGGACTTCGATGCCATCGACTCCGGCTTCTTGACATAGCTTTGCGGTTTTTGCGAAACCATCAATCAATTTTTGAATTTGTTTTTCCGTCATCTCTTTGGTCATCACCTTATCGCTCCAGCGATTAGGAGTGACGCTTGGAGCGGCATTGATCCAGTTCATATTGAAAACTGGCTTCATCAAGCCGCCTAATAATTTATTAGTGCAACACTTAACCATGATATCGTTTAATGCCATGGAGCGGCCAAAACCAGCGGTTAATTGGACGAATAGTTTAGCGCCGGTCTTGTGGAGTTCATCCATGAAGACTTTTAGCTTCTTGTACATTCCCTTATTGGTGTAGAGCCATCCGCCCATCATTGGGTTCTTGACTGGTGCGATACCTGGGAGAATGAGGCCGACATTATTCTTGGCTTTCCCCATGATAAATTTCGCGGCTTCTTCATCGAAATGAGTGGGTTCCATCCAGCCGAAAAGGCTTGTTCCACCCATTGAAGTCATGACGATGCGATTTTTAATCTCAACATTGCCAATTTTCCACGGTGTAAAAAGTGGACTATAGATTTCTTTCATAAGTATTACCTCTACTACTCTACTACCTATATTAAATTAAAAACGAAGGTGTTGTATAACAATTTAGCAAAATGGTGCTATTATTTAGGTAATGAATTACGTTCACGTCTACTAAAGAAAAGGAGAAAACGTTTTTATGTATGAGCCGAAAATGGAATTAACTAGCGAGCAACGCGACATTTTAAGCGGCAAAAAAGGCGAGACAATGGCCAAAATCATGGAGACAGTCGTGATGTTTGGCGATATGTTTGAAGCCCCTCGCTTGATCAAAGTCACACACGATGAAGGACATCTTGTCACTTCGTTTGGAATTGGTATCTGCAAGCCCTTGTTTTCAACAATGGACAGATTGAATGAAGCAGACATTCACACCAAAGGAAAATTCACTGTCGATCCACGTCCTTATGATTACAAAAATGTGAAGTGTTCCCTGCTCGACAAGCTAGTCTATAGCAAGATACTTTTCTCTCAGCAAAAGCGCTATGAAGCTCAGCTGACAAAAGTCGGTCTCCGGGACCCTAATGCTTTTACTTGCACATCCTATTTACCAGAAGTTGGAAACATCCCTCAGAAAGGTGACATCCTATCATGGGCGGAAAGCTCTGCTGTCGTTTTTGCTAACTCCGTTCTTGGAGCAAGATGCAATCGTAACTCTGGTATGCTAGACCTCTTCGGATCAATTCTTGGTTACGTTCCTGAGTTTGGATTTTTAACCGACAAAGGAAGAAAGGCCACTTGGCGTGTCATCGTCAAAACCAGCAAGATACCAGAAGCCCAGATCTTGGGTTCCGCCATTGGCATGAAAGTAATGGAAGACGTTCCTTACGTTGAAGGCCTAGACAAATATCTCGGCACTGAACTCAATGATTTTGCTATTGGATATCTCAAAGATTTTGGAGCTGCCACAGCCTCTAATGGAGCTGTCGGACTTTACCATATTGCTAATTTAACACCAGAAGCAAAAGAATTTGCGGAGAAATTGCTTGTTCCAAACGCTAAAGAATACGTTATTGATGATGCCGAATTAGAGCGTGTTTATCATGAATATCCCATTATGTGGAAAGACAAAACCAAAAAAGGAAATCTCGTTTTCATCGGCTGTCCTCACCTCACCTATCAACAGCTTTGTGATTGGACAGATAAGATTGCTAATGGTTTAAAGGAAACAGGGAAAAAGAAAGTTGTTGTTAGAACAATATTAACCTCTTCTCCTGATGTCGTTGAGAAGTTTAAAAAGTCTGAAAAGCATGCCTTGCTCATGAGCACTGGTGCGAAGCTCTCAAGCATATGCCCACTGATGTATACCAATAACCCGCTGACCAAAAAGAAGAGAATTATCACCTCTTCGAATAAGCTTAGAACCTACTCACTCGCAAGATATTACAAGGACGAAGAAATCTTGGACTTTGTCATTGGTAAGGAGGGCAAATAAAATGAAACAATTCAAGGGTCGAGTTTTAGCTTCCGGCACTTTGACTGCTGAGGCTGTTGTCTCTCATCAAGGTGTCAACACATTGGCCTCATTCCAAAAAGCGGTCGTTGGTAACAAAAAGAACGCGGTTATCTCAGATCAAGGAAACAAAGATCTGTATGGATTAGATGTGACCAATAAGATCCTCTGTTTGCCAATTACCATTGGTTCAACAACTGGTGGCCTAGTCATTCAAACAATTTGTGCGATGAAGATTGCGCCAGCTGCATTCCTATTCTCTGAGCACATTGATTCTTTAGCAGGATCAGGCATTGTTCTCGCCCGTATTTGGGAGAATAGCCCAGTCATCGCTATCGATGAATTAGGAAAAGAGTTCTTAGAAACCGTCAAGACTGGCGATAAGCTAGAGATTAAAGAAGACGGAACAGTCGTCATCCTATAATCCAGATTTAATATAAATCTCGGTCCAAAAAGCCGAGATTTTTTATTTTCTGCCATTTGTGAGAGGCTAATGCCACTTTTAATCTTGTCAATGTGCGCATACCTGCGTAAAATGTAAAGGCTGGTTTTATGCGATAAACCAAATAGGAGGTTATTATGGCGCATTTACAAAGTAGTGCTGTAGCGTTAATTACCAAAATAGTTAATCGTTACAAAGATGAACCAACCCCATTAATGATGATTCTTGAAGATGTTCAGAAGGAATATGGATACATTCCTCTTGAAGTTCAAGAACTAATTTCTGATTTGACTGGAAAACCAGTCAGTGAAATCTACGGAGTGGTGACATTCTATTCATTTTTCTCTTTGACCCCAAAAGGCAAATACGTTATTGGCGTGTGCCTCGGCACAGCGTGCTATGTTAAGGGTTCACAATTAATTTTAGACAAGTTCTCCCAAGTGCTAGGGATTAAATCCGGAGAGACAACTCTCGATGGACTATTTACCATCGATGTTCTCCGCTGCATCGGAGCTTGCGCTATCGCGCCAGCTGTTTCCATAAACGGAAAAGTTTATCCCCAAGTTAAAGTTGATGATGTCGTTAAGATTGTTAACGAATACAAAAATAAAGAAGTGGAGGTTCGCTAACTATGACCAAAATTGATGTTGTTGCTAATGAAAAACAACTATTAGACAAAATCAGTCACTGCGGTGCTTGCCTCGAGAAAAAATTCCATTGCCAAGATGGCCACAGAGCTATCGTTATCTGTGGTGGCACTGGCTGCTTATCCAGCGAATCCGCTGAAATTTTAGCTAAATTCAAGAGTCTGATTGAAGAAAAAGGAATTGGCGATAAAGTAACTGCCAACATCGTTGGATGTTTCGGATTCTGCTCACAAGGCCCATTTGTTAAAATCTTCCCTGAAGAAACTCTATACACCAAAGTAAAAATTGCCGACGTCGAAGAAATCATCGAAAAAGATATCATCGGTGGCGGAATCGTCGAACGCCTATTATTTGTTGACCCAGTCACCAAACAAAAAGCCCAAAAGCAACACGATATTAACTTCTACAAATTGCAGAAGCGCGATGTCGCTTTGAGAGGCAATGGCGAGATCAATCCTGAAGATATCGATGAAGCTTTTGGCGATGGCGCATTTGTCGCGCTCAATAAAGCTCTCCATATGACCCGTCAAGAAGTCATTAATGAAGTCTTAAAATCTGGTCTACGCGGCCGTGGCGGCGCCGGTTTCCCGGCTGGCAAAAAATGGCAATTTGCTTACAACATGAATGTTGAAGAAAAATACATTATCTGCAATGGCGATGAGGGAGATCCTGGCGCATTCATGGATCGCTCCATCATTGAAGGCAACCCCGTCAACGTTATCGAAGGCATGATGATTGCCGGATACGCGATTGGCGCTAAAAATGGTTACTTCTATGTGCGTGCTGAATATCCTGTCGCTGTCGAGCGCTTAAAGAAAGCGATTGCTGAATTAGAAGAAGCAGGATTATTGGGCGACCATATCCTCGGAACTGATTTCTCATTCCGCTGCCATATTCGCTTAGGCGCTGGCGCATTTGTGTGCGGCGAAGAGACCGCCCTATTAAATAGCATCGAAGGAAAAAGAGGCATGCCTCGTCCACGCCCTCCATTCCCAGCCGTCAAAGGATTATGGGACAAGCCGAGCGTTATCAACAACGTTGAGACGTTAGCTAACGTTCCATTCATTCTCCGTGAAGGCGCGGATCATTACGCTTCCTTTGGAACTGCTGATAGCAAGGGCACAAAAGTGTTTGCTCTCGGCGGAAAAGTCAACAATGTTGGCTTAGTAGAAGTCCCGATGGGAACGACCTTGCGCCAATTAATTTTTGATATTGGCGGTGGCATTCCAAATAATAAGAAATTTAAAGCTATTCAAACTGGAGGTCCTTCTGGCGGTTGCTTAACCGAAAAAGATCTCGATACTCCGATTGACTATGCTTCTTTAATCGCTCATGGTTCCATGATGGGATCAGGTGGCGCTATCGTCATGGATGAAGATAACTGCATGGTCGATGTGGCTAAGTTCTATATGACCTTCATCACCGAAGAATCATGCGGCAAATGCTCTCCCTGCCGAATCGGAACCAAGAGAGTCTTAGAAATTCTCACCAATATTTGCGATGGCAAAGGGACTTTGCAAGATCTAGAAAATCTCAAAGAATTATCGTCTATCATCAAAGCTAATTCTCTCTGTGGCCTGGGCCAAACTGCTGCGAATCCTATTGTCTCGACAATGACCGCTTTCCCAGAGGAATATCGCGCCCACGTCGTCGATCACGTTTGCCCTGCTCACGTCTGCAAGAGCATGATGCAATACCATATCGTTCCTGAAGCTTGCTTTGGATGTGGACTATGCGCTCGCGCTTGCCCCACAAATACCATCGTCAAAACCGATGCTCCTTCAAAGAAGAATCCCCGTCTTTTCATTCACGAAATCAATCAAAAGAACTGCGTTAAATGCGGTTCATGTATGGCAGCCTGTCGCTTCAATGCCATCATCAAGAAATAAGGAGGAAATTAGATATGTCATTAGTTAATATTAAAATCGAAGGCAAACCCTTCCAAGTTGACTCCGGTTTAACTGTTTTAGAAGCTTGCCGCAAATGTGGCTTTGTCATTCCTTCCCTCTGTTCATTCAATCACGGCAAAAACTCTCTAGCGAGCTGCCGCGTCTGCCTCGTTGAAATTAAAGGCGCCAGAGGATTAAGCGCCTCCTGCGTCTATCCTGTCAGCGAAGGCATGGAAATCAGCATCTCTTCCCAGAGTGCTACTGAAGCGCGTAGAGCTTCTGTTGAACTAATCCTCAGCAACCACGAAAAGAATTGCTTACAATGCCCCAAAAATGGCCACTGTGAGCTTTTACATGTCGCCGAATTAGTAGGCGCTCGCGATCAAAAATATATCGGTGAATTCTCCGAAACCACCGTCGATGAAATCGCTCCTGGAATCATTCGCAATACTGCCAAATGCATTCTTTGTGGCCGCTGCATTGAGAGATGCAAAGAAGCCCAAGGTATTTCTATCCTCGGCTATGAGAATCGCGGATTCCACACGATCGTTGGCCCAGTTCAAAATCGCAGCTTTGCTGAATCCCCTTGCTTGCAATGTGGACAATGCGTTAATGTCTGCCCAACTGGCGCTTTAATGGAGCACAGCGAAATCGATAAAGTCGATCAAGCTATCAAGGCTGGCAAAAAAGTCATCGTTCAAACCGCTCCCGCAGTTCGCGCTGCTATAGCAGAAGAATTTGATGAGCCAATCGGAACACCAGGAACTGGAAAGATGGTTGCTGCTTTGCACCGCTTAGGTTTCTATCGCGTATTTGATACCAACTTTGGCGCTGATCTCACCATCATGGAAGAAGCTAATGAGCTACTCCACAGAATTAAAAACAAAGGAGTCCTTCCTCAGATCACTTCTTGCTCGCCAGGCTGGATCAATTACATGGAATATTTCTATCCTCAGATTATCCCTCACATTTCAACATGCAAATCTCCTCATATGATGGTCGGGGCGATCATCAAATCATATTTCGCTAATAGTCATAATTTGAATCCTGATGATATCTTCGTCGTCTCGATCATGCCTTGCACAGCGAAAAAGTATGAGCGTTCTCGCCCTGAGATGGCCCATGATGTCGATGCAGTTTTAACCACACGCGAATTAGCCAAGCTTATTCGCCGCGCTGGCATCGTCTGGAAGAAACTACCCGATGAAGAATTTGATTCTGATTTATTGGGCGATTATTCTGGCGCTGGCGTTATCTTCGGTGTAACCGGAGGCGTCATGGAAGCCGCTTTAAGAACAGCCTATTTCTGGATGACTGGCAAAGAATACTCTGCCATTGAATTCCACAATGTCCGCGGTTTAGAAGCGGTCAGAGAAGCCTCTATCGATATCGATGGCACAGTTATTAAAGTTGCAGTTACTTCTGGCATGAAGAACGCCAAGCCACTATTAGATGACATTAAGAACGGTAAATCTCCATATGCCTTCATTGAAATCATGGGATGCCCCGGCGGATGCATTAACGGTGGTGGTCAACCATATGTGAAACCCCTTCTCCTTCCCAATGAAGAAGATGATATTCTCGATACATATTGCAAAAAGAGAGCCAGCGTTCTCTATAGCGAAGATGAGAGACAAGTCATTCGTCAATCACACAACAATAAAGATATCCAAAGGCTTTATAAAGAGTTCCTCGGCGAACCTGGCAGCGAATTAGCGGAAGAGTTATTGCACACTTCCTATAATGCTCATCGCGAGAAATATCCGAATAAAAAATAACGATTTTGAATAGTGGGACAAGAAAACATATGAAAACTTGTCCCATTTTCATAGAATAGAAGTGTAAGTTTTTTATGAATATAAGATTTTATAATTCTTTGTCTAACACTGTTGAACCTTTTGCGCCCATCCATGAAGGAAAAGTCTCCATGTATGTCTGCGGCCCAACAGTCTACAATTATCCCCATATCGGCAACATGCGACCAGTCGTGGTTTTTGACACGCTGCGCCGCTTTTTTACCTATCTAGGTTATGAGGTGACTCTTGTCAGCAACTTCACTGATGTGGATGACAAAATCATCAAGGAAGCCGCAAAAGAAGGAAAAACTGAATCAGAATTGACGGAATTTTATATTGGAGAGTTCAAGAAAACATCTTTAAAAATTGGAAGCATGCTGCCAAACATTACTCCCAAAGTAACGGAATACATTCAGTCGATTATCGCTTACGTTTCACGATTGGTGGAATTAGGCGCCGCCTATGTGGTGGACGGCGATGTTTATTTTCGCATTTCCAAAATCTCGGATTATGGAGCATTGAGCAAAATCAATATTAACGATTTATTAGTGGGAGCCAGAATCGAAGAGAACGATAAAAAAGAAAGCCCTCTCGATTTTGTCCTGTGGAAGAAAACATTGGAAGGCGTCTCGTGGGATGCTCCTTGGAGCAAAGGTCGCCCCGGGTGGCACACTGAGTGCTGCGTGATGATCGACACCATTTTTAAAGAGCACTATATCGACATTCATGGCGGAGGATACGATTTAAAATTCCCTCACCATGAAAACGAAATCGCTCAAGCGGAAGCCATGCATCACAATAAAATAGCAAAGTATTGGCTTCACAATGCCTTTATCAATTTCGGATCGGAAAAGATGTCGAAGTCATTGGGCAATGTTGTGCTAGCAAAAGACATGATTGAAAAATTCGGAGGACCGACCTGCCGTTTGGTCATCCTTAACACTCACTATCGGCAGCCGGTAAACTTTACTGACGAAACCGTTACCGCCGCAACTCAAGAGGTTAACAAATTATTAGCAGCTTATCGGCAAATGGCTTTAAAACTGCAAATCGAAAATGTTGATTTTAGTCAAGGAAAGCCAATTTATATCGATAAGTTTATGGATGCTTTGGCGGATGATTTAAATACTGCGAATGCTCTTGCAGAGGTTTATCAAGTGATTAAAGAATCCAATCAAACTCTGCGAAATCGAGATATAAATCTGCAAAAGGCCAATGATTTGTTTAAAACATTAACCGATATGTTTTACGTTCTAGGTTTGGATATTTCCTATGTCCAACTCACTGAAGAAGATAGAAAAAATTACAATGATTATCTTCAAGCGAAAGCTAACAAAGATTTCGCTCTTTCTGACAGCCTTAGAAGCATCTTGATGGAAAGGAATATCTTGTAGTGTAAAAATAAGTTAATATGAATAAATTCGATAATTTAATTTATGGGAGAAATTCTGTTAAAGAAGCCATTCTCTCGGGACAAGTGACCAAGCTATTCGTTAGTTCCTCGCTAAAAAAATGTGATATTTGTGATTTAGCATCTGCCAAAAACATTGCGACTGTGCTTCTCAATCCAAGCGAATTAGACTCGATGACTTCCTTTGCTCCTCATCAAGGAGTAGTTGCTGAAGTCAAAAAATATGAATACTTTTCTTTAGAATACATTCTCAAATTGTCTAAAAAAGCCGAGCACCCCGTAATCGTTTTATTAGACGGCATCAATGATCCACAAAATTTTGGAGCGATTCTAAGAAGCTGTGATGTTTTTAATGTCACCGGTGTCATTATTCCTAAGCACCAACAAGTTCCTTTGAACGCTACCGTGGCTAAAACTTCTGCCGGCGCTATTAATTACGTTCCTGTTGTTTTAGTCAGCAATCTCAATAATGCGGTTCGAACGTTGAAAGAAAATGGCTTCTGGATTGTCAGCACAGATGGGGCTGGCACAATGAATTATTCTGATCTTTCTTATGATTTTCCAACTGCTCTAATAATTGGCAGCGAAGGAAAAGGCATCTCGCAACTAACTCTTAAAAATTCAGATTATGTTGTTAAAATTCCTCTATTGGGGCATTTGAATTCTCTCAATGCTTCAGTGGCAACTGGAATCTTGCTGAGCCGAATAAGAAATAAGTAATAGAAATCTCCCAAGAAAGGGGGATTTTTATGTCACTAAATGGAATTAGCGATGAAGAATGCGTTCTTTTAGCCCAGACCGGAAATTACGATGCGCTTCATTATCTTTGTCTTCGCTACCAAAAATATTCATATGGTTTAGCGATCACTTTTTATAACACAAATCGACAAAGTGGGATTATGATCGATGACTTATGCTCAGTGGCTCAAAGTACAATTTTGATCGCGATTAAGAATTTTTCTAACAACATCCAATTGTTCTATCCGTATTGGCGAACCATCGCGACAAATGCAATGATTAAGTACAATCAACAGAATTCATATTATCATCATGCCAAAACTTTCAACGGCGTTTCATTAGACCAACAAAACGATGATTACTTTTCTAATGACCAAATCATCGGCGAGCCAGATTTAACGATGGAAAAGGGAATTGTTGAAGATACTTTTCTCGAAATTATCAACGATTCAAATAATGGGTTTACGGAAACAGAAAAGACAGTAATGATACTGACTATTGAAGGATACGAGCCTGCCGAGATCATGAAAATATTTAAGTGGACAAAGTCTCAAGTGTATTACGCTTTAAAAAAAGCAAAAGAGAAATTATCATCTGCGATCTCACAAAAAAAGCACTGATATCATGTCAAATTGATATTTTTTTAAAATATTCAACATGATATAATTACCCCTATGGATGAAATAGTTGTTAAAAACTTAAGTTTTTCATACGATAAAAGCCATCCGGTTTTATCTGATGTCTCCTTTGTCGTTCCTCGGGGATCTCATATCTCCATCGTCGGACACAATGGCTCTGGCAAAAGCACATTAGCAAAATTGCTTATTGGACTTTTAGAGCGAGATGGTGGAGATATTTTTATTAACGATCTTCCTCTCAATGAAAAGACAATTAACGAAATACGCTCGATGATGTGTCTCGTTTTTCAAAACCCAGACAACCAATTCATTGGCTCTACTGTTGAAGACGATATTGCTTTTGGCTTAGAAAATAGGCAAATTCCTCATTCCGAGATGAAGAGAATAATTGCTACATTCGCTGATGAAGTTGGCATGGGAAAATATCTCAACAAAGAGCCGAGTATGTTATCAGGTGGGCAAAA
>DAOPYW010000007.1:11742-21845 GCA_035353055.1 Bacilli bacterium
AAGATATCGATCAAGTTGTGGAGGCCATATGCCAATCCAAGTAAATGATCTTTTCTATACTTATTTGCCTAAGTCTCCCATTCAAACTGAAGCCTTAAAAGGAGTCTCTTTAGCAATAGATGATCACTCGTACTGTGCTATTTTAGGGCAAACTGGAAGCGGCAAATCTACTTTGATTCAAACATTAAATGCTCTTCTAATTCCTACCAAAGGTGAGATTCACGTCGGCGATTTCATCATCACACATAAAAAAAGTCGCAATAAGAAAATCAAACACCTAAGAAAGCATTTAGCTATTGTCTTCCAATTTCCGGAATACCAATTATTTGAAGAGACCGTCGAAAAGGATGTGGCTTTTGGAGCGAAAAACTTTGGAGCCAATAACGAAGACGCTCTCAAAAAAGCACATGAGGCTTTACTTTCTGTCGGATTAGATGAGTCCTATTTTAAACGATCACCTTTTGAATTAAGCGGTGGAGAGAAAAGGCGAGTTGCTATCGCCGGTATCTTGGCCATTGAACCCGATATTTTAGTCCTGGACGAACCAACTGCAGGATTAGATCCACAAGGCGCAAATGACATCATGTCTTTAGTTGATGAAATGCATAATCATGGGACAACAATTATTCTTGTGACTCACGATATGGATCTGGTCATTAAATACTGCGAAAAGGTTTTTGTTTTGAATGAAGGCTTGCTAGTTTTCGAGGGAACCCCTAGCGAACTTTTTAGAGGAGATGTCAGGCAATTTTCTATCGAGATACCTCCTTTATTTCAATGCGCTAACAAGCTGAAAAACAAAGGCTTGCCTATTGATATTGACAGCATAAAAGAGACTGCTGATTTAGTGATGCAAATAAAGAAATGGAAGAGAAATCATGAATAGCATTTCTTTAGGCAGATACACCCCATATAATACTTTCGCTCATCGCCTCGACCCGAGGAATAAGCTGTTTTTAGCAATCGCCTTGATGGTCATCATTTTCTTTCAATTCAAAGTGATGTCCACAACTCTTCTTTTGAGCGGCATATATCTTGTGCTTTTCTTGACCCTCATGATTATCTCCCGTGTCAGCTTTATTGAGCTATTTAGAAGCCTCCGCGGAATGTGGTTTTTAGCCTTATTTGTCGTCGCTGTTTATATATTCATTCCAAATAGCAGTTACACAGGTACGACGGTAGCGTTTTACATTAATGGTTATCCCATCTATTGGATGGCATTCTACCAATCCGGATACATCATATTGCGTCTATTGCTAATGCTTATTTTGATGATGATTTTGACATCAACCACCAAACCTATGGACTTAACCTATGGTCTTGAATGGTATATGACGCCTTTGAAAGTAATACATTTTCCTGCTCATGAAATTGCGATGACAATTTCAATCGCTTTGCGATTTATTCCAACCCTGCTAGATGAAACAGCGAGAATTATGAAAGCCCAATCTTCTCGAGGAGTTGATTTCAATCATGGCGGAATCTTCAAGCGCTTTAAAGCTATCATTTCATTAATTATTCCTCTTTTCGTTTCTGCTATTGAAAGGTCAGAGGAATTAGCTAACGCAATGCAGGTTAGAGGATATAATCCTAAAGCCAAACGAACACATTATCACATTCTTCGTTTTAGGCTCGCGGATGCGTTTGCTTTCGCTTCGACATTTATTTTGATCGGCGGAATTATCACCTTATTTGTTTTCGATCAAATATCTCAAAATGGGATTAATTTATTTGAGGTAATTTTCAAAATTACCCCGGGGTTTTAGTCAGCAATTTATGAAATTATTAGGAAAAGTTGCATATAAAGGAACCGCTTATCAAGGCTGGCAAAGGCAACCAGATGGCCCGACCGTCGAAGAAGCAATTGAAAAAGTTTTATCGACAATTTTAAACGTCGAAACTTCAATTTGCGGAAGCGGGAGAACTGATGCAGGCGTTCATGCTCGAGGACAGTATTTTCATTTTGAGGTTAAAAATGATACGAATATTAATAAATTAAGATACTCCTGCAACCAATTATTGCCTCGCGATATTCACCTCGTTTCGCTGACAGAAATTGACGATTCCTTTCACGCTCGATTTTCCGCAAAAGAAAAGCATTACTCCTACACCTTGTTCCTCGGAGAAAATGATCCTTTTACCAATGAATTTGCCTACCATTTTTTAAGGCCGCTTGATGCTGGACTTTTTATCTCAGCAATTAAGGCATTTGAAGGGACTCATCCCTTTCAAGATTTCACTTCCAAAGAGAAAGATGAGAAAGCTTTTGTGAGGACAGTCCGCATTGAAGTGATGGAAGATGAAAATAAAATTCGCATTGATTTTTATGGTGACGGCTTCATGAAATATATGATTCGCTTCATGGTTGGAACCGCGATTGCAATTGGAGAAAAGCGAGAATCCATCACATTTATTTCTGAACATTTGCAAGAAAATAAAGTCAGAGAAATCGTCCGTTACAAGGCGCCTAGCGAAGGCCTCGTTTTGGAAGATGTAAAATATTAAACTTTAAATAAAGTTAAACCTTTGCTAGAATTTTCACGGCTATAGGAGGTGTTGTTTATGGGAAGAGCACACGAAGTAAGAGCTAAATCAATGGCAGCCACAGCTGCTAAAAAAAGCGCCCTCTTTATGAGAGCATCAAAAGAAATTTATATGGCAGCCAAGTCCGGAGAAGCAGATCCAGCAATGAATCTCGCCCTTCGCTCGGCTATTGATAAATGGAAAGGCCAAAACGTCACTCGCGACGTCATTGAGCGCGCCATTCAAAAAGCAAAAGGCGGTTCTGCCGAAGCTTATTCTAGCGGGCGATATGAAGCTTTTGGTCCTGGCGGTTCTCTATTTGTTATTGACACTTTAACCGACAATAGCAATCGGGCTTTTGTCGAAGTCAGAACCGCAATCACTAAAAAAGGCGGACACCTGGGCAGCGTTTTATTCAACTTTACTGAAACTGGCTTATTTGTCTTCAAAGGAACCAACCGCGATCAAGTGGAAGAAAACTTAATTTTATCGGATATTGATGTTCGCGAAGTCAATCAAAATGATGATGGCACTATTGAAGTATTAGTAGAGCCTTCATTCTTTGGGTCTGCTCGAGATATTTTAAATGGCATGGGCATCGAAGATTTTGAAGTGGCAGAAGTGACTTTCTTGCCAAACGACCCCGTCAAACTTGATGATTCAGAAGATTCTCGTAAATTCCATGAATTATCAGATATGCTGGATGAACTCCAAGATGTTCAAAACGTCTATACGAACGTAGAGGAATAAGAGGCATGAAAAAAGTTTGTCGCATATTCTTAACTGTCACATTTTGGTTAGCTTTTGCAGATCTTTTTATCTTTTTAATTACTGGACTTTTAGGCCTGATTTTTGCCACATCTCTCATTTCTTTTTTCGTCCCATATTTTAATTCCTCATCCTATGATATTACTGAAGCGACAAATATTGTCGCCATCTTAGTTTATACTTTTTCTGCCCTGATGATTTTTTATTCATTTCTTCTCGTTGGGCCCCTTGTTGTTTGCCCGATTACCAAGAGAAAATTAGCGGTTGCCAAGAGCAGACATGAAATGATTGCCTTAGGAGTCTTGAATGTATTTTTCGGATCGATCGTTTCTGCCATCTTAATCTTCGTGATGCCAGATCGTTACTACCAGAACGCCAAAGCGTTTGATCCTCATGAGGAATTGGGAAGCAACGAGTAAAGAACTTTACATTTTAAAGGGGAAAATCATTCCCCTTTTTTCTTGCCCTGCCAACCCGATGAATTTCACCCATTTATCTAATAAATAAATGTTTGACATTACTATAGAGAACAAGTATTATTTATCAAGCACAGCCAAATTAGCGAAGTCCCGGTAAGACAAAGTTAGTTTGAAAAGGAGGATTTAGTTATATGCAACGTCAAACTACAATTGCAAAAACACAAGAAATCCAAAGAAAATGGTATGTCATTGATGCAACCGACAAACCATTAGGTAGATTAGCCTCACAAGTCGCACAGGTGTTAATCGGAAAGAATAAACCCATCTGGACCCCAAACGTTGATTGCGGTGATTATGTCATCATTATCAATGCGGAAAAAGTTGGATTATCAGGCGACAAACTTCACACCAAGAAATATTTTAATGTTTCTGGATTCCCAGGCGGTCTCCGCACGAGAACTGCTGAGGTCATGATTGACAAATATCCCACTGAAATGGTTGAAAGAAGCGTCCATGGAATGGTTCCAAAAGGCCGCTTAGGTCGTCAAATTGAGAAGAAATTATTTGTTTATGCTGGACCTGATCACAAACACGATGCTCAAAAACCAGAAGTTCTTGAGCTCAAATTCTAGGAGGAATTGAACAATGGCAAAAAAAGCTGATCTTCAATATTACGGCACAGGAAGAAGAAAATCTTCTATCGCTCGTGTCTTCATCACTTCTGGAACTGGCAAAATCGTCGTCAATGATCGCGATGTCCATGATTACATGCCATATGCAACATTGGTCACTGATTTAAAACAACCACTCGTCCTCACTGAAACCGACGGCAAATACGACGTTCGCGCGGAAGTGAAAGGTGGCGGATTCACTGGTCAAGCCGGTGCGATTCGTCTCGGAATTGCTCGCGCTTTATTGGAGGCAGGCTGCAACCGTTCTACTTTGAAAGTCGCTGGTATGATTACCCGTGATTCTCGTTCAAAAGAGAGAAAGAAATACGGTCTCAAAGCCGCTCGTAGAGCTCCACAATTCAGCAAACGTTAATCGTTTAAAGAAGTTTGAAAAGGAAGGTTTTACCTTCCTTTTTTTCTGTCCTTGGTTTTTCCCATCCGCTTCTCCTGATTTTCATTGCTAAATCAAGAAAGAAATATCGTTGATTTTTACAAACCGCTATTGTATATTATTAACGCTGTCTTTTAGAAGACATGGGCCCATAGCTCAGTTGGTTAGAGCGCGCCCCTGATAAGGGCGAGGTCGATAGTTCAAGTCTATTTGGGCCCACCAAAAAGAACAAATCCGCGTCATGCGGTTTTTCTTTTAACCTTTTAATGTCGTTTTCTTAAATATTCGAAATTACTAAAAATTCCCATTGAATTGATTTTCCTAATCAAGTAGACTTTTTCTATTACATGCGAAAGGAATGCATTATGAAAAAAATTAATTTCATTATTCTTGCCGCGTCCTTAATTGGATTGACTGCCTGTGGTGGCGGTTATGAAGACGGCAAGAAAACTTCATGGTCAGATGCTGAGAAAGCTCTTTTACAAACCTACGCGTACGGCGAGGATGTTCCCTTTGTTTACTTTGAAGGCAACGAAGAGATGGATTATGACGAAGAATATGGTTGCTTAACTGTCACTGGTGGTCAAGCCACCGCTCAGCAGTTAGCAGACTACGCCACAGTTCTCGACTCCTATGGCTATGAAGGAGGATATGTCGAAGATGGTTTATACTATGACTTTCTTACCGAAGTAGCCACTAATGATGGTGCTCGTTACGTTGAACTCATGTTCTATTGTTTAGATGAAGCAGAAGAAATGGCAGCATCTGGCACATTCTGTCTCGACATCTGCGATCCTTACTACTACGTTTGGGCGGACATGCCATTATCTGATATCACGGCAACATTCGCTGTTCCTTCTTCAGCAGCAGTTCCCGCACCTGTTGGGGCGTCTCATTTCAATTTAATAACAAGTTATTACCTTTTTGGTCTTGATGTTCTTATTATCGATGCTTATGGAGTCGATGCCGCTACTTGTGAAGCAAGCTATAAAACAGTTTTAGAAACCGCTTCTTGGACAGTTGAATTTGTTGAAGATGCTGAAAATGGTGATTTCTACAACGCTGTTGCTCCTAGCGAAGATTTAACCATCCAGTTCTTCTACGATTCAACTTTTGAGGCTTTAGAAATTTATATTGTAGGTCTCGAACCCGAAGTTGATGGAGAAGAAAATGTTCTATTCCCAAGCGCCCAAATGGCTGCTTATATCAATGATGTTCTTGCAATTACGGATGTTACCGTTCCTTCATTAAGCGATAGTCTCGGCGCTATCTTCTCCTATATCGAATATGTTGATGATCCAGATAACGGAACCAGTTTCTACGTTTATGCAGTCGACAACGGAACCGTTGGAAGCAACTCTTTAGAAGATGTTTATAAGGGATTGCTTGAGGGTGCTTCTTGGGTCAACACCAATGATGCAGAATATACCTATGCCGACTATGGATATTTCTATTCTGATCCCTCATCAAAAATTGAAGTTCAATTCTACACCTACGAAGGATATTTCCAACTCTGGGTCTACGCTGCTCAGGTTGCTTAATTAAAATTCAACTTGTACAAAACTACTCGCTCAGCGGCGGGTAGTTTTTATTTGTTGATAAACAAAATGCCTTTTGCTAGTATAAATAAGCGCTATTTGTTGGACACTTAGTTCAGCGGGAGAACGCTTCCTTCACACGGAAGAGGTCACAGGTTCAATCCCTGTAGTGTCCACCAGTATTTGCCTTCTTAGCTCAATTGGCAGAGCAACTGATTTGTAATCAGTAGGTTGTTGGTTCGATTCCGATAGAAGGCACCAAACTTGAGAAATAAATTGATGCAGTTGCGTCAATTTTTTTGTATATATTTCATTTTTCAAGTTAAAATGACCTTAAAGAGGTGTTTTTATGAGAGTTTTTATGATTGGCGGAACTGGGCTTCTTGGCAGCCAAGCGGCAGCAGAACTTATCAAAAGAGGCCACCAGGTGGTTTCAATAGCTTTACCAGGGATGCCCAAAGGAGCGAACATCCCCGAGAAAATGGAACTTCATCCAGGCAACTATATGGAGATGAAGGATGAAGAGATTGTCGAGCTTATGAAAGGATGTGAAGGTTTTGTTTTCGCAGCCGGAGTCGACGAAAGAGTGGAGGCAGCCCCTCCGATTTACGACATGTTCAAAAAATATAATATCGACGCTTTGGAAAGGCTTTTAAGATTAGCTAAGTCAAATGGCGTTAAGCATGTGGCCATCTGCGGATCTTATTTCTCATATGCGGTCAAGAAATGGCCAGAACTGAATCTCGTCAAATATCACCCTTATATGCGCTCGCGCATCGACCAAGAAAAAATGGCCCTCGCTTTCGCAGATAAAGATTTCGATGTTGCCATTCTTGAACTGCCCTATATTTTTGGTGCTCAAAAAGGAAGAAAACCTGTCTGGGTATTTCTCGTCGAAATGATTAGAGGAATGAAAGACAAGACTTATTACACTAAGGGCGGAACCGCCATGGTCACCGTCAAGCAAGTCGGAGAAGGTCTCGCCGGCGCTCTCGAGAGAAACAAAGGTGGAAATACTTATCCATTCGGATACTACAACATGGAATGGAAAGAATTCTTTAAAATCGTCCACAAATACATGGGTCTCCCCGAGTCTCGTCCAGTCATTACTGTTCCATCCTTCTTATACAGCTTATCGGCTCGAAAGATCATGAAACAAAGAGAAAAAGAGGGCCTCGACAGTGGTCTTAACCTCGTCAAATTTGCCAAGGTTCAAACTAGAAATCTGTTCATCGATAAAGACGAAGGTTCGGTTTTTCTTGGCGTGCAACCCGATGATGTCGACAAAGCAATCGGCGAATCGATTCAGCTATCAATCGATATCATCAATCGCAAATCAGCCGATATCGTGGACATGAAAAAAGAATAGCGGAATCTCTTTATTATTAATCAGCATCTATATATCTTTAAAAAAGCAGATTTCAATAATCTACTTTTTCTTTTTTACCTCCATCTTGCGTATTCTTTTAAGAATAACATTTGTAATTCCCTCTATTCTTTTTTAGAATAACAATATGCAGCTATGGCGGAACTGGCAGACGCGCTAGACTTAGGATCTAGTGGGGTGACCCGTACAGGTTCGATTCCTGCTAGCTGCACCAAACGTTAAACTCATATCATCTTGATATGCTAGGATAAAAAATGGACACAAATGAAGAATTAGAAAAAAAGGTGGAACAGGTCGAGCACGAAGATCAGCATGCCGACAAAAGCAAAAAGAAAAAAGGCGCTTTGAAGTATGTTGCCTATCTTGTTTTTGTCCTCGCTGTCACCGCTGGCTCCATCGTCATCACCCTCTATCAAAACTTCAATGAGATTATCCATCAGCTCGCCACTTGTAATTGGTGGTGGCTGCTTTTAGTTTTCGGCACCATGGCCGCATGTGTCGCAATCCGCTCTTTTATCTTGTTCTGTTTTGCTCGTCTCTATACTCGCGACTACCATTTTTATCGAGCGGTTGCGGTCGATCAGATTGGAGTATTCTATAACGCTGTCACTCCCACCTCAAGTGGTGGTCAAGTGATGCAAGCATATACCTATAAAAAGCAAGGCATTCCCCTTTCTTCAGCGGTATCCGTCTTGGCGATGTATTCTATCCTTTTCCAACTTGTTTTAATTTTTTATGGAGTCCTCGCCTTCATAGTGAAATATGATGCTATCAATAGCATTGGCTCCATTCGCTTCCAAATCGCTGACTGGGCTTTCGCTTTACCGATTTGGCCTTTAACCATCATCGGTTTCTTGCTGAATGTCAGCATTATCAGCATCGTTTTGCTGATGGGTTATTGGAAGGGATTCCATAACTTTATCATGGGACCAGTCATCTCCTTTTTAGCCAAGATTCGCTTAGTGAAAAACCCCGACAAAAAGCGCGAGAGCTTAAGAGTCCAAGTGGAAAACTTCAAGATAGAAATGAGAAGGCTTTTCTCGAATATTCCTTTCACCATTTTGATTGTGGTTTCCTTTTTCATTCTCATGACCCTCAAAGACGCAATTCCTTACTTCGTCGGATTGTCTCTTGGCAATTTATCGACCTCCGCTAACTATTGGGATGCCGTCTTCCTCAGCAACTACCACCAGATGGTCACCGGCTTAATTCCAACGCCTGGTTCCGCTGGTGTCTCTGAATATTTCTTCGCTCGCTTATTCGTCGCTTCTGGACCAACCGCAGAGAACAGCTTCTATTTCAACGAAGGTACCCCTGAAGCCATTTACGAAATCTATAAAAATGGTGGCGCTGACATGACGATGCAGCAAGCGATTGCTAAAGCAAACAGCGTCGCTAGCAACTCTCTTGCTTCTGCCGCTCTGCTGATTTGGCGATCAATCACCTTCATTATTCCTGTCTTTATTTCGGGATTGGTGACCGCTTTTTATCGCGCTTCTCCCAAAGACGAAATCTCCGAAGTCCCCAATCGCGAGACCTTTGTCACCTTGCAGAGTCAAACCTTGGTGGAACGCGCCGAGAATATGGAGACTATGTTAGAAACTTCTAAGCTGAAGAGGGAAGAGATTATGAGAGTTCTTTCCAGCACTTCCAAAATCAAAAAGAAGACCGCTCGTCGAGGTTCCAAAGTAAAACACACCTACGACGATGTCAATATCGATCATGAGGATGATTCACTATAATGAGAATCGCATTATTGACTGATACCTATCCTCCTTTCATCAATGGAGTTTCGACTTCTTGTTATAATTTAGTTCAGACTTTAAAAAAACACGGCAATGAAGTATTGGTTATTACCCCTCGGCATAATGATGGTCCATTAGAATTTAAAGATGGAATTATTTATGTTCCCGGAATTGAATTGAAAAAGTTATATGGCTACCGCATAACCAGTCTTTATTCACCCAAAGTTTTCAAGATGATCCGCGATTTCCATCCGGAAGTCATCCACAATCAGACCGATTCAACCATCGGGCAATTTGCCAAGATTGTCGCTAGCAAATTAGGAGTGCCGATCGTCTATACCTATCACACTTCCTACGAAGACTACACCTACTATGCCACCCATGGATACTTTGATCGCCTCGCCAAGCGCATCATCCGCAGCTATACGATTAACGTCGCTGATACCACGACGGAATTTATTACTCCTAGTTACAAAACGAAAGAATACTTGCGATATGCGGGAAGCGATATCTATATCAACATCATCCCCACTGGCATTAATTTTGACTTGTTCGGCGATGATAAAGTCGATGCTCCTAAACAAGAAGTCTTTAAAAAAGAGCATGGAATTGGCCCTGATACAAAGGTATTTTTAATCCTTGGCCGAGTGGCCAAAGAAAA
>DAOPYW010000007.1:21945-50455 GCA_035353055.1 Bacilli bacterium
ACTGAGACCCAAGGGTTGACTTTCATGGAAGCGATGGCCTCCAAAACGCTGGTTTTAGCTCGCTTTGACACCAACTTAGCCGATACCATCATCGATAATGAAACCGGCTTCTTCTTTCAAGATGAAGAAGACTTCATCCACAAAGTGGAAAGAATCTTTGCGATGAAAGCTAGCGAATTAGATCATATTAAAGAAGCAGCGATTAAAATCTGCGAGGTCTATTCGCTGGAAAAGTTCTATTCTCGCATCATGGAGGTCTACAATCGTGCCATCCGCAAGTTCTGGTAAGGCAATTACTAAAATAAAGATCAACAAAAATGATGTCGGTCTCTATTTTGGCAAGAAAAAAATCATCATCTCAAACGATGCTTATTTACTCTCCTATCTCTACGTCGGAAAAACGATGAGCAAAAAAGAGATTTCCACTCTTGTGGAATATTCTCAAATGTCCAAGCTGCTGAATTATTCAATATCGCTATTAAAAAAGGGCCATTACACTGAGTGGAAGATGCGCGAAAAGCTCTACGCTAAAGATGTCTCCAAAACCGTCGTTAATCGCATCATTAAAAAGCTCAAAGAAGTCGGTTTAATCGACGATCGCATGTATATCGAAGATTATCTCTGCTACGCCGAAGAGATGGGCTATGGCAAAAATCGCATCATCAAAGAGCTTCAAGAAAAAGGCGTCTTCGCTGAGCAGACAAAGAAGCTCAAATTCAGCGAGGCTAGCGAGAAGAAGAAAGCTCGCCAGCAAATCGCTAAAAATGATAGCAAAATGAGCCGACTATCCTTCGAAAAACGAAAGCAAAAGCATTATCAGCATCTCCTAGTCTGGGGATTTGATAGCGCTATCGCTCAAGAAGTTGTAAATGGCCTGTCTGATAGCAATCATCAGCAAGAGCAGGACAACCTGCGGAAAGACTACCAAAGAGTCTATCAGAGACTGTCAAATAAATACGAGGGCAAAGACCTCAGAGAGCGCCTGCTTTCAAATATGAAAAATAAAGGTTACCATTATCGTGACATCGTTAAATTGATGGAGGAACAGAATTATGCCAATGATCAGTGAATTTTTAGATGGCCAGCGCGTGGACGGACAATTTTTAGTGGGCAACGTCACCAAAGGAACAAACAATTTTGGAGCCACATATCTGACAATTGAACTTCGCGACTCATCCGGGGCGATAAGCGCCAAAAAATGGGATTCAAGCGAAGAAGATGAATTGCTTTATACCACTGGCAATGTCATTTTTGTCGAGGCGGAAGTTTTGAAGTACAAAGATTCGCTGCAATTAAAGATCTTGTCGGCGAAGCTCGTGGACATGGAAGAGATTGATATCACTAAGTTTGTCAAAGCTCCTCCCATTCCCTTCGAAGAACTATGGCAAAAATTTAATTATTATGTCGGCTCGATTAAAGATCCTGATTGCGCGAAGATCTTGGCTTATTTCATCAAAAAATACGACGCTAAATTACGCGTTTATCCCGCGGGAGTGACCGTCCATCATGAATATGCCAGCGGGCTGCTAGTTCATATCACGACGATGGCAAAAATCGCTGATTATTTAGCACCTCTATATGATGATATTAATCGCGATGTCCTTCTCACTGGAGTTTTACTCCATGATTTTGGCAAGATGGATGAGTTTGAAGGCCCAGTTGTCTACCGCTACACTTTAGAAGGCCGCTTGCTTGGACACATCACCATGATGGTGAGCGAGATAAGAAAAGTCGCCGAGAAAGAGCGCATCACTAGCGAAGTTCCTCTTCTGCTCGAGCACATGGTTCTCTCTCATCATGGCGATGCCGAATTCGGCTCTCCAGTCGCACCATTAACCAAAGAAGCCATGCTCCTATCCCTGATCGATAACTTGGATAGCAAAATGGTCATCACTTGCAAGGCTTTAGAATCAATTAAACCTGGCGAGTTCTCGGCGAGAGTGTTCCCTCTCGATGGAAGGACCCTTTATCAACCTTTAAAGAAGTAAAAAAGAATCCCTCTAGGACAGTTACCTAAGAGGGATTTTTTATTATAGATGTTTTATGATTTCTTCCGCTAGAGCAGGAAGATTCAAATCTTGTGAATGGGACTTCATCTCTAATCGGAAGCCCTCTTCTTCTTGATACCTCGGAATCACGTGGACATGGAAGTGCTTCACGCTTTGGCCGGCGGCTTCGTAGCAATTAGTGAGAATATTCACTCCCTTAGCTCCCAGCATCTTGATTTCGACTTGGCCAATTCTCTGCGCGACATCCATCACTTTGTGCATGATCTCATGAGGGGCAGAGAGGAAGTTATCGCAGTGCTTCTTGGAAATCACTAAAGCGTGACCCTTAGTTACCTGGTTGATATCTAGAAAGGCTAAGACATCGTAGTCTTCATAGAGTTTATAACAGGGAATTTCTCCATTGACAATCTTGCAAAATACATCGCTTTCTTTCATTATAAAATCCTTCTTTCTATACGATTATTATAGCCAAAAATTAATTCATCAGTTAGATGGTTCTTTCTAATTTTCCCAAAGAAAAAGACCAGAGGGTCGTCTCTGGTCTATAATCTTTGATTAAATTTTATTAGTCAAATAATTCTGGGAAGTTGGTTTTGAAATAATCGTAGACCACATCATCGTGATAGCTGATGCCCATTTCCTCGAGCCAATGTTTCTTGGCTAAGGTTTTGTAGGAATCGTTTGAGGCTAAGATTTTGGCAACTTCGTTGACATAGTCAGCCATGACTTTGCGGTCATTGCGAAGCTTGGCGTAGTTCCAAGCATCGGCGCTCTTGTTGAATTTAGATGAAGAGACGGCTTCGACGATTTCCACGAGGTAGTAGACCTTGCTATCGGAGTTGTAGAAGATGATGTCATCTTTGCTGGAGACGCTCTCAGAAGTAGCACTCTTGAGGAAATAACTGCCATTGACGCGAGCCACGTATTTGTTGAAGTCGCGAGCAGTGTCGATCTTCCACACGCCACCTTCTAGATAGAAGCGGTCATATTGATCGTAATCAACAGTCACGCCGACTTCTGGCTTGATGCTATCAAGCGCGCTGGCGACGCCGATGTTGAAAAGGCGATCGCGGAAAGTGGTGAAGTCAGTCAATCCACCATTTTTGATGAACCAACCTTTAGTGACATAGCTATTGCTAGCTAAGGATCTGGTCTTTAATTCGAGGCCGACTTCTTTGGTGTATGCGCCATTGCCGGTGAAATCCTTTTCGATGGTGGTATCAGTGGTGAGAGGATTGGCTTTAATCTTGGAGTATTCTTCCATTAAATCGCCAAAGTCAGTTCCGACATAGTAGTCGACTTCTGGCCCAGTCATCACGGCATCAAAGGCATTGGAGTTTTCGAGATAGCTTTCAGCTAAAGGAGATAAGTCAGCATTGAGAATGCCCTTGTAGGCATCGGACAAGGCGATGAGCTCATCTTCGCTGATGCGGTTATCGCTCACTGGGTTTCCGGCAGCATCGGTAATGCTAGTGGCTGGTAAGCCAGCAGTGGTTGGAGCAGCGTAGACGACATTATTGACGAAGTAATTCATCAAGTATTGGGCGCTCTTATCGCTATCGGATTTAGTAGCAAGAGAGATGATATTGACCTTTCTTGCGTAGCTGCGTCCGAGGGTGTTGTATGTTTCGTCAAGCAGGTATTGCTCGGTTAAGAGCTCGCGGTAGATGTCTTTGACATAGGCATCTTCGACATATGAAACTGTGTTGTTGGCTTCATCATCTGCTAAGGCGAAGTTTTGTTGATAATTTTCGCGGTGTAAGTACTCCACGAAGACATCTTCATAGTCATACTTGGCATCAAAAACACGAGGAGTGAAGTAGCCGGTAGTGGCGGCGCTATCAGTAGGATTCAAAACATTGTAATCAGCGACTTTTTCAAGGCTTGATCTTAAAGAAACAAGATATGTTCTTTCAGAAAATTTAGAGCGATAGGAGAAAGCACCGTTCTTAATTTCATTGTACATTTTTTCTTTAATGCGATTCTCAATGGTATTCCATTTGGCAATTAATGTTTCGAGTTCTGAAGCGCTAGCGACATCGCCAGCACCTGTGACCACATTGCCATTATCGTCGACGCGCTCATTGTTCGCATTCACAGTCCAGTAGGCGTGATGCACTTTAATGAAGGCGTTAGCGACGCTCTTGTCGGCGCTCTTTGCAGAAGCGACTGCTTGCTTCAAAGTAGTTCCGGTAGAGAGGGCAGAGGCGGAGTCAGAAGGACCAACTAATTTGTTGTATCTTCCCAACATAGAAACAGAGTATTGATAGAGGACTTCATTCAAGACATCAGAAGCGAGTGATCCTTCGCGAAGAGCGTCGTAGACGATGCTCATCAGGTTGCTTTCCATATCGCTTGTCACTCCCGCGGTAATGATTTCGCGGTCGTAGTCAGATGGCTTTGCCACGACTTCGTTACAAGCTGTCAAGCCAAGGACGCTCAATAGAGCAACGGCTAAATAGCGAGAAGCTTTTTTATTTGCTGCCATAGTAGCACACGCCTCCTTTATCGTAGTAATTGCTTAGTGTTCCATCAGTAAATGCGATAATGCATCCCTCTGGAACCATGCGATCTTGATTGCTTCTGGCTTCAGATTGAGCCTCGAGCATTTCGAGATAGCTTTCCCAAGCGCGGTTGAGACCGAGCTTTTGATTTTCGTTGTTATTCTCTCTTTGCTTTTCGAGATAGTCGATGATTTTGACATCAAGGCCATCGCTGAATTCGAGATTAGTTTTATTGACTTCGTAGAGATATTCGTAAAGCCGATAATCGTAGGTTGAGTCAAATCCTTTGATCGCTTCTTTAACTTCGGTAGCGCGGGTATTGTATCCGGCCTTGTCGGTATTAAGGAAGTTCACATAAGTGGACTTTGGAGTCTCATCGGGGTTAGTTGGATAATCTTGATCGCTTGGAACCGCGGTGGTGTAGTAGTCTTCTAAAGAAACGTAATCGACGTTGCTTGTTGATTCAGCGTATTCATAGATGGATTTTTGAATGACCATAAAATGAATGCCGTATTGACTGCGGACACCGACGATGACGCGACCTTCTTCATCAGTTAGGACTCCGAGGTTGGGATCGCTTGTCGCTAGAGAAGAATTCTCTAAGGAGACAATTTCGCTCACCTTGCGGAAACCGGTTTGCTTAGCGGCTGGATTAGCAATTAATAATGAATTATCAACTGGGCCAACTGCATCGGGATCATCAGCGCGATCGGGAGTGACGCTGTATGCTCTCGTATTGTTAGTAATGAGGAAGACATTGTGGCGATTGAGATATTTATTCCATAAAACGTTTCGAGGATAGATCATGGAATCGCCATCGTATAGAACTTGTCCATCGATGTTTTCCATATCCTTATATTCATTGAGAGCGGTGAAGACCTCATAAGGGACTCTCGCTAATGAACCGGTGATATTGGAATAAGCGTCGCTGACGCTGGAGGTAGCATTGGTTGATAAGCTGGTGAAACTACCAGTGATGCCAAGACCCTCGCTAATCGCTTCGTTTTGACTAGCAGCCAACTTCGTTGCGATTGCATCGTAAGCATAGACTCCTAGTTGGAATTCGTCGACCATGGTAAGACTTCCATCACTAGATGCTTTGTTGGTAACAATGCCAACGTCACCATAGGATTTAGAACTGGAATCAGAGCTGTTGGATGCTGCGATAGCACCAAAGGTGAGTGATCCATCTCTTAATTTGGAGACGACGTTATACAATTTAGCGGCTTGCTCGGAAGTGACTTCATCGCGATTGTAGCTCGCATTGGTCGCATCGACGCTCACTAAAATGTGGCGAAGATGATATGGCAATCTCGAAGAGATCTTTCCATTGTATTCAGCTTGTGGCTGAACGGCACCGCCGGCAGCAGTGACGCCAAGATACTCTTGTTTGAGCGTATCAAGATTCTCCTCATAATACCAATCTTCGATTTGTTCTTTTTCTTTTTGATAGATGAATAATTGGTACAATTCATCAGTATCCTCAACACCATTACTATCGAGGATAGCTTTCCATTCCTTACTATAGGAAGTGCCTTTAGAATCAGCGCTTTCTTTAGCGGCTTCTTTTTGGTCTAAAACGTCATCCCAAGCTTCTTTTTCAATCGTTCCCAATTTCTTTTCGGTATCAACTGAATTCTTTATGAAAGCATCTCTGATTAAAACTTCGAGAATTTGTTCATAAAACTTGGAGATTCCATCGACAGCATTGCGGTATTCGTTATACATTTCGTCAGTGACAATTGTATATGAGGATTCACCATCGTAACCTTTGAAGCTAACGACGGAACCATCTTTTGATGTAACACTACTACATGCCGACATTGCCATAACGCCGATTAAACCAGTAACTAAACCTAGGGATAGTTTACTTTTCTTCATGTTTTTTCTCCTTTTCTGAAATATAGCGTTAATATTCTAAATATTATTGGGCTTTTATGCAATAGATTTTTGCCAACTTCATTATATATGCGCTATGCGCTTGCGAGAAAATTCCTCCGCTAAAGACTAAAAAATTATTATCGTATTGTTTGATTACCATCTTTAAGATGATTAAAATAGGTAGGATTCGAGGTAAAGACAATGGCGACATTAATCATTAAAGATCTTCACGCTGAAGTAGACGGAAAAGAAATATTAAAAGGCATTGATTTAACCATCAGCCAAGGAGAAACTGTAGCGTTTCTTGGACCAAATGGTCACGGCAAATCAACTTTATTAAACATCATTATCGGCCATCCCCGTTACCATGTGACAAAGGGCTCGATTTTTCTTGATGACCGAAACGTTTTAGCGATGACAGTCGATGAAAGATCAAAAGCTGGCTTGTTTTTTGGAATGCAGAATCCAGTCGAAATTCCCGGCGTAATTAACTCGGATTTTTTAAGAGCGTCAGTAAACGCCCATAGCAGCAAGCCAATATCAACCTACAATTTTTACAAAAAATTAGATACATCTACTAAGGAGCTCAAAATGCCCTTTGATTTAGCTACTCGATCATTGAATGAAGGCTTCTCTGGTGGAGAAAAGAAACGAAATGAAATTCTTCAACTTCTTTTACTCGAACCGAAGATCGCTTTATTGGACGAGATTGATTCTGGCCTTGACGTCGATGCTATGCAAACAGTAGCGGATGTCATCAGAAAAGAGCAAGAGAAAGGCGTCGGTTTCTTAATCATCTCTCACTATGCTCGTTTGTTCGAACTCATTAAACCTACAAGAGCGATTGTAATGATCAATGGTCGCATCGTTATTGATGGCGATCCATCTTATATCAAAAAGATCGATCAAACCGGATATGAGTTCATAAAAACTGAATTGGGAATCGAGATTGACAAAGACGAACTCGATATGAATAAAGTGTCGATCGGCGAATGTGGAATAAAGGAAATCATCCGATAAATGAAAAGAAACGATCTTCATGATGAATCATCGTTAGGTGTTTGCTCCTCTCACACTCTTTCGCTAAAAGAAAATGAGCAGGTTCAATTAACGATTAAACCAAGCGAACAAAACTATGTTTTTGTCAGCGATTTTTTTGCTGGCTCGGTTTTAAACATCACTGTCGAAGAAAATGCAAAATTGCAGCTCTCTTTGCTCGTAAAGAATAACTTTGATGGGGCTCAGATTAATGTTGATTTGGGAAAAAATGCTCATATCTCAACCTTTTTTGCTGATTTCTCAAAAGAAAAAGAAAAAATCAAAGTCTCAATTAATCTAAATGGTGAAAAATCTTCTGCTAGTTGGCATCTAGCTTCCTTGGCAGCCCATAAAGATAATAAAGAATTCGAAATAAACATCTTACATCACGCTCATGAAACAACCGCCATCAGCAATAATTTTGGCGTCAGCAAAGACCAGTCGAAGTTAGTCTTTTCTGGCTGTTCAGCCATTCTAAAAGAATCTCACGGCAGCAAAACGAGACAGAATTCTAAAATCATGGTTTTTGATCCGGAGTGCGACGCTGTCGCTCGACCCATTTTAAAAATCGATGAAAAAGATATTGAGGCCGGACACGGAGCAGTCGTGGGAAGAATTCCCGAAGATCACTTATTTTATTTAACCTCTCGCGGACTTGATGAATCTCAAGCCAAGCGATTGATTACTTTCGGCTATTTAAAGCCAATTGTTCGCGGTTTCCAAGATGAATCGATCCGCGATGAAATACTCTCGCTGATTGAAAGGAGGATGTGATCATGAGCTATGATGTTGATAAAATACGCCAGCAATTTCCCATGCTTAACAGCGGCAAAAAAATGCAGGGTCATCCCCTCGTTTATCTCGACAACTGCTCGACCACTTTTAAGCCAAAATGCGTCATTGATGCAATAAGCAGTTACTACACTGACTCGACCGCTAATTCTCATCGCGGCGATTACGATCTCCTCTATCAAATGGATGTTGAAGTTTTAAATACTCGAAAAGCAGTAGCGAGATTTGTAAATTGCGATGTCAACGAAGTAATTTTTACTTCTGGAACGACAATGTCGCTTAACCAGATTGCCTTTGGATATGGCTTAAAAAAACTTCGCAAAGGTGATGAAATCATACTGAGCGAAGAAGAGCACGCTTCTAACGTGTTGCCTTGGTTTAATGTTGCTAAAAGCACTGGGGCAGTAATTAAATATGTTCCTCTCACTAAAGAAGGCGATATTACCGAAGATAATCTTCGCAAAGTAATCAGCAGAAAAACAAAAGTTGTCTCACTCGTCCATGTAGGAAATGTGCTAGGGAATATTAACGACGTGAAAATGATGGCCAGAGTGGCTCATGAATTCGGCGCGATTATCGCGATTGATGGAGCTCAATCTGTCCCTCATTTAAAGACTGATTTTAAAGCATGGGATATTGATTTTCTTTCTTTCTCCGCTCACAAAATGTGCGGCCCAACTGGCATTGGTTGCCTCATTGGTAAAGCTTCATTATTAAAAGAAATGGAACCTTTAATTTCTGGCGGAGGAAACAACGTAGATTTCCACATGGATGGAACAGTAGAGTATCTTGATCCCCCAGCTAAATTTGAAGCAGGTACCCTGAATTTATCAGGAATTCTCGGCTTCAAAAAAGCCATCGAATTCATTGAATCAATCGGCGTTGAAAACATTCATCAGCACGACCGAGAGCTGATTGAATACGCTTTGGAAAAACTAGATAAATGCGACGATATTATTATTTATAATAAATATGCCAAGAATGGCATTTTAACCTTTAATCGTAAAGGAGTTTTTGCCCAAGATGAGGCGACCTTGTTAAATTCCAAAGGAATCGCAGTTCGCTCTGGCCAACATTGCGCAAAAATTCTCGATCAATACTTAAACTGCAAAGCGACAGTGCGGATGTCGACATATCTATACACCAATAAAAATGACATCGACGTTTTTGTCGACGCTTTGATTGAAGGAGGCGACATATTAGATGCCTATTTCACTAACTAACGACATGATGCGTCAAATTATCATGGATCACTACGCGAATCCTCTTAACAAGCATCAACCAGCTAACCCATCTTTTACTAAAGTCCACATGCATTCCGATAACTGCATTGATGATTTAGATATATTTTTGCATGTCGAAAATGGCGTGGTTACCGATGCTTGTTTCGACGGTGTTGCCTGCACAATTTCCACAGCTTCTACGGATATCATGTGCGATCTGCTAAAAGGAAAAGAAATCAAAGAAGCAGAATATATTATCGACCAATTCCATCACATGATTCACGAAGAGCCATTCGACAATTCGATCCTTGAAGAAGCCTTGGTTTTTATCAATACCTCTAAGCAAGCCGCGCGAGTGAGATGCGCCACAATTGGATGGATGGCTGCTGACGAGATTTTAAAGGGCAAAAAATAATATGGCGAAGAAAGATATTAAATTTCAAGCTGAATATAAGTACGATTTCAAAGATGAAGACGTATCGATTTTAAAGACAAAAGTCGGCCTAACCGAAGACACTATTCGACAGATTTCTTCATTAAAAGGAGAACCGGAATGGATGCTTGAATTCCGCTTAAAGGCTTTGAAGTCTTTTAACGCGATGCCTTTGCCTCGCTTTGGATTGGATTTAAAATTCTTAGATTTTTCTTCTTATACATACTTCACTCGCATTTCCGAAAAAGATTCTCAAAATTGGAACGAAGTTCCCACGACGATTAAAAATACTTTTGATAAGCTGGGTATTCCCGAAGCTGAACAAAAATTCCTCGCTGGAGTCTCGACTCAGTATGAATCGGAAGTTGTCTACCATAACATGCTAAAAGAGATTAGCGATAAAGGTGTGATTTTCTTATCCACGGATATGGGCTTGAAACTATATCCTGATTTATTCAGGAAATACTTTGCCACCGTTGTTCCCGTTACTGATAATAAATTTTCGGCTCTGAATAGTGCCGTGTGGTCAGGTGGATCGTTTATCTATGTTCCAAAAGGAGTGCATCTAGATAAACCTCTCCAATCATATTTTCGCATCAACAACGAGAAAACTGGACAGTTTGAAAGAACGTTAATTATCGTCGATGAAGGAGCGGAGATCAGCTATGTCGAAGGATGTACAGCCCCGACTTATTCCAAAGAATCTCTGCACGCTGCCGTCGTTGAAATCGTTGTTTTAAAAGGCGCTAAATGCCGATATACTACCGTGCAAAATTGGTCCACAAACATCATAAACTTAGTCACTCAAAGAGCGATTGTTTATGAAGATGCACAAATGGAGTGGATTGATGGAAACATCGGCTCTCAGATGAACATGAAATATCCCGCTTGTGTTTTAGCTGGTGAAAGAGCGAAAGGGACAGTGATTTCGATAGCTGTCTCTGGAAAAAATCAGCAGCAAGATGCAGGAGCGAGAATGATACATCTTGCCCCGAATACCACTTCGACAATTATCTCAAAATCAATTGTCAAAAATGGCGGGTTGACGAACTATCGCGGCACGGTTCGGCACGAAAAAAATGCTCACAATTCACGCAGCCACGTTGAATGTGACACCTTGATGTTGGATAAGCTATCGCTCAGCGATACTATTCCCACTAATGAGGTGAAGAATAGTACATCCTATATTGAACACGAGGCTACAGTGAGCAAAATTAGCGAAGACCAATTGTTCTACTTAATGTCGCGAGGAATTACGGAAAAAGAAGCCGTTCAAATGATCGTGATGGGTTTCATTGAACCATTCTCCCGCGAATTGCCAATGGAATATGCGGTCGAACTCAATCAACTAATTAAATTAGATATGGAAGGCAGTGTTGGATAATGCTTGATTATGAAGTTATTGTCGTTGGTGGTGGACATGCCGGCTTAGAAGCCGCTTTTGCCGCTGCTCATATGGGTCATAAAACCCTTCTTTTATCTTTGAATATTCAAAAGATGGGCAATATGCCTTGCAACCCTTCAATCGGAGGATCCGCCAAGGGAATTGTTGTTCGAGAAATCGATGCTCTTGGAGGCATGATGGGAAAAGCTGCCGATCACCATTATTTGCAGATGAAAATGCTTAATACTGGCAAAGGCCCGGGAGTCCAATGCCTTCGCTCGCAACAAGATAAACTCGAATACCCAAAATACATTCAAGATTTAGCTCTTTCTTGTCCAAACCTGATAGTGCAAGAAGGAATGGTAGTCGGTCTATTACATGATGAGACACATGTTTTTGGTGTAAAGCTTGAAAATGGCAATGAGATTTCAGCTAATGCAGTCATACTAGCGACCGGAACCTATATGGAAAGTCAAATATTCCGCGGCAGAGAAATCAAAGATGAAGGGCCTGATGGAGAAAAGCCATCAAAAGGATTATCTCCATATTTAAAGAGCATGGGAATCGAAGTCTATCGCCTTAAAACCGGCACTCCGCCACGGATTAAAAGGGAATCAATCGATTTTTCCAAAGCGAGTATTCAACCAGGAACTGAAGGAGAATTGGCATTTTCTTACGAGACCACGAAGTTCATCCCTTTTGAAGAGCAAATTCCCTGCCACTTAATTTATACTACATCTGAAACACATCAGCTCATACGAGAACACTTGAATGAGACATCTCTTTACGGAGGCTTGATCAAAAGCGCTGGGCCTCGTTATTGTCCATCAATTGAAAGCAAGCTGGTAAATTTCCCCGACAAGGAAAGACATCAACTTTTTCTAGAACCCGAGTCCCGGTATACGGATTCCATTTACTTGCAAGGATTCTCGACTTCTATGCCTGTTGAAATACAAGAAAGAATGGTCAGGACGCTTCCAGGTTTCGAAAAAGCCGAGTTTTTGAAATATGCTTATGCCATTGAATATGATGCTATTCACACTCAAGAATTTAGCGCAACCTTAGAAATCAAAAAATGGCCAGGATTGTACATCGCTGGTCAAATTTGCGGAACATCAGGTTATGAGGAAGCTGCTGCTTTAGGGTTGATGGCAGGAATAAATGCTTCTTTAAAACTTGAAAATAAGTCCCCTCTAATCCTCCGCCGAGATGAAGCTTACATCGGAGTAATGATTGATGATTTGGTTACCAAGGGCACAGAAGAGCCCTATCGTTTAATGTCTTCTCGAGCGGAATTTCGATTATTAATGAGGCATGATAATGCGGATATTAGACTAACTGAAATTGGCCATCAAATTGGCTTAATTTCTCAATCTCGCTACGAACATTTTTTGAAAAAAATCAATACTATTGAACAAGTTAAACAGATTTTGCAAAATAAATATATTGGAGTCAAGAAAGCGGTCAATCAGTATCTTGCCTCGATTGAATCCACTCCGCTAAAAGGCGGCGTTCAAGCGTTTGAATTATTGAAGAGACCAGGTGTAAAATTTGAGAAAATCGTTGATTTTATACCGGAATTGCAGGATTTTTGCCTTACTAAAGACATTTTAGAGGAAGTTGAAATCATCTCAAAATTTGAGGGGTACATTGCCAAAGAAAAACGCGAGGCCGACAACGTTCGCAAAATCGAAGAAATGAACATTCCCTCTGGATTTGACTATTTGCACATGGATGGTCTTAGAATTGAAGCTCGTCAAAAGTTGAACGCTATTAAACCTTTGACCGTTGGACAGGCATCGAGAATCTCGGGAGTCAATCCCTGTGATATCACCATTCTAATTTTGAATGTGAGAAGGAGCTTTGAACATGAATAAAGAGGCACTGCGAAAATTTCTTATTTCTCGCTGCATTCCTTGCTCGGAAGAACAGGCGAATCAGTTGGAAAAACTTATGAACGAAACGCTAAAAACTAATGAGCTGTTTAATTTAACAGCTATTACTGATCCATCAATTTTCATGGAGAAAATGATTCTTGATAGTGCGATTGGTATTTTTGACCAAGACTTAACAGGAAAGAAAGTCCTCGACGTCGGCACTGGGGGCGGATTTCCAGGATTGGTTCTCTACATCCTAAATCCAGGAATGAAATTAACTTTGTTGGACTCAACAAAAAAGAAAATTGATTATTTGGATGAATATGCGGCACAAAACAATTTTAATATTGAAGGTGTTACTGCCCGCGTAGAAGAACTCGCCCATCGAAGACGCGAAGAATTTGATGTTGTTTATGCTCGCGCTGTTGCGCCTTTAAACATCTTACTCGAATTAACTATTCCGCTTCTTAAAATAGGCGGCACATTAATTGCTATGAAAGGCCCAGATTGGGAGAATGAGTATATCGCAGCAAAGTCAGCATTAAAGAAGCTGAATTGCCGCCTGAAGAAAGTATACGAAGAAACCCTTCCTGAATCTAACGAGCAAAGAGCGATTATCTCCATTGTAAAAGATAGAATATCTCCAATTAAATATCCTCGTCCCTTTGCAGATATTAAGAGAAAGCCTTTATAGGGCAGATCTTTTTGCCTTTTTTGGCCATTTGTTATACAATGTTCCACGAGGAACAAATATGGCTAAAATTATCGCTATTGCAAATCAAAAAGGCGGAGTGGGAAAAACTACTACTGCCATCAATCTTTCATCCGCTCTCGCTCACTTTACAAGGCGAGTCCTTTTAATTGACATGGATCCGCAAGGCAATTCATCTCGCGGTTTAGGAATTGATATCACACTTATCAATAAATGCATCTATGATGTTTTAACTGGTGAATCTGAAATCAATTCTACGATTCGAAAAACCATGCTTAAAACCTTAGATTTGCTGCCATCAAAGTTAATTTTAGCTTCAGTCGATGTTGTTACTGGAAAAATTGAGAAACCCTTTTTCTTGCTGAAAACAGCAATTGAACAAATTAAAAAAGAATACGATTACATTATCATTGACTGCCCTCCAAGCTTAGGATTTTTAACTGTTAGTTCTCTGGTGGCTGCCAGCTCCGTGTTAATTCCTGTTCAATGCGAGTATTTCGCGATGGAGGCTGTCGCGCAAATTTTATCGAGCGTTTCTCGGATTCAAGCTACTTACAATCCCAATCTTGGCATTGAAGGCTTTTTAATGACGATGTATGACTCAAAGACAAGATTAGGAACGGAGATAACCACTCAGATACGAGGGCTGTTCAAAGAAAATACTTTTTTAACGCAAATTCCTCGCAATATATCTATTCCGGAGAGCAATGCCAAGGGTCTACCCGTCACGGTCTATCGGCCAAATAGCAGCGGCTCTTTAGCGTATTTCTCTCTTGCTAAGGAAGTCATTGATCATGAAGAAAGATAGCGGCGAAAAAATCCTTCGTTCCTCTTTGTCCACGCTGATGAAGCGCTTTTCGGCAACGGATATTATTTCTTCTTTGGAAAAGGAATACTTCAGCTCTGAACCTGGCTATTTTCATCTATCCCAAATCGATGACAACCAGATATTAAAAAAAGCTAGAATCAATGAGCAAAAATTAGATAATATAATCAATCAAATTAAAGAGAAAGGCTTTGCCTCTCCTCTATTGATTATCAAAAAAGGGGAGCGTTACGAAATTCTCTATCCCCGCATTTACTACATCGCCGCTCGCAAGCTCAACATTGAAAATGTTCCGTGCACCTTAATCAATATTGCCGAAGAAGACATGCTGGTGTTTTTAGCAAAGCGCTTGGAAGAGGACAAAAATAGCAACATTGTAGAAATGTCTCTTGTGCTGAACCGCCTTCAAAAAAGATACCATTTTACCCAAAGTGAAATCGCGGAAATGATGCAGCAATCCCGATCGCAAATTACCAACATCATGCGCTTAATAAAAATGCCTGACTTTGTGCTGAGAGATATCTCGAATAACAATCTTTCTTTTGGCCATGCCAGAGCCCTCTCAACGTTACCGGTAGAAGAGATTCGCCAGATTGTACCGCTTATTTTCCTGAACAACTTATCAGTGAGGGAAGTGGAGCGCTTGGTTTACGGCTTGAAAAAAACTCCTCATCTACTGGCTCAAGAAAACACCATCAAGGAAAAATACGGCTGCCAAATTAGCATCAGCCCCAAAACGATTTCCTTCAGTTTTGAATCGGAAGAAGAACGCGAAAAATTCGTTAACTCTTTGTCATCAAGTAATGTATAATATTATCACTTCAGGGCAGCGAATAACGCGACCGGCGGTAAACCCCGCTAGCTAGAAATAGCACGAACTTGTGAGATTCAAGTGGCGACAGTAAAGTCTGGATAGAAGAAGTGTTTTGGCTCTGGAATAAGGAGCCTTTTATTTATGACAAATTTAGATCTTTGGCGAATAGTGATTGCCTCAACCCTTTTAATCGCTATACTGATTTTTTCATTAATGAGAGGATCAGATGCCAAAATCAGAGGCTTAAATGCCAAAATATTAGCTAGAAGTGGCGTTTTTGCAGCGATATCCATTATTTTATACATTGTTCCTTTCTTTAATTTTTCCCTGCCCTTTTTTCCCGCTTTCTTAAATGTTCACTTCGATGAAGTGCCCGCTTTGATTGCTGGATTTGCCTACGGACCCTGGTCAGCTATTCTCGTCATCGCCGCAAAGACAATCGTAAAATTGCCTATGACTTCCACTCTTGGCGTCGGTGAATTGTCAGATTTAATTGTTTCGATAGCCTTCGTTGTTCCTGCTGCACTCATCTATCGACGCAAAAGAAAAATTAGTTCAGCTCTTATCGGCTTAACGGTAGGGACTTTCATTCAGCTCATCGTGGCGTCATTCTTTACTACTTTTGTCATCTTGGATTTCTACATCTTTGTCATGGGATGGAGCGAGGAGATGCTTTTAGCGATTTGCCAGATGGCTAATCCTGCGATCACTTCTCTGCGCTGGCCATATTTCTGGTTCGTGGCGGTTCCCTTCAATCTTCTCAAAGATGCCGCGGTGGTTATATTGACATTCCTTCTATATAAAAGGATGCATATTCTCATCGATAAAATTGGCGCACAAAAAAACTAGGCGATCAAACCTAGTTTTTTTATATCAGTTATTCCTCAACGGAAATTGCACCAACAGGGCAGACGCCAACTGCATCTTCATCCGCGACGCCGTTGATGGTTTCTGCTAGACCATCATCACCGATTTTAATATCGTCGGGGTATGTGCCTGCGCAACAGCCACAACCGATGCATAAGCTTTTATCGATTTTGATTTTTTTCTTGGCCATCGATATGTCCTCCTAATTGTTATAGGAAGATTATAAAAACAAAATGTTTATTTTGCAACTATTAGGCCTCAGATATTTTTCCGTCCCTCCCCATAAATTATTTTTTAAGTGGATTACTCGCAAAAAAATTAAAAAGGGTCTATAAATTATCATCGAATTTTAGTAAACTAAAAGAAATAAGGTTTATGGAAGAAACAAGAGTAATCAAATACAAAAAGTATCGACAGACATTAGCCAAAGATAATTCTCCTGTTTTAGAAACCGCAAAAGCTAACAAGAAAAAAGAAAGCATTGAAAAGGCTTTAGACACCACTTCGACACTCCCCATCGACCAAGTGATTAACACTATCGAAGAGGATAAGAAACAAGTGGTTTTTTTAAAGAAGAGACAAAGAAAAATGATTCTAATCATCTCTTCGTTTTCTTTAGGTGCTTTATTAATTGTTGGTGCGCTTGTATGGTTCGCCATCATCGCATTTCGCTAAGGGGAGGATACTATGACTAAAATAGCTGTCGCAATTGATGGTCCAGCAGCCGCTGGGAAATCAACAGTAGCAAAAAAAGTCGCTGAAATAAAAGGCTTTACTTATATCGATACCGGAGCGATGTATCGCGCTTTTACGTGGTACTGCTTAGAAAAAGGTGTCGATTGTCAGAATGAAAGTGCGTGTGTCAGCCTAATTCCTGAGGTCACGATAGAACTCAGACCAAATCACGTGGTCATCTGCAATGGCCGCGATGTCTCTTGGGAAATTCGCGAGTCACGCGTTTCCTCTCAAGTTTCTTATATCGCTTCTTATAAGGATATACGATTGGCGTTAGTTGAGCTCCAAAGAAAGATGGCAGAAAAAGATTCTGTAATCATGGATGGAAGAGACATTGGAACATATGTTTTGCCCAACGCTGAAGTCAAAATTTTCCAAATCGCTAGCGTGGAAACACGCGCGGTTCGCCGCTACGAGGAAAATCTCGGCAAAGGAATTATTTGTACTTTAGAAGAGATTGATCAAGATGTCCGCAAGAGAGATTACATTGATTCACATCGTGAATTCGCTCCCTTAAAGGCCGCTCCCGATGCTGTTTTATTGGATACTTCTTACATGACTGTAGACGAAGTGGTGCAGAATGTTCTCGATATCATCGATGAAAAAATGAAGGAGAAAGAAAAACATGCCTAATGGTGTTGTTGCCATTGTTGGATCGCCAAATGTCGGCAAGTCTACGATTTTTAATCGTATGATTGGTGAAAGGCACGCCATCGTTGATGACGAACCCGGAATGACACGCGACCGACTTTACGCTCGATGTGAGTGGCTTGGTCGCTCTTTTTCTGTTATCGATACCGGGGGAATTGAAATACAAAATCGCCCTTTCCAAGAACAAATTCGCATTCAGACCCAAATCGCCATTGATGAAGCTGATGTCATCGTTTTTGTCACCGACAGCCATCTCGGATTGACCGCCGATGATCGCCTGGTGGCAAAAATGCTCTACAAAGTTAAAAAACCCGTCATTCTTGTCGTCAATAAAATCGATGAAGGAATGCACATTTCCGATACTCAAGAATTCTATGCGCTTGGTCTCGGCGAGCCTCTCGCGGTAAGCGGAGCCCACGGAATTGGCATCGGCGATCTCTTAGGAAAAATTATTAAATTTTTGCCAGAAAAAACCGAGGAAATCAATGCTGAGCAAGTGACTTTTTGCTTAGTTGGACGCCCAAATGTTGGAAAGTCCTCTATCGTTAATGCTTTGCTAAACGAAGAGAGAGTCATCGTCAGCGATATTTCTGGAACGACCAGAGATTCTATCGATACCCCCTTTGTTAAAGATGACAAGAATTATGTAGTTATCGACACCGCGGGTTTAAAAAAGCGCGGTAAAATTTATGAAGCCATCGATAAATATTCTGCTATCAGGGCTCTGAAAGCCATCGAACGAAGCGAAATTGTTTTGCTCGTCATCGATGGTCATCAAGGAATCATTGAGCAAGATAAGCACGTAATTGAATACGCGACCGAGTTGCATAAGGCCATCATCATCGTGGTCAATAAATGGGATATTGTCGATAAAGAAACAAATACCATGAGCAACTTTACCAAAGACATTCGCAATGAATATAAATTTCTCGACTACGCCCCCGTTTGCTTCGTGTCAGCTTTAAAAAAACAACGCATCGATACGATCTTTAAAGCTCTCGATCTAGTCCATCAGGCTTACTACACCCGAGTGAAGACCAGCTTACTCAACGATGTTATTCAAGATGCACAGGTAATGAACCAAACTCCTGACTTCAATGGTGGAAGATTAAAAATCTATTATGCTTCTCAAGTTTCCACTGCCCCGCCAACCTTTGTTTTATTTGTAAATAATGTTAATTTTATGCACTTTAGTTATCAGAGATATCTAGAGAATCGCCTGAGAGATACCTTCAATTTTGAAGGCACCCCGATAAACATTTTGTTGAGAAACAAAAAATAGCAGCTCTATCATACTTTTTATTATATTTTACAAAAGTGTGATAAAATGAAAAACAAGAGGAGATATTTTATGAATAAACTTAACAAACGTGACTTAGTTGAAATTGTAGCCGAAAAAGCTCATTTATCAAAAAAAGATGCGCAAGCAGCTCTCGATGTTTCCTTCAAGCTTGTTGAAAAAGCCGTTCTTAAAGGTGAAGAGGTCAATATTTCGAATTTTGGTGTCTTCTCACCAAAAACCCGCAAGAGCAGAGAGGGAACACATCCGAAAAAGCACAATCGCATTTTGATTGAAGAATCTAAAACCGTTGTGTTCAGACCTTCAAAGAGTTTAAAAGCAAAACTCAATAAAAAGTAACGATTTCAATAAAAATGAGACAACATGTTGTCTCTTTTTTTATGCATTCTTATAATTAATGTATGAATAAACAACTCGCATCATTTCAAAGACTCCAAGATTATTTTGCCCACCAGGGTTTCTCGCTTTATCTCGTCGGAGGAACAGTCCGAGATTTTTTGCTCTCCCTTGAACTTACTGATTTGGATGCGGTGACTAATGCTACCCCCGAGGAAATGAAATCTTTTTTAAGTGTCGATGAAGCTGATTTTACTTACGCGAAATATGGCTCAATCAAAATAAACTTTGAAGGTTATTTCTTTGATGTCACAACTCTAAGAAAAGAGAAGCGATATCTCGACGCTCGCCACCCGGCAAAAATTACCTTTGTCAAAAAGTTAAAACAAGATTACGTTCGCCGCGACTTTACAGTTAATGCGATGTATATGGATCATCATTTTCGCGTCATCGATTATGCTCATGGCATTAAGGATTTAAATAATCGCACGCTTCGGATGGTGGGGAGGCCATCTTCTCGGCTCAAAGAAGATCCGCTCCGCATTCTTAGGGCCCTGAGATTCGCTATCAATTTTGATCTTGTTATCGAGAAGCACCTCGATCGAGCAATCAGGCGTTATATACCCTTGCTTTCGAAGATAAATCCCGAGAAAATCAAACAAGATTTATTGAAAATCAATAGTGACAAAATCGAGAAAACACAACAGGTATTTGATGAATATAATATCCATCATTTATTGGATATGATAAAGTAGATGGGCAAAGGCAAATATGGTTTCTGAGGCAATTGATTTTCGCTTCCTCCTACTGGAGAATTATAAGAATTTGAAAATTAACGAGAAAGAGTTAGTGGCTCTTTTTATGATTGATCATTTCATCAGTTTAGGTAATCCATTTGTCACTGCTGATCTGCTTTCTTTAAAGATGTCTCTTGAGGTGAAAGAAATCGATAAGACTCTCGCTTCTTTATTGACTAGAGGTTTTATCGAATACATCGCGCAAGGCAAAAAAACGATAACCACTTTGAATCCCTTAAAGGCAAAACTATATCGAGAATTTCAATTATCTTTGAGCAAAGAAGAGCAGACAAAAGCTTCCAAAGAAGTGGAGACCGAACTCAATAACATCTTTGGAGAATTCAGCAAGCTATTAGGTCGCTCCCTCGCGCCGGTCGAAATATCAAAGATTCGCGAATGGGTATCCTATGGCTACTCGGATGAACTCATTATCAACGCCTTAAAAGAAGCGCTGAGCAAAGGTAAAAAATCACTTCGCTCCGTGGATAAAATACTCCTCATCTGGTCTTCAAGAGATGATCGCGAAAACGAAGGCGTCTCGCTTAAAACTGAAGAGTGGAATAAGAATCTCGAGGAAACAATTCGCATCGCCAAGACTCCCTGGATAGATAAAAAAGATGACTAAACAAAACGTTCAATTACTAGAGGACTATCTCGATAGTCTTTTTCCTAATGCCAGTTGCGAGCTGATGCATGATAAAGATTATGAATTTGTCATCGAAGTGATGCTCACCGCTCAATCTACCGACGTCTCAGTCAATCTCGTTTCCGCTAAATTATTTAAAAAATACCCAACCTTAATCTCGTTAGCTAACGCTGATTTACCAGAGATCGAAAAAATACTCCACCCTCTCGGATTATCTAATCACAAAGCCAAGAATGTTGTGGGAATCGCTCGCGAATTATTCGAGCAATTTGACGGAATCATTCCTTCTGATAAAGACCTGCTGCAGAAGCTGCCAGGAGTGGGAAACAAAACTGCGGGAGTAATTAGAGCGGAAGTCTTTCGCATTCCCGATCTTCCCGTCGACACCCACATCTTGCGAGTATGCCGCCGCTTAGGGATTTCGAAAGCCAAAGACAATCCCTTGCAGGTTGAAAACAAACTCAAAAAGATAATCGATGAAGCTCGTTGGATCAAAACTCATCATCAACTAGTTCATTTTGGCCGCTATTTTTGCACTGCGAGAAAGCCGAATTGCGACACATGCAAACTAAATGGTTTCTGTAGAAAAAAATAGTCTTTTAGACTATTTATTGAAGTATAAATTATCGAGAGCAGGCAGGTAATCCAAGCGAGGATTATAGCCTCTTTTTATTAGGACACCTTTTTCACATACAGTAGCGAAAGGAATCGATTTTCTCTCCCCGTGCTCATAGCAATCAATCACATAAGAAGCATCGAGCAAATACACCTGATCATGATAGGCAAACTCGATGATAAAAAAGGCAATGCCACCAAAATTAAGGACATTCTTGAGATGTTCAATTTGATGCAAAGAGACATTAGATAGTGGAAAGCAGCTTCGATTTTTGGTGCTCTTGGCCTCAAAATCAATATATCTTCCCTTGTAGACACCGTTATAATCGGTCGTCGATTGTTTCTGGAAAAAGGCATCGATGATTTTAGCGCCTTTAGAATAATCAACCTTAACCACTCTAATTGGGGTTGGCCTTTTAGTAATCAACAGGATTCCACTAGTGAGATAATGGTCATTGGATAGGTTAATATCTTCCTCTAGGCTCATACCGCGATTAGCCGAGGAAAAAGAAATGTCTTCTTTGCTTTTCTTCTTTGCTTTAGCTATCGGGTGATATTGCTCACCATTGGGATATTTAATCATCACGCTAAATATTTCCTGATTTCTTCTTCGTATGATTCAGGAGTAATAGTGGCTCCTTGGCTTAGTTGTTTTAACATTTCATTCACTGGTTCTGGCAGGTGTCCATATAGGGGAAGGGCTTTTTTGTAATATTCAACCACGAGAGGAATATTTTTCACAAATGCGTCATATAAATTGGCGAGATTGACAGCATCGACGGCAGGATCGTGCGATTCTCCAGCTAGTTCGATATTGAAGGTTTCGCAGCAATGGACGAGGCTGAAGGGATTGCCGTTATCATCCCGTAAAAATTCATTAATGAAAGCCGCATAATCGATGTAATTCTTTTGAATTTGACTGCAAATTTCCTTGGGATAATCCATATTGTGAGCTATTGATTGGCCCAGGATTCTCATGTCATGATTACCAAAGGTAATAAAAGAGCTCTTTTTAAAAGATAACCCGACATATTTTTTTAATTCTTCCATCGCCTGAGCAAAAGAGATGCCTTTTTGCTGCAATAAATCATCAGTAATGCTCGTCAATTCTGTGACATACTTGCCGATTTTGTTTTTGGCTTTGACATAGATCTTGAATGGCTTCTTGCGATTTTTGATGTATCCCTTTTTGTCGAGGGTGACAGCAACTGCCCCAATCGCGATCATCTCGTGGCTGTATTGAGTGCCTTCAAAATCTAAAAAGACTATTTTTTTGTGGTGTTTTAGCAATTTTTCTAATTTTTTCATTGGAATTGTTGATTTTTTCATGGATTTCACATATGCTCTTTTTTCAATGAAAAAAGATTGAAATACACTCTAATCTACTATATTATAATGAAGAGGTTTATTAATGGCAATTAAACTTACTCTTTGTTCAAAAGAAATTCTCGATACTGTTTTCACAGGCGCCGTCCACGGATACAATTCCCTAGAGGTCGACTCCTTTCTCGACAGCGTTATCCGAGACTATCAAATCATCGAATCTAATTACTTGGTTTCGCAAAAAGACATTGAATCTTTGCAGAACAAGATTAGCGATCTCGAAGAAAAGAATAAAAACTTAGAGATCGAGAACAAGAGATACCAAGCTCGATTCGATGGCATCAAGAATAATGATAAGAGCGTATCTGCCGACAATATCAACCTCGTCAAAAGGATTAGCGCCTTGGAAAAATATCTATGGAAGCAAGGCTTCAATCCAAATAATATCAAATAAATTTCGATCCGGATAATTGCTGACTTCGGTTAGAGGAAAGTCCATGCTCGCACAGGCTGTGATGCCTGTACTGATTGCGCTAGCGGAAAAGATAACGCTAGGTACGCAGGAGTGCGTAACGGCGGTGAATCACCTAAGGGAAACTATGGTGTGAAACCTGAAAGTGCCACAGTGACGTAGCTTATGGGAAACCATAAGGTGGAACGCGGTAAACCCCACAAGCGAGAAACCCAAATTTGGTAGGGGACGCAAGAGATGATAAACGAATTGTCTCGGGCAAGCGAAAGCTTAGATAAATAATTATCCTAGACAAAACATGGCTTACAGGATCGAATACTCACTTAAGGAGAATCAATGAATCTTCCAACTAAAATCACCATTTCAAGAATAGCTGTTATTTTTATGATGATTGTTGGCATGTTCGTGATGTCTCTTTTTTCTTTTGAGACCCCAAAATTAGGGAATACAGACATCAATTTAGTCTTCTTAATTCTCTGCGCCTTGTTTTTGCTAGCTAGCTTTACCGATTTTCTCGATGGCTACCTGGCGAGAAAAAATCAGCAGGTGACTGATCTAGGAAAGTTTTTAGATCCTGTCGCCGATAAACTATTGATCAATTCGATGGTGATTTTCTTAATTGCCCCTTCTTTATTCGCTCCTTACGCTCAGGAACAAGTCATCTCTTTTAACATTTGGTGCGCTATTTTGTTAATTGCTCGCGACATCGTCGTGGATGCGCTCCGCTTTATCGCCGCCCAAAAGAAAGTGGTTATCGCTGCCAATATTTTTGGAAAAGCCAAGACCGTTTTGCAAATGGTGGCGGTCACGTTTGTCTTATTAAATGGCTTCCCTTTCAATTACCTTGATTCATCCTGGCCAGTTGGTTTGCATATCACTGATTTCTTAGTGTACATTGCTACCTTCGTATCGCTCCTATCCGGCGTCATATATGTCGTTCAGAATCGCGGCGTGTTCAAGGAGAGCAAAAAATGATGACACCCAAAGAGATCTCGCAACTTTTCACCGAAAAAGGTCGCACTCTTGGATGCGCTGAATCTTTTACTGGGGGCTTGTTTGCCCAACAAATCACTTCAATACCGGGTGCCAGCCACTTTTTCAAAGGTGGGCTGATCACATATTCAACCGAAGAAAAAGCACGCATTTTAGGAATCAGTTACGACTTAATTGATTCGCATGGTGTCGTCTCCCAAGAAATCGCCCAGGAAATGGCCAGCCACGCTCGCCAACTCCTCAACGTTGATTACTGTGTCTCTTTTACTGGCAATGCTGGCCCGACAGCCATGGATAATAAGCCAGTCGGAGAAGTATATATCGCGGTGGCCTGCTACGACTTAGTCGTGGTCACCAAGCACAATCTCGCGGGATCGCGTAGCGAAATACAAAATCAAGCCGTCGATATTGCTTGCCAATTGCTCTATGAGCTCTTGCAGCAAAAAAATTAATTTTCCAAAAAATCAAACCATAAAGGATTTATATAAGTGAGGTACATTATGGCAAAAATTGAAAAGAATGAAGCCGCCGAAATCAATCTTGATGAGACATTAAAACAGATTCAAAAAATATTTGGCAAGGGAGCCGTCATGAAGCTAGGAGAAAGACAAGCTGTCGATATCGATGTCATTCCCAGCGGTTCTTTATTCCTCGATAACGCCCTCGGAGTGGGAGGATATCCCAAAGGAAGAATCATCGAGATTTACGGCCCTGAATCCAGCGGCAAGACTACATTAGCTCTACACGCGATTGCGGAATGCCAAAAGCAAGGCGGAAGAGCGGCTTTCGTCGATGCCGAGCATTCCATTGATCCTATCTATGCTAAGAATTTAGGCGTTAACATCGATGAATTAATACTCTCTCAACCTGATAGTGGTGAACAAGGTCTAGAAATCGTGGAGATGCTCGCCAATTCTGGCGCTATTAACTTAATCGTGGTGGACTCCGTCGCCGCTCTTGTCCCACAAGCCGAACTCGATGGCGAGATGAGCGACAATTCTGTCGGTCTTCAAGCGCGATTGATGAGCAAAGCGATGCGCAAACTAGCTGGCATTTTAAACAAGAAAGAATGCGCGGTAATCTTCATCAACCAACTCCGCGAAAAAGTCGGAGTGATGTATGGAAACCCAGAAACCACTTCTGGTGGTAGAGCCCTTAAATTCTATGCCTCAATTCGATTAGACATCCGCCGAAACGAAGCTCTAAAATCCGGAAGCGATATCTATGGCAACTCGGTTCGCGTAAAAGTTGTGAAAAACAAAGTATCTCCGCCTTTCAAACAAGCCATAATCGATATTATTTACGGCCAGGGAATTTCCAAAGAAGGAGAGCTCCTCGACCTAGGAGTTGAATCAGGAGCGATCAAAAAGAGCGGCTCTTGGTTTGAATATAAAGGCAATAAAATTGCCCAGGGTCGCGATGCTGCTAAAGAATATCTAAAAGCCAATCCGGATGTAACTGAAGAATTGACAAAATTAGTGAAGTCTTCTCTTCCAAAAGCTCAGTCTGAAGAATAGCCAATCTCGCATTGGCTTTTTCTTTGCAAATTTTCTTAAAGACATTTTTGCCATTAACAATTATAATTGTAGCGTACCTTCGAAAGGTACTTACCTATATATATTCTCATCTGAGAACCTATTTACCAGGCATCGCCTGTTATGTATATATTAAAAATCTCTATTAGATAATAGGGGTATTTTAGGTAAATATAGTTATTTATAACTATTTAGTCTTTATGACACAATGAAAGGACCATATAATGTTAACTGTATTAGCAGATGCTTTTTTAAGCATCGGGTTACCCATTATTTGTGGAGTAGTTGGTCTCGTCCTCGGCGCGACCGTCATTATTTTTATTCCTCTTTTCAAAAAGCAAAGAGCGAATGCGAAAGCCTCCAAAATTATTCGGGAAGCCGAAATCAAAGCCGAACACATTACCAAAAACGCGCAGTTAGACGGCAAGCAAACTGTGTATGAAATGAAACAAGAAGCCGAAAAGGAATTCCGCGAGAAAAAGCAAGAAGTTGCCGCTCAGGAAAACAAGCTTCTTCAAAGAGAGCAATCAATCGATCGAAGAGATACTGCTCTCATTCAAAAAGAGAATCTCCTCGATGAGAAAAACGAGACGCTCAATCGCCGTTTGAAAGATGTGGATAAGAAAGAGTCCGTCCTTCAAGAAAAGATCGATGGAATTATTCAAGAATTAGAAAAAGTTTCCCAGATGTCCACTCAAGAAGCTCGCGATGAATTATTCAATCGCGTCGAGAGCAAGATGAGCAAAGAAATCACCTCTTTCATCAAGAATAAAGAAGATGAAGCCAAAGAAACCGCCGACACCAAAGCCAAAGAAATTTTGGGCTTTGCCGTCAGCAAATACGCTCAAGAAGTCACGACGGAAAGAACTGTCTCTGTCGTCGCGCTTCCCAACGATGAAATGAAGGGCCGCATTATCGGCCGTGAGGGACGAAATATTCGCTCCCTAGAACAGCTCCTTGGAGTCGACATCATCATCGATGACACCCCCGAAGCTCTGACCGTCTCCTGCTTTAACCCCATTCGAAGAGAAGTGGCTCGCTTATCGCTAGAAGAATTAATTAAAGATGGCCGCATTCAACCAGGCCGCATTGAAGAGATCGTTGAAAAATGCAAGCAGCAAGTCAAAGATTCGATTCACAAGACCGGCCAAGATGTGGCGTTTAAATTGGGACTACCCAAAATCAATCGCGAATTACTCGACTATGTCGGTCGTTTAAAATATCGTACCTCCTATGGTCAAAACGCTCTTGATCACTCCATTGAAGTGGCGATTTTAGCCGGCACGATGGCTGCTGAACTCGGCTTAGACCAAAACCTCGCTAAAAGAGCGGGCTTACTCCACGATGTTGGCAAAGCTGCCGACTTTGAAATGGATGGTAGCCACGTTGAAATTGGCTCTCGCTTAGCGAAGAAATACGGCGAACCCGATGTCGTCATCAACGGCATTGAATCTCACCACGGCGATGTCGAACCAAAATACGTGATCGCAAACTTAGTACAAGCCGCTGACACCTTGAGCGCCGCTCGTCCTGGTGCTCGAAGCGAAATGCTCGAGAACTACATCAAGCGCATCGAGCAATTAGAAGAAATCTGCAAATCATACGATGGCGTTTATCAATCTTACGCGATGCAATCAGGACGCGAGCTTCGCGTGATGGTCATCCCAGATAAAATTGACGATGTCGGTGCATTTAAACTAGCGCGTGAAATCCGCGAGAGAATTGAAAACGAAATGACCTATCCTGGCCAGATTAAAGTTTCTGTCATCCGCGAATACCGTGCTGTTGAAACAGCGAAATAGCAGCCCTATTTCATAGAAAGATAAACTTTTGAACATTTTATTTATCGGCGATATCGTCGGCCGTATTGGCCGAAGAATCCTCCGCGAAAAATTACCTTATTTTGTCAAGAAATACGATATTGATTTTGTTATTGCCAACGGGGAGAATGCCACTCATGGAAAAGGCTTAATTCACCGGCAATATGATGAACTTATCGATGCCGGTGTCGATGTTATTACTCTTGGAAATCACTATAATGCAAAGAGCGAAATCACTCGCTACATTGATCAAGTAGATCGCTTAGTCCGCCCCGCAAACTTGGTTAACGAGTTTCCTGGAGAGGGATCAGCTATCTATGATGTCGATGGCATTTCCGTGAGAGTGACCAATATTCTCGGTTCAGCCTTTATCAATGAGCAAGTCAACGCTCCCTACTACGCGATGCTTCAAATATTGAGCGAAGAAGAACCCGCAAAGATTAATATTGTGGATTTTCATGGCGAAGCCACTGCGGAAAAAATGTGCTTTGCGCTCGGATTCGATGGGAAAGTCACTGCTGTGCTAGGCACTCATACTCACGTTCAGACCAATGATGCGCGAATTTTACCTAAGGGCACCGCTTTCATCAGCGATGCAGGCATGTGCGGTCTCTATGATGGCGTGCTAGGATTCGATAGCGAATCAGTGATGAAAAAAACCTTGTATGGAGAGATGAGTCACTTCGTCACTCCCGACGAAGGGAGAGCTCTATTTTGCGGTGTGGTCATCAATGTTGATGAAGGCACTGGCCTTGCGAAATCAATCTTTTCCATCTACTATGTAGAGGATAAAAATGAAAACTAAAATCATCAATACTCCCGATCTCAAACAAGCCGCTTCTAGAAGAAAACAAGAAACGGTTTTTGACGTTTTAAAAAGCCAGCATTTAGCCAAGTTAGTCACTATGGTTCAAGGATGGCATTACT
>DAOPYW010000008.1:0-45601 GCA_035353055.1 Bacilli bacterium
AAACGCTGAAAGCATCTAAGCGTGAAGCCAGCCTAAAGATGAGACTTCCCATTCGAAAGAAGTAAGACCCCCGAAAAGTTATCGGGTTGATAGGTCAGAAGTGTAAGTGCTGTGAGGCATTAAGCTGACTGATACTAATAGGTCGAGGACTTAATTTCTAAGATTTTTACTAAGTAAAAAAATAAACATAAAATTAAAGTTTCTATTTAACAAGCAAAGCAACATGTGATAATATTCAGTTTTGAGAGAACAATTTGAACTCTCTGTAAAAAAAGTCTGGTGGTGATGGCGCGGTGGATACACCTGTTCCCATCCCGAACACAGCAGTTAAGCACCGTAGTGGCGAAGATATCCGCAAGGACAAAATAGCGAGCCGCCGGGCTTTTTTTATTTGTCGCATTAGGCTAGAATAAATTGCGAGGTAAAACTATGAATATCAACGTCATTCGCCTGAGAACCATCCTCGATGATCGAGAGAGCTCTGTCATCAAAACAAACACGGATTTTATCGAAGAGATCAACAATAATCTGATCGATGAAGATTTCATCATCAGCGAAAATCCCGTCGATCCGGTGATGTCGATTATCTTTGTCGAGACCGGTGGCAGCGAGCCAAAGTTTCTCTCTCTGTTTGAGAAACTAGAGAATCCGATCGTCCTTTTGAGCAATGGAACAAATAATTCACTGCCAGCTTGCCTAGAGATAAAAACTTATTGCTCCCTCCACAATAAAGAAGCTTATATCATCACTGGAACTGAAGAGCAATGCGCGAATGAGATCAAGCATTTCGCTCGAGTTGCTCATGCGATGAAAGCTTTAAAAGAAAACAATCTCGGAGTGATTGGGCAGCCCAGCGAATGGCTGATTGCCTCTCAGATGGACGCTCCCACTGTCTATGACTATTTTAAAATAAACCTAATAAATATTGGGATGGATGAACTCATTCAAGAAATCGATAAGAAAAAAACGGGAACTATCCCTCATTTAGATAAATTGAAAGCCAAGTTTAAAAATCGCGAGGTTTTAGAGGGCGCGTGCTTCATTTATGGCGCTCTCAAGCGGCTGATTGCTAAATACCATCTCCGCGGCTTGACTATCCGATGCTTTGACTTATTGGGCAAATATAAGAACACTGCTTGCTTAGCTTTAGCTTTATTAAACGAAGAAGGAATCACTGCCGCTTGCGAAGGAGATGTCCCCTCTTTGCTCACTATGCATATGCTGACGGCTTTAACAGGCCGCCCCTGCTTCCAGGCTAATCCCTCTCGCCTCGATCTCGAAAATAATACCGCCTTGTTCGCTCACTGCACGATCCCCTTAAATATGGTGTCTAAATACGACTTGTTGACCCATTTTGAAAGCGATCTTGGCGTCGGCATTAAGGGAACCATGCCATTAGATAAAGTCACGATTTGTAAGTTATTTTTAAACGGCAAGAAACTCCTGGACAACTCTTTCGTGAGCTCCGGCAAAATCAAAGAGAACTGCTCTTTGCCAGGCTACTGCCGAACCCAGATTCTCGTCGAATTTGACCAGTATGGTCTCTACACTCTTTTCCAAAAGAATTTTGGAAATCACATGATTATTACCTATGCCGATGCCGAGGAAGATTTTTTCACTTTATTGACCATTTACGAAAAGCAAAAAGAAAACCATTAGTGGTCTTGTTCTTTTTTATATCTATGATATAATCTTTTACCGGTAAAGATATGAAAATCAACAAAGCTAATCTCGCTTACGCCTTCTTATGCAACATCCCGGTCAGCGCTTGCCTCTGCATCGCGGCAAACTTTTCCAATAACAGCGGAAACTTTATTTGGTCTGATTTTCTTCTCAATTATGCCATCTCGCTCCCAGTGGCGATTTTGATCTCTCTATTTGTTCCCCTTGTAGGTTTAGGCAAATGGTTTACCAGCCTCTTTGGCATCGAACACGAGACTTTCACTAATAACTTAATGTATCGCTTGCTGGCGACTTTATTTTCTTCGTTCATCTATTTTATGATCCTCAACCCGGTTCTCGCGGTTTTTAACGTGGTAATCAGCGGGGTGTGGCTCAATGTTCCCCTCTGGCTCTTCAACTGGATGAGAAGCTTGCCTGGTATGCTAGCGGTGGGATTCTTCTCATCGTTATTTTTTGATATTCCGGCCTATCGAATCGCGCACAAAATCGATCCTAAATTTTAGTCCGTTTTCTCTTGCTTTTAGAGGTGCAAAAACCTGGAAAAAGGACCTGTCTTGACAATATGTGTTTTACTATGTAAAATTGAATAACCTAAATTAGGTAACTATGAAAGCAAACGAACCCCATAAACAAAATACAAAGGTGACAGAGGATGAGCTCAAAGCTCTCGTCAGAGAAGCGCTAGTCCCCTGCTATGGTATTAAAGAAATAGCGAATATTTCTCAAATGAAAGGAAAAAAAGAGGAAGGTCTAAAAATCAAATTTCATGCTGACCATACATTCAGTGTCGACATCTATGTAGTAGTGATATTTGGCCTCAAGATCACGGAGACAATCCGCTCTTGCCAAAAGCTTGTCAAGCACATCCTTAATCACTATTACCCAAATCAATGTCGCCACATCAATGTCTACGCTTATGATCTAGCCTCTTAAACAACTAAAATGAAACTTATTAACGGACAAGACTTAAAAAGAATGTTTATTTCGGGAGCGAATAATCTTTACAATTCCTACCCCGAAATCGATGCACTAAACGTCTTTCCTGTACCTGATGGTGATACGGGAATGAATATGAATCTCACCATGACCAGCGGAAGCAAAGAGATTCAAAATCGCGGGGATGAGAGCATCTCTGATATCGCTAAAGCATTTTCTCGCGGCCTTTTGATGGGCGCAAGAGGAAACTCCGGCGTCATCACCTCCCAAATTTTCCGCGGCTTTGCCCAAGGCTTAGAAGATAAAAAAGAAATCAATGCGGTGGAATTTTCCCACGCTTTAGAAAAAGGCGTCGAAGTCGCCTATAAAGCTGTTGTTCGGCCAGTCGAAGGAACCATCCTAACCGTGATGAGAGAATCCAGCGAAGTGCTGGCTAAAACTGTCAAAAAGGATTTCTCTATAGAGAAAGCCATGGATGTTCTCATCAAAGAAGCCCGCGAGTCGCTGAAGCGCACTCCTGAGCTCCTCCCCATCTTAAAAGAAGTGGGCGTGATTGACTCCGGTGGCGCGGGACTATTAAAAATATTTGAAGGCATTCGCTCAGCCTTAAATGGCAAGGTCATCGAGAGAGAAGAAGCCACTTCGACCAATGCTGAAGCTCCGCTTCGCATGGCGGGAGCCACCATGGAAGAAGAAGAGTACGGCTACTGCACTGAATTCATTATGTCTCTTGGACCGGATAGCGTGAAAAAGCCTTTCAATGAAAAGCGATTCACAACCATTTTAGGAACTCGCGGCAATTCATTAGTGGTGGTCCACGACGAAGAGATTGTCAAAGTCCACATCCACACCCTCAATCCTGGCGAAGTGCTGTCTTACGCTCAGCAATTTGGCGAATTTCTAAAATTAAAAATTGAGAATATGACTGAGCAGCATCACGCTCTAGCGACTGGAGCGGCTGTCGAAGAGCACCAAGACCTCGTCTCTGCTCACGAAGAAGAGAAAAAAGAAAAGACAAAATATGCGATGATCGCCGTCTCGGCTGGCGAGGGCATCGATGAATTTTTCAAAGAGATCGGCATCAATGTGATTGTCAAAGGCGGTCAGACGATGAACCCTTCTAGTGAAGACTTCGTCAACGCGATCAAAAAAGCTAATGCGGAAAACGTATATATCTTCCCCAACAACTCCAACATCGTCATGGCAGCTTCTCAAGCTTGCGAAGTGATTGAAGATAAAGAAATCAATGTCTATGTCGTTCCAAGCAAGACCATACCTCAAGGCATTACATCAGCGATTATGTTCAACGAAGATGCCACTCCTGAAGAGAACTTCCACGAGATGAAATCCGCTCTTAAGAATGTCAAGTCAGGCGAAGTAACCTTCGCTACACGCGACACAAAATTTGGCGATGTCAATGTGAAAAAAGATGACTTTATCGGCATTTATGAAAAAGATATCGTCATCGATTCACCCTCGAAAATTGGCGCTTGTCGCTATCTAATCGATCAGATGATTGATGACCAGTGTTCCATCATCACTATTATTCATGGCGAGGATGTGACCCCAGAAGAGATCGAAAAAATCAAAAACTATGTCGAAGACAAGTATCCAGAGATCGACATTGACATTCACAACGGAAAGCAACCTGTCTACTCTTTCTTAATCGGCATCGAATAAAATAAAATGAAACATGGCAAATCAAAAGATTTGCTATTTTTCTTTTCCTTTCCAATAATTAAAGTAATGGATAATAAATTAACTAAATCGCCGCGCCTAAACCATCTTCTTTATGAGATGGGAATAAGAAAAAGCTATGATGTCGTCAATTATTTGCCGAGGCGCTACGAAGATATCAACTACACAGCCGAAAAAAATCTCTCCGATAAACAGCGAGTGGTGCTTTTTGGCAAGGCAATTAGTCTCCCTCAATTGGTGAGACATCGCGGTGTCTCGATTGTGAGATTCGATTTCTTGACTTCGAAAAACACCTATTTTAAAGTCATCGCTTTTAATCGCCCCTATCTTTCAAAGATTGTGGACTTAGCAAATGAATACACCTTAGTTGGAGTGTTCGACAAAAAGAATACCGAGATCAATACGGTCAATCTCTACAAAGGCCTCATTCCTCTCGACCAGCGATTAAAACCGATTTATTCTTTGCCCAGCGAATATCCCAATTACTTATTTTCTGGCCTCGTCCAGCGGAGCTTAAAAGAACTAGAGGGAAAGATATATTCTTCCGTGCCCTTTTCCTATCAGTATAAATATCGCCTGATCGAAAAAGAAAAAGCTCTCTGGTCGGTTCATTTCCCCCGCGACAGCGAAGACCTTCGTCAGGGCTTTCGCCACTTAAAGTACGAAGAAGCCTTGTCTTTTTCTTTGAAGAACCAATGCATACGCGAGAGCAATAAATCCCTTGCCAAAATTAAAAAAGAGCCGATTGACTTATCCCTTTGCGAGCCTTTTATCTCTAAGCTTCCCTATCAATTGACCGATGATCAAAAAGCAGCTTCTAGCGAAATTATCGAAGATATGAATCAATCCACTCTGATGTACCGCTTGCTTCAAGGGGATGTGGGAACGGGCAAAACGCTAGTGGCATTTATCGCTTTATATGCGAATTACTTGCGCGGCGATCAGGGAGTTATCATGGCTCCAACCGACGCGTTAGCCCGACAGCACTTCGCTAATGCGCAAAACATTTTTAGCGGAACAAAGATGAGAGTTCAACTTTTGTTGGGATCCACCAACGCTAGCGATCGAAAGACCATCAAAGACGATTTGGAGGATGGCTCCATCGATGTTTTGATTGGCACCCATGCTCTTTTCACTAAATCTTTGGTCTATTCTTCTCTCGGCCTCGCCGTCATCGATGAGCAGCACCGCTTCGGCGTCAACCAGAGAATCATGCTAGCGAACAAAGGCGAGCACGCTGATTTATTGATGATGTCAGCCACTCCGATTCCTCGCTCATTAGCATTAACTATCTATGGCGACTTAGATATTTCTACTCTCACTTCTTTCCCTAATCGCAAGCGGCAAGTAGAGACTAAAATTATCACTTCTGACGACGAACAAATCGACGAATATATCGCCGCTTCATTAGCCAGCGATCGACGAGTCTACATCGTCGCTCCTCTGATTGATTATCGCGAAGATGAACGCTATTCGGTTGAAAAATTATTTGCTCATTATGCGATGAAATTCCCCCATAAAGTGGCACTTTTGCACGGAAAAATGAAGCAAGAAGACAAAGAAAAGGCCCTGCAAGAATTCAACGATGGAACAAAACCAATCCTTGTTTCCACCCCGGTTATCGAAGTTGGAATTGATATCTTAAAAGCCAATTTGATGATTATTTATGATGCCTCAAGCTTTGGATTAGCTTCCCTCCATCAACTGCGTGGAAGAATTGGCCGCGATGGCTCCCTTGCCCACTGCTTTTTGGTGTGTGACCAAACTGATGATCCTGAAACGGTGGAGAGACTGCAAACTCTCGTGAACACCGATGATGGTTTTTTGATTGCCGAAGCCGATTTAAAACTACGAGGTCCAGGCGAATTAGCGGGCTACCGTCAATCAGGGTTACCTTCCTTTACTTTTCTCAATGTCATATCCGATTTTCGCATCTTTGTCACCGCTCGAGATGATGCGCGAGACATCTTGAAAAATCGCGATGAAAAAGAATACCAGTGGCTGCTTAAAAAAGTTCAAAAAGAAATCATTGCTGAGCCCCTAATTAAAGGCTAGAGATATTACAGTATCCTTTTATTTAAAAACAATCTAAATTGTTTTGTTTTGTTATATAATGGTAAAATGAACTAACGAGGTTTATCGAGTATGAAATTAGTTGTTGACACGATGGGTGGAGATTTAGGCAGTGGCGTGATTGTCGCTGGCATTTTAGATTTCCTTAAAGTTAATCCTGATGTGGAAATTATCGCGGTTGGAAAAAAAGAAGAATTGACTGCTTTAGAGGGCATTTGCCGCATTGTCGATGCTCCGGATATTGTGCCGATGGAAGCGGGAGCTCTCGAAGTTTTGCGCTTAAAGAATGCCTCGATGACTGTCGCTCTTAAATTATTGAAAGAAGAGCAGTTGAACGGAGTGATTTCTTGCGGTTCTACCGGAGGGTTCTTAGCCACCTCAACTATTACATTAAAGCTTATTCCCGGCGTTAGGCGCGCTGCTTTAGTCGCCCCCTTTCCCTCTCAGATGAAAGGGAAAAAAGTGGTGATACTAGATATCGGCGCTAACAATGAAAATTCCCCAGAAGAATTAGCCCAATTTGCCATTATGGGCCGCTTATATTCTCAATCTATCTTTGGCATTGAAAATCCTTCCTTATATCTCTTGAGCAATGGCAGCGAAGAGGGCAAGGGATCACCAGAGATTAAAGAAGCTCAAAAATTGCTCCATGATTTCCCTGGCTATCAAGGGAACATCGAAGCTCGCGTGGCTCTCGATGGAAGAGCGGATGTCATCGTCACCGATGGTTTTACTGGAAATATTTTTCTTAAAGGTACCGAAGGGATTGCCAAAACCATGGCCAATCTGATGAAGCAAGCCTTTAAGAAGAATCTTTGGACTAAACTCGGTTATTTGCATGTCCGCAAAGGAATTAATGCGATATCGGAAACGATGGATTACAAGAGCACTGGAGGAGCGATGCTATTAGGCGTTAATGGCGTGGTGGTCAAAGCTCACGGAAGCTCCGATGCATACGCTTTTAAATGCGCTTTAGATGTCGCTAAAAAACTAGCTGTTCACCAAGTTGTAGAAAAGATAAGAGAGGGCATGAACAATGCGTGATGTCAAAGAATTACTGGATAAACTCCATATCAAGCCTCGCGACCTGAACATTTACGAATTAGCGCTCACTCATCCATCCTATAATGCTGATGCTAATACCGTGCACTGCGATTACGAGCGATTAGAGTACATGGGAGATGCTGTCCTTGATTTCGTGACCGCTGATCTCATCTTTAAGCAGAATCCTCACATGGATGAAGGCAAGATGAGCAAATTCCGCAGTTATTTAGTGAAGAGCCAAACTTTAGCAAATTATGCTAGAGAGCTCAATCTATCTGAATTTATTCGCGCTGGTCACTCTATTCCTAGCGATCAAATCGACAAGAGCAATAAAATACTCGAGAACGTCTTTGAAGCTCTCGTGGGAGCCATTTATCTAGATGCCGGCATGAAGACTGCTTATAACTTTATTGTGAGACAGCTAAAAATGGATTTAAAAACTTTGAATTCTCTCGATTTAACCGATGCTAAAACCATGCTCCAAGAGCAGATGCAGGCCGAGCATCGCGACAGCGTCCACTACGAGATTGTCAGCCAAAAGGGTCCCGCTCATGACCGGACCTTCACCGTCAATGTGCTGTTCAATGATATCGTCTTAGCGACTGGAACCGGAAAAAGTAAAAAAGCCGCCGAGGAAAGCGCGGCTCGCAATGCCCTAGAAAAGAGAAGTGTTTAATGGGACTGATTTCTTTCTTAAAAGAAAAATTTCATAAAAAAGATGCGAACGTCGATAAGTACGCGCAAGCCATGGCGAAATCTCGCCATAATTTTTCTAATAAGTTAGATCTTCTCTCTCGCCGTTATAAAGCTGTCAATCAAGACTATTTTGAAGAATTAGAGCAAATCCTGATCGAATCCGATGTCGGCGTTAATCTCGTCATCAAAATCATTGATGAAGTATTAGAAAAAAGCCGTCAAGAAAGGATTTCCGATCCCAAGACAATAAATGAGCTCCTCGTCGATCGAATGTTTGTCGGATATGCCGAAAAAGGCGATTTTAAGAATGAGATTACTTTCGCTCTCAACCAGCCAACTGTGGCTTTAGTCGTGGGAGTGAATGGAGTGGGAAAGACGACCAGCATAGCTAAACTAGCCTACCGCTATATTCATCAAGGCAAAAAAGTCCTTCTCGTTGCCGCGGATACTTTCCGCGCTGGAGCTACTGAGCAATTAACTGTCTGGGCTAAACGCCTAGAGTGCGATATTGTCGTCGGTTCATCTCAAGCTGATCCCGCCTCTGTGGCATATGACGGAATGAGAAAAGCTCGCGAGATTGGTGCCGATTTGGTCATTGTCGATACTGCCGGCAGATTGCAGACCAAAGCAAACTTGATGATGGAGTTAAGCAAGATTAAGCGCGTCATCAATAAAGAGATTGCTGGCGCTCCTCAAGAGACCTTTCTCATCATTGATGCTACTACCGGACAAAACGGCGTAGCTCAAGCTAAAGCCTTCGCAGAAGTCACTGATTTAACGGGTGTTATCATCACCAAGATGGATGGGACTAGCAAAGGGGGAATTATCTTGGCTATCCGAGAAGAATTCCACGTTCCTGTTCGCTTTATCGGCCTCGGGGAAAAGATGGACGATTTAGCCGAATTCGATCTCGACAAGTACCTCTATGGTCTATGCGTAGGTGATTAAGATGGAAGATATTATTAAAACTGTTCGCTACAATGACCTTTTAAGTCTGTATCAGGAGCTGTTGACTCCGACACAAAAAGAGATTCTCATCGATTATTTTGCCTATGACCTATCGCTGGGAGAAATCGCCAGCAATCGCAAAGTTTCTCGCTCCGCTATCGAAGATGCTATCAACAAGGGACTCGGCAAACTAGAAGGTTTTGAATCTCATCTTCACCTATTAGAGAAAAAGCAGGAAATTTTGAAAAACACTGCAGATATTAAACAAAAAGCTGCCGATAGCGATGTTAAAGCGCTGGCAGAGAACATTGAAAGGATAATTAAATAATGGCATTTGAATCCTTGACAGATAAACTGACAAACATCTTTAAAAAGATACGGGGTCAAGCCCGCTTAACCGAGAGCAATATGGACGATATGCTAAAGCAAATTCGCATTGCTCTTTTAGAAGCTGACGTAAATTACAAAGTGGTCAAAGAATTCACCAACAACATTCGCGAAAAAGCCATCGGACAAGAAGTTCTTGCCCAGCTTAATCCCGGGCAAATGCTAGTGAAAATCGTCCACGAAGAACTCGTCGCTTTGCTCGGAAGCAGCAACAGCGAAATCAAATATCAAACTAGCCGCCCCACCATCATTATGATGGTCGGACTCCAAGGCTCTGGTAAAACCACAACCGCGGGCAAGCTGGCTTTGTTGATGAAGAGCAAATTGAAGAAGAAAGTCCTCTTAGCTGCGGCTGATATCTATCGCCCCGCCGCTATTGAACAGTTGGAACAACTGGCGAAAACTGTCGGCGTCGACATCCTTTCTCGCGGGACCAAAGAATCACCCGTGAAAATTGCCAAGGAAGCGAAGCAAAAAGCTTTCGATGAACATTATGATGCCTTGATTATTGATACCGCTGGGCGCTTGCAAATCGATGAGCAATTGATGAATGAGTTGTCCGATATCAAGCGAGAAGTCCAGCCTGATGAAATTCTTTTATTGATTGATGCGATGGCTGGCCAAGATGCTGTGAATGTCGCGGATGCTTTTAACAAGAAATTAGGTTTGACTGGCGCTGTGATGAGCAAGCTTGATGGCGATGCTCGCGGTGGTGCTGCCCTTTCAATTAAACACATGACTGGAGTCCCCATCAAATTTAGTGGTGTCGGTGAAAAATTAACTGATCTCGATGTCTTTCATCCCGATCGCATGGCCGATCGCATTCTCGGCATGGGCGATGTCATGACTTTAGTGGAAAAAGCCACCGAGCAAATCGACGAGAAAGAAGCTCGACGCGCTGCCAATAAGATGATGTCTGGTTCTTTTGGGCTAGATGACATGTTAGCTCAATTAAAACAAGTGCAAAAATTAGGCTCGATTGGCGGGCTGCTTAAACTGATACCAGGGATGCCAAAAATCACTCCAGAACAACAAGCTGCTGGCGAAAAAGAGATGAAAAATTTTGAAGTTATCATCAACTCAATGACATTGGAAGAGAGAAGAAACCCTGACATCTTAAAATACTCGCGAAAAATTCGCATTGCCAACGGCTCAGGAAAGACTGTCGCTGAGCTTAACCGCATGATTAAAAAATTTGAAAATATGAAAGAAACCATGAAAAAAATGGAATCTTACCGCAAGAGTGGAAAAATGCCTCCAGGTGGTCTGGGAGGCATGGGATTTCCGATGTAAATTCCTAGGTTAATTTAACCTATAATTATTTAATAAATTTATGGCCCTTTTCGATGGCATCCAACTCCCATTTCGGAGTTTCTTCTTCATCTAATAACTTGATATCTTGCTTTGATAAAGCATAGGCGTCAAACATATCTGGGCGGAATCTCTTAGTTAATAGCAAACTTTGCTTTTTGCGCCATTTTTCGATGGCTTGATGATTGCCAGAATATAGGATGTCTGGTATTTTTTCACCTTCAAAATCAAAGGGCTCAGTGTATTGAGGATATTCTAATAATCCATTTTCAAAAGATTCTTCTTTGATCGATTCTCTCGCGATGACTCCATCGATCAATCGAATAATGGCATCGCTTAATGCCATGGCGCCAATCTCGCCGCCGGTCATGATAAAATCACCGATGGAAATCAGCTCATCGACATATCTGTTGACGCGTTCATCCACGCCTTCGTAGTGCCCGCAAATAATCACTAAATCATTAATATTTTCGGTAAAATAGCGGACTTTTGATTGATTTAAGGCTTTTCCACGAGGGGAAAGCAAAACCACATGACTATCAGGAGTTTTGACGCTTTGAAGACAATCGATAATGGGCTGGCATTTCATAATTAGACCAGCTCCACCGCCAACGGGAGCGCTGTCGACGCGGCCATAGCGGTCTTTGGTGAAGCTGCGGATATCGATTAGTTTGACTTCTACTGCTTGCTTAGCAATAGCTCTTTTAATAATCGAATTAGTTAAAAAGCCATCGAACATTTGAGGGAATAAGGTAAGAATAGTAATTCTCATAATAGGCCCTCCATTACACGGATATGAATCATCTTTTTTGAAATATCTACTTTGAGAATGAACTCAGCGAGAAATGGCACGAAAAAGTCGCTTTGACCTTTGCGTCTAACTCTCAGAGTAATCTGGGCGGGGAATTCCTCCACTTGGGAGACAATACCCAGTACCTTTTCGCTCTCATCTACAATCTGACAGCCGACTAAATCGCTGTAATAGTAATAACCTTCTTCTAGATCATTATTGTCTTTGGTGACTTTCAGGGTCCAGCCCCTTAATTCATCAGCCATTTCCTTAGTGGTAATCTCTTGGGTCTTCACTAAATCGAATTGACCGCTTGAGCGATAAGAGACCACAGTCAATTCCGAGATCTCTTCGGTTTCAGCATTAACTAAAAATACTTTATTGCCTTTTTGATATCGCTTTTCTGGGTTATCAGTCAGCGACTTTAGCTTTAAAGTTCCATCCAAGGAGAAGCTTCCGAAAATAAAGCCTAGATTTAAGTATTCCATAGATAGGCCAAAAAAGAGGATTAATCCTCTTTCTCTTCATTGAATGATTCAAATTTGATATGAATCCTCTTATTGTCGACTTTGCCAGCCACGGAGACCATTTCGCGAATTGCATTTGCAATCGAACCATGTCTGCCAATTAAGCGGGCGATATCGTTTTTCTCGGTAGCGATGATAATTGAAACATCCTTGCCGTCTTCGGACTCATTAGTCTTAATAAAAATCAAATCAGGTTCTTCAACGATCGGATCAATAATCGCATGAATAGCTTTATCGTAATTCATTATTTGACTTTCTTTCCGACTTTTTTGCTTTCTGCATATTTTGCAATCAAGCCTTTGCTACTGAGCATAGCCTTAACTGAATCAGATGGAATCGCACCTTTGGATAACCATTTTAATGCTAACTCTTCATCAATCACCGCGTTCTCTAAACCCTTTGAAGGATCGAAATAACCGATTTGCTCAATGATTCTTCCATCACATGCATAGCGAGAATCTGCTGCTACGATGCGGAAGAAGGGATCTTTGTGGCGACCAATTCTTGTCAATCTAATTTTAACTGCCATAAACATTTCCTCCTTATGTTCGAAACTATCCTATGACTTAGTCTATATTCTGTCAAGCATTTTTGCTTTACAACAATGTAATTCCTTATATAAATATAAAATTGTGTTGAAATAAATAAAGGCGGTTGCTAATATGATAAAGCATGTTTTGAACATGATACGGGTGCTCCGCTGTCGAATTCGAGAATGAACACCAAGAGAACATTTATGTTATAGGAGGCGTTAGTAGACTATGAATACAAATTTAGTCAATGAAATCACTGCTTCACAATTGCGACATGACATACCGGAATTTACTTCGGGCGATACTGTCAAGGTATCCGTTCGAATCATCGAAGGTACTAAATCTCGCATTCAGAACTTCCAAGGCGTCGTTATTTGCCGCCGCGGTGGTGGAATCAGTGAGACGTTTACCGTTCGTAAGATGTCAAGTGGCATCGGTGTGGAAAGAAATTTCCCTCTTCATTCTCCTGCCATTGCAGCCATCACCGTGGTTCGCAAAGGTAAAGTGAGAAGAAACAAAATCACTTACATCCGCAAACTATCTGGTAAATCTGCTCGCATTAAAGAAATTCTCTAATCAAGAGCTAAATAAGGATTCCGAGTGAATCCTTTTTTATTGCGCGTCACTCCTATTGCTCATATAATGAGAAATATGTTAAGCAGCGCGAAGAAAAAGAAATTTGGAGCTCTTATTTGGTCGGCCATTTATTTGGTTTTGGTCTTCATTTTTACTTGCAGCGCTTCGCTGATTTTTCACTCCACCTATTATCGCTCGATCTTCGTCTCCGGCGGCTCGATGAGCCCGACGCTTTACGGTTCAAATGAGCGAGCAAATTTTGGCATTATTGATACGACATCATGGGCAAAAGGACGCATCAAACGATTTGATATAGTCACGACATATTTTCCGTGGCTGGTCGATGGACCAGGAACAGGGACTTTTGGCGGTGGCGATTATTCTCAAGAGAGCGCCTCTAGCCATGATTATTCCGTTGCGGATGGAAGAAATCCGGAGTACAAAATTAAGCGCGTCATCGCTCTCGAAGGCGAATCGATATTTTATTTTACCAATGCCGCTAAACGAAAAGATTTCCCTGAAACTTTGCTAAACAACATCATCATTCTCGAACAGAAAGATGAGAATCAAGATGGCATCGACGATGGGACTGGCGAAGTAATCGCCATCTATGGCAATGCCACAAAAAGCGTTTCTTTTGGGGGCAAAACCTATGAAGTTGAAAAGCTTCCTTTTAAGAGAAACTCCAATAACCCAACTTTTGACGACCCTGTCTATGGCCGCGAATCTCTCGAGAATCCAATCGCCATTCCTGAGGGGCGATATTTTGCGATGGGAGATAATTGGGCGACCAGTGGCAGCACGGACTGCGGAACCTCGAAAATGCCCCTGTATTATGACAATATTGTCGGAGTCCTCGTGGCGATAGAAGGCATTTGCACAATCAGTGGGACAGGAACGAACAAAAAATGCACGAATAGGCATTATTCTTGGCCTGTCATTTACTAGAGGAAAATATGATTTCGCAAGTGCATTGGTTTCCGGGGCATATGAAAAAGGCTCTTCAAGAGATTGAAGAACGCTTAAAAGTCATCGATGTCGTCATTGAATTGATCGACGCTCGAGCGCCTTTATCTTCCATTAATCCTCAGCTCGAAAAAACCATCAAAAATAAAAAGCGCATTCTGATATTAACCAAGATAGATTTGGCGGACCCAGCAAAAAATGATTTTTGGGTCGCCTATTTAAAAAAGCAGTACGACGTCGTTCTCTCTTTAGATCTGACACTGCCATCTGCCAGCAAAGCCATCGAAAAATCAATCACCATGCTAGGGCAAGATAAGTGGGCCAAAGAAAAAGCTAAGGGTATGAAGCCTCAACCGATTAGAACTATGATTATTGGCGTCCCTAATGTCGGCAAGTCATCGCTAATCAATCGACTCGCTCGCCGAAAGGCGGCTGGAGTGCAAAATAAACCAGGTTTCACCAGAGGAGAGCAATGGATTAATGTCAGCAAAGATTTTCTGCTTTTGGACACTCCTGGGATTCTTCCGATGAACTACGATGATCAAAAGAAATCGATCAATCTCGCTTTAGTCGGTTCGGTCCGAGAAGACATTTTACCCAATAATTTATTAGTTAATAATCTTTTAGACTTCCTTAAAACCAATTATCCATCCGCCCTTCAATCGCGTTTCAAAATTGACAATATTGGGCAAAATGAGGAAGTTTTGCAGAATATTTGCAAACAAAGATCCTTGGTTGATTCATTTGGAAAACCCGATTTGCTGAGAGCTGAAACCCTTTTACTCAAAGAGTTTAAAGATGGCCTACTGGGACGCATCACTTTAGATATTGGCAAAGATGTCACTTGATTTTGAGCGCAATCTATATAGCGAAAGCGTCAAGCTAATTGTCGGATGCGATGAAGCCGGTCGGGGCTGCCTTTTGGGTCCAGTCTTTGCGGGAGCCGTCATTTTACCAAGCGACTTTGATTCTCCTTTAATCAATGATTCTAAACAGTTGACCAGCAAGCAGAGAGATGAAGCTTATGGCTTAATTGCTAAATCCGCAATAGCTTTTGGTGTGGGTTTCTGTACCGTGGAAGAAATCGACAAGATAAATATTCTCAATGCCTCTCGATTAGCGATGCAGAGAGCCATTGAAAATATGAATCACCCTTTTGATCTAATCATCACTGACTTCATGAAGATGCCCGAAGCGAAAAAGCCGGTCATCAGCCTCATCCATGGCGATAGCACAGCCTTATGCGTCGCTGCGGCTTCGATTGTCGCAAAAGTCTCTCGCGACCGATTATGCGAGCAATTAAATAAAGAGTATCCCCAATATCATATTGGAAAGAATAAAGGATATGGCACCGCTGAACATCTAGAAGCTCTCGCAGAATATGGGCCAGTCAAAGGCCTTCATCGCTTCTCTTTTGCTCCAGTGCGTTCTTCTTTAATTAAAAAGGTCACTTTGTTTTAAAACTTTTCCGTTTAATCCGCCTCCTTATTACTAGGAGGTTTTTATGAAGGGAAGAGATTTATTAATCTATCTAGCCATCAAATATAACGGAACATGGAATGATATCTACGCTGCCATTTCTCGCCGCGAAATCGTCAACCCGCAAGATGTGATAGAAGAAAACGCTCAGCTGACTTGCCAGACATTGACCATTTTGGATGAGAATTATCCCGAAAGCTTTAAGAGCGTTCATCATCCTCCCTTTGTTCTCTTTTATTATGGGGATATTAACTTGCTATCTGATTATAAGAAAAATGTCGCGGTGATTGGTTCAAGAGAGCACAGTGAATACGGTAAAAGAATGACCGAAAAGATCGTCAAAGAAATATCTGGTAAGGTCAATATTGTTTCCGGCTTAGCTCGAGGCATCGATGCGATAAGCCATCAGGAATGCCTCGCTAACAACGGGCATACTATTGCAATCCTTGGGAGTGGCATTGATTATTGCTATCCAAAAAACAACCAAAACTTATATGAAGAGATTAAGAAAAATCATCTCTTAATTAGTGAATATCCTAAGCGATGTGAACCCAAAAAAGAGAATTTCCCCGAGAGGAATCGCCTCATCGCTGCTTGCAGCAGTGCAGTGGTGGTCACCGAGGCAAAAGCTAAAAGCGGAACGATTATTACTGTCGGTCACATGCTAGATCTCGGAAGGGAAGTTCTCTGCGTTCCTCATCGCGCTGATGAAGCCAGTCAATGCAATCGCTTAATTGCTGGTGGGGCGACCTTAGTGGAAAATGGCGAGGACGTTCTTTTCGCGATTCAGTAGTTAGAAAAAAACGAAAATAATTAATATATCATTATTAATAAGGATATAAGGAGACATGAGTGTTGACATTGATCAATTAAATCACTAATATTTTGCATTGATAGGAAATTTATGAAATTAGTTATTGTTGAATCCCCCACCAAGTGCCAGACCATCGAAAGATATCTCGGATCTGAATATAAAGTCGTTGCCTCTCGCGGTCATATTCGCGACCTTTCTACGAGTGGCAAAGGCGGTTTAGGCGTCGATATTCCAGCCGGTTTTATCCCGACCTACATCATTAGCAAAGATAAACTACATATTGTTCGTGATTTAAAGGCTTTTGCCAATAAATCTGATGAAGTTATTCTTGCCACCGACCCTGATCGCGAAGGCGAAGCCATTGCTTGGCATCTTGCCAAAGTTTTGAATCTGCCCATCGAGAGCACCAAGAGATTGGAATTCCATGAAATCACTCGCGATTCAATCAGCACCGCGATGGTTGCTCCAAGAAACATCGACATGAATTTAGTGGAGAGCCAAGAAACCCGCCGCATCCTCGACAGGATTATTGGGTTCCGCTTATCCTCTTTAATATATAAGAAGATTCACTCTCGCTCCGCTGGCCGTGTCCAAAGCGCTGCGCTCAGATTAATCTATGATCACGAGATGGAAATCGAAAAATTTGTCAGCGAAGAATACTGGAACATTAACACCGCTATTATGATTGGAGAGAAGCAATTCAACCCCTCATTCAGCGCTCTTAATGACAAAGCTGTCACGCTTCACAACGAAAGCGAGGCCCAGGCAGTATTGGATAAAATACCGGAAAGCTTAAAGGTTATCTCTGTTTCTAGTTCTTTTAGGACTAAAGAGAGCAAAGTTCCCTTCTCCACCTCCACTCTTCAGCAAGAAGCTTTTTCTCGCTTGAAGTTCAAAACTAAAAAGACTCAATTAATTGCTCAGCAATTGTATGAAGGCATCAATGTTGGAGGAGAGCATGTTGGTCTCATCACTTATATGAGAACCGATTCCACTCGCCTCTCTCTTACTTTTATCAATCGCGCGATGAGCTATATCACCGAAACCTATGGAAGCGATTACCTCGGGCATCCAAAGCAAATCAAAGCTGTCGGCATCACCCAAGATGCACACGAGGCTATTCGCCCAACTGCTAATCACCGCACTCCCGAATCTGTTAAACAATACTTAACCACCGATCAATACAATCTCTACAAATTAATTTATAATCGCTCACTAGCTTCCTTGATGAAAGCTAAAAAAGAGCAGGTTCTAAATATAGCTTTAGGTGCAAATGATTTAACCTTCAAACTTGAATTATCACACACGGTATTTAAGGGATACGAAGTCGTCTGGGAAGACCGAGATGATAGCAAAGACTATCGCGGTGAGTTCCCTCAGATCAATGAAGGCGATTCCGTACAGGTTGTTCTAAAAGAAAAGGAACAAAAATTCACTCAGCCGCCAGCACATTATTCCGAAGCTAAACTAGTGAAGCTGATGGAAGAAGTCGGCATTGGACGCCCTTCGACCTATTCTTCGACCATCGAGACTTTAAAACAAAGAAAATATATCAATAACAACGCTGGTATTCTCACGATTACTGATCAGGGAAAAAAGACCGCGATTGTCTTAGGAAAATATTTCCCCGAAATCGTCGATGCGAAATACACTGCCCAGATGGAATCGAAACTCGACAACGTTCAAGAAGGCAATGAATCCCGCATTAAAACTCTCACTGACTTTTATTTCCCCTTTGAGGAGCGCGTCAAAGTTGCCTATGAAAAAATGTATCCTGATGAGCCAGAAAAAACCGGAGAGATCTGCCCTCGCTGTGGAGCGGCATTGGTTTTGAAAAAAGGCAAGAACGGAATGTTCACTGGGTGCTCCAACTTCCCCAGCTGCCGATATGTCAAAAAAGAGGAGACTGCTCCTGCCAAAGAAACGGGAGAAAAATGTCCGCTTTGTGGCAAGCCACTCGTCGAGCGCAAATCTGCAAAAGGCACAACTTTCATCGCGTGCTCTGGCTATCCAAAATGCCGATACATCAAAGCCGAAGAAAAAACTTCCATTGTTTATAAAGAAGAAGATTTCGTCAAGAAATGTCCAAAGTGCGGCGGAAACTTAGTGAAAAAGAAGGGCCGTTATGGCAACTTCCTTGGATGCACTAATTATCCGACCTGCAATTACATGGAAAAAATAGAGAAAAAGAAACGGATTTAGGTCCGTTTTTCTTTTCTTTCGAGTATGATGTTCTTATGAATAGGCCAGCCAAAGAATTTCTGAATCATTTAAAAGATGAGCGAAACTATTCGCTTGAGACTGTCGATAGTTATCGACGGGACATCGAAAAGTTTTTTGCTTTTCTCGAAAAAGAAGGAATTTTGATGGATCAGGTTAATTTATTAGTTATACGTAATTTTCTCAGCCAAGAAATGCAAAATGGAGTGAGCAAACGCTCTTGCAAGAGGAGACTATCTGCTCTCAGACATTTTTACTCTTACTTGGTCAATATGGATTACGTCTCAGCGAATCCATTTGCTCTCATCACCGCTCCTCGCACTGATAAGCGATATCCGCATTTTCTTTATCAGGAGCAAATTTCAGACCTTCTCAGCGCCAACTCAAGGCGAGAAGATGAACTCGCACTTCGCGACCAAGCAATTTTGATGATGCTATACTACTGCGGAACTCGAGCGAGCGAGCTCGTCAATCTTGATGTCCAAGATATCAATTTAAAGACTAGAATGGCCCGCGTTTTTGGCAAAGGGCGAAAAGAGAGATTGCTTCCTTTCACTAATGAATGTCGCGATGCGATCTCGGTTTATATTCAAGAGCAAAGAGGTGTCTTACTTGCAAAGAGCAAGGAAATGACCCCCGCCTTATTTTTGAGCGACAAGGGTCAGCGCTTAACCACTCGCGGTTTAGAATTTATTTTGACCAACATCGAAAAAAAGACCGGTGATTATTTCGGGCTTCATCCCCATATCTTTCGCCACAGTTTTGCTACCCACCTATTGGAGAATGGAGCAGACCTCCGAGTCATCCAAGAACTGCTTGGCCACGCTAGCATTAATGCTACCCAGGTCTACACTCATGTCACTGAAGAAGCCAAGAAAAAAATCTATGCCGAGGCTTTTCCGCGAGCCAAAAAACCAAAAGTTGATGATAAATAACTTGTTATAGTTATTACCCTTTGATAGAATAATTGACGCTGTGAATATATCACAGACTACACACACTGCGAATTGAACTCCCTTTGTGCTCGGCCAAAATGGCTTGAGTGGTTGAGTTTTTAGAAACAGTGGAGGTTAAACATAAGGAGGCTCATATTATGAGTGAAGAAAAGATAGTTGTTGCTGAAGTCGAAGAAGAAGCTCCAGTAGCAGCCGCTGCCCCAACAATGGCAGCCGTCGTGCATGATCCTGATGCACCAGTCATTACCATGAAGAAATTATTGGAAGCTGGCGCACATTTCGGACACCAAACCCGCCGTTGGAATCCAAAAATGAAAAAGTACATCTATGGAGCCAGAAATGGTGTCTATATTATCGACTTGGCCAAGACAGTTGATTTGATCTCTGTTGCCTACAAAGCCATGAAAGAAATCGTCGATAATGGTGGCAAAATCTTATTTGTCGGAACCAAAAAGCAATGCCAAGAAGCCGTTCAAGCTGAAGCTTTGCGCTCTGGTTCATTCTACATGACTAATCACTGGCTTGGTGGCACCTTAACCAACTTTAAGACCATTCAAGGTCGCATTAGATACTTGAAGGAACTTCAAAGAAGAGAAGAAGAAGGCGAATTAGACCTCCTTCCTAAAAAAGAAGCCGCTGAATTAAGAAAGCAAAAAGATAAACTCGCGAAGAACTTAGAGGGCATCAAAGAGATGCGCCGCATTCCTAACGCTGTCTTTGTGGTCGATCCACGCATCGAGCACAATGCTGTCGCTGAAGCTCGCAAATTGAATATCCCTGTCTTCGCTATCGTCGATACTAACAGTGATCCCGATGTCGTGGATTACGTCTTACCAGCCAATGACGATGCCATCCGCTCTGTCAGCCTAATTCTCGCTGTCATCGCTGATGCAATCGTCGAGAGTAAGGGTGGCTTACCAGTCGTCGCTTACGTCAAAGACGAAGGCGAAGAAGTGACCATGAAAGATGTCATCCGTCAGACCGATAAAGAGAATGCTGAGAAATTAGCTCGCATTCGCGCTGAGAGACAAGCTCGCCAAGAAGCTTATGACCGCGACCAAAACGCCCGCGGTTTCCAAAGAGGAGATGAGGGCAAGAGATACACTCCTCGCCATCCATTTACTAAGAGAGGCGACGAAGTTAAACCTGCCGACGCTCAACCCCTTGAAGAAAAAGTAGAGGAGAGCAAATAATGGCTGAAAAAACATTAATAGAATTAATTAAAGATCTCCGCGAGAGAACTGGTGCCGGTCTCATGGATTGCAAGGCCGCTCTATTGGCCAATGGCAATGATTTAGATAAGGCCACTGACTACCTCCGCGAAAAAGGCTTAGCAAAGATGGCTAAAAAGGCCAATCGCATCGCGGCTGAAGGTTTGACATTTGTTCAAGCTTGCAGCAAATTAAAACTCGTATCCATCGTCGAAGTCAACTGCGAAACTGACTTTGTCGCTAAAGGCGATGCCTTCCATAATCTCACAGAAGCTGTTGCCAATTTAGTGTTGGATAACCAACCAAAAAGCATTGAAGAAGCGCGCGAGATGGCTTCACCATTATTTACTGATGCCACCGTCAAACTCGGCGAAAAGCTTGAATTGAGACGCTTCGAATTACTAGATCAAAAAGATGGTCAAATGGTGGCCACTTATACTCACATGGGCGGAAAGATTTCCGTCGCTGTTGTTCTCGACAAACAAGATGCGGAATTCGGCAAGCAAATCGCGATGCACATCGCCGCTAACAATCCTTCCTACTTGCATATTGAAGATGTCCCACAAGACATTCTCCAACACGAGCAAGAAGTCGAATTAGCCGCCAGCAAAAACGATGAGAAATTAGCTAATAAACCACTTCCTGTTCTTGAGAAGATTATCGCTGGGAAAGTAAACAAGCACTTTGCAGAAATTACCTTATCGGCGCAACCTTTCCTCATTGATGATTCCAAAACTGTCGCTCAAGTCGAAAAAGAAAAGAACATCAAAGTTTTAAAATTTGTTCGTTACCAAGTCGGAGAAGGTATTGAGAAACGTCAAGACGACTTCGCTTGTGAAGTAATGAGCCAAGTTCATTAACCAATTAAGAAACACTTTAGTGTTTCTTTTTTTAAAGGAGGTCCTATGTATCAAAGAGTATTATTAAAGCTCAGCGGCGAAGCCCTGAAAGAGAAAACAGGCATGCAAATTATCGATGTTATTTCACTAGATAAAATCGCCAAAGCCATCCATTCCATTCACGGAAAACAAATCGAGATTTGCGTTGTCATCGGCGCGGGAAATATCTGGCGCGGTAAACTCGCGAGAGATATTGGAATCGAGGATGTTTCGGCGGACTATATGGGCATGCTCGGCACCGTTATCAACGCTGTCGCCTTAGCTTCCTCTTTAAAAAAATACGGAGTTGAAAGCCGCGTCTTATCAGCGATTCCCGCTATCGAAGGAGTGACCGAACCATACGATGTGGAAAAAGCCAATGCTGCCATGAAAGATGGCCAAGTTGTCTTCCTAGCCGGCGGTACAGGCAAACCCTTCTTTACTACTGATACAGCCGCAACTTTAAGAGCTCTCGAATTGCACTGCGATGCTATTCTGATGGGCAAGAACGGTGTGGATGGTGTCTACTCAAGCGACCCCACCAGCGATCCTCACGCGAAGTTCTTCCCTGTCATCACCTATCAGCAAATGTTAGAAATGAAACTTCAAATCATGGACCTATCTGCGGTAGAATTAATTAAGGACCAAGATATCGAAATTCGTGTTTTCTCGATGGCGGACCCCAATAATTTCCGCCGCGTCATCGAAGGAAGAGATATCGGAACTGTCTGCAAAAAAGGAGAATAAACTATGGATGAAATCGTGCTTGATGCTCAACAGAGAATGGAAAAATCAGTTGAGTCATTCAAATCCACCCTTGTCACTTTAAGAACGGGAAGAGCAAATCCCGCGATGCTTTCAACATTGATGATTGATTATTATGGGTCTCCGACTCCGGTCAATCAAATATCCTCCATCTCTGTCCCGGAACCTCGCCAGCTCTTGATCAAACCCTATGATCGCAATGACATGAAAGCCATTTTAACCGCCATAAACGCTTCAAATCTCGGCTTAAATCCCATCAATGAGGGAACGACCATCCGCCTGATGATTCCTCCTCTCAACGAAGAGAGAAGAAGAGATTTATCCAAGCAAGCGAAAAAATACGGCGAAGAAGCCAAAATCGCTGTCCGCAACATTCGACGCGATTACGTTGATCTGGTAAAAAGCGATGACACTTATCCAGAAGATTATCAAAGAAAAATTCTCGATGATATCCAAAAAGTCACCGATGAGACCATCCAAAAAGTCGACGAGATTTGCCTAGAAAAAGAAAAAGAGATCATGATGGTATAAGGAAGGTTAAGCCTTCCTTTTTCTTATATGTTTCTATGACATTTTTCTATTTTTGTGTATACTAAAATAGATTTATTATGGCGAAGCAAACATCCTTAAAACATATTGCCTTCATCATGGATGGAAATGGAAGATGGGCTAAAGCCCGTGGCCTCCCGCGTTTTCTCGGTCACAAAGCGGGATGCGATCGCGTTATCGACATCTATGAAGAGTGCCGAGCTCAAGATGTCAAAGTGATGTCTCTATACGCTTTTTCCACCGAGAATTGGAATCGCCCAAAAAGCGAGATCAACCATCTTTTTAGGTATCTCGAAATCTTTTTTACCAAGCAGATTAATCGCATGATTAGAGAAGGATGCCAAATCAGGGCTTCCGGCGATTTATCGCGCTTGCCAGCCAAGACTCAAAAAGTCGTGGAAGAAGCGATTGATAGAACCAAGGATTGCCGCGACTTTACTTTTAATATTTGCCTAAACTATGGGGGAAAAGCCGAGCTAGTTCGCGCTTGCAAAAACTTTGCCGCCGATGTTCTTGAACATCAAAAAAATATCGAAGACCTCAATGCGGAAAATTTTGAGGATTACCTATATACGAAAGGATTGCCTCCCGTCGACTTGATGATCAGGACCAGCGGAGAGATGAGGACATCGAATTTCCTCCCTTGGCAACTAGCATATGCCGAATTTATATTTCCTCCGGTAACCTGGCCGGATTTTGATAAGCAGCAATTTAGGCTCGCTCTCGAAGAATATCACAAGCGGTCCCGCCGCTTTGGAGGCTTAACTAATGAAAAAGATTGATCAAGGTATCAAGCATAACGAACTAAACAAAAGCACTAGATCGACGATGAAGACGAGAATCATCACCGCGGTGATCGGCTTAAGTATCATCATTCCCTTCATTTTTTTGGGCGACTGGTTCTACGCCGCTTTAGTGGCTTTCTTATCGGTGGTTTCAACCATTGAAATCATCCGCTGCTTAAAAGTCAAACGCTCAGTTCCTTATCTCATCGGTTTGTATCTCATCAGCATTCTCGTCAGCCTCATCATGGTCTTTTGGCCATTCTTGCTGGATCTTTTTAAAGCCGCTACTGGCGAAGCCTGGTTCCATTTCTATCGTTATTTCTCTCAGCTGCATATCTCCGTTTTGCTGATATTCATCGGCTTTGCCTTGCTATTTTTGATGGTGGTCTTCCACAGTTCCTTTACTGCGAGAGACGCGAGCTTCTTGTTCACCATGCTGATAGTCATCTCTCTTGGGCTTCAAAGCTTGCTGTTCTTGAGGTGCTATCCATCATTCCTACACTGGGGAACAAATGCTACCGCTCCATTCTTTAACTTATATGATTCCTTTGAGGCATCGCTGTTAATCATCTATGTTCTCATCGCTACTTTTATGACCGATACTGGCGCTTACTTTTTTGGGCTATTCTTCGGCAAGCGCAAGATCAATGAGCGCATCTCTCCAAAGAAGACCTATGCTGGCTTTGTCGGCGGCATCATCACCTCATTTGTCTTCTCTGCCGGCTTTGGCTTAATACTCTCTGCTTTGAATCATCCTTTGCTAGAAGGATATCTCGATTTAAATCGCTGGTATTACATCGTCATCTTGTCAATTTTGATTCCCTTATTCTCTACTTTGGGCGACTTTGTCTTTAGCTCGATTAAACGCTTTTACGATATCAAGGACTATGGCAACCTTCTTCCCGGACACGGGGGAATCCTCGATCGCATTGACTCTTTGCTATTCTCGCTAATGATCTCCGCTATCTTTGTGTGGATCATCGCAAATATTGGCTCGGAATTAGTGTTCTTATTATGATAAGCATTTGTCTGCTCGGTGCCTCTGGATCAATTGGTAGTCAAACATTGGAGGTCATGGAGAGCTATCCTCATGATTTTGCTTTGACGGCCTTTTCGGTCGGCCATCAGACGAGAAAGATATCGCCGATTATCAAGCGCTTCCCCTCAGTGTCAATGATTTGCGTGCAAGAGAAGAGCGCGATGAATAAATATGCTAAAAAATACCCCAATCTCCGCTTTTTCTATGGCAATGAGGGGCTAGTTTCACTAGTGGAATGCTCTCACGCCGAGATGATTGTCAACGCCTTAGTGGGATTTGTCGGCCTCGTCCCTTCTTTGACCGCTCTCGAAAACAATCGCCTTTTAGCTTTGGCTAACAAAGAGAGCTTAGTCGTAGGGGGAGAGCTCATCAAAGACCTTCTCTCTCGTGGCAAAGGCAAATTATTCCCCATTGATAGCGAGCATGTTGCTTTAGCAAAATGCCTAGCTGTCGATTCCAAAAATGTCAAAAATCTTATTCTCACCGCTAGCGGAGGAAGCTTTCGCCACCTCGCTAGAGAGGATTTAAAAAATGTCACTCCTGAGCAAGCCCTGCATCATCCAACCTGGAAGATGGGTTCGAAGATCACGATTGATAGCGCCACGATGATGAACAAGACTTTTGAGATTATTGAAGCTCATTATTTATTCGACTATCCGTTCTCCAAAATTAAAGTGATTATTCATGACGAATCTATGATTCACTCTATGATAGAATATAAGGGCGGAACTTATCGATTAGATATCGGGAAAGCCGATATGCGAGTTCCCATCACCTATGCTCTCTCGCAGGGCCTCTGCTTATATCAGACATATTTATGCTCTGACTATCGGCAGTTCGCTGAATATCATTTTTCACCCCTGTCAGCCAAGAGATTTCCCGTCATCAAGTGGGCTAAAAAAGTCATCGCTAAAAAAGGCACTTTTGGAGCGGTTTTAAATGCCGCTAATGAAGCAGCAGTCTCCGCTTTCATCAAAGGAAAGATTTCCTTTTTAGATATCGAGCGTATCGTTTCCATTTTGATGAAGAAGCATGCCAACATTGAGCATCCGACTCTCAAAGACATTCTCGAAGTTGATGCCGTCACCCGACAGATGGCAGCAAAATTAATTAACAAGTAGGTATTTATGGATTTCTTATTTAACATTCTTTACATTATTCTATTCGTTCTATGCCTTTCGATTTTGATCATCGTCCATGAGCTCGGCCATCTAGCGGTGGCGAAAGCATTCAAAGTCTACTGCTTAGAATTTTCTATTGGCTATGGGCCAAAACTCTTCTCTTTTAAGCGCAAGAAAGCCGAGACGAAGTTCTCCATCCGCTCCATTCCTTTTGGGGGATATGTCTCGATGGTGGGGGAAGGAACCGAAATGCCTGACGGAGTGACCATCGATGACTCCCGCAGCTTCAGCAAAATAAAAAAATGGAAGAGAGTTATTATTCTTATGGCGGGTGTCACGATGAACGCCGTATTAGCTCTTTTAGTCTTTTTTATCTCTGAGACATGCTTTATTCAAACCGATATCTACGCTAGCCAACTGGTGGTCAGCGAATCATCAATCGCGGCCTCCGCTGGATTAGCGAGCGAAGATAAGATTTATTTGGACAGCGAAACCTTTGGCGAAAACGCTTCAGTCTATGTCGTCGACAAACTAACCGCTTACTACACCTATCAAGATGAAGGCTCTATCGAGCCAAGAGAAGAGCCGGTAATAGTGGCTTTATCTCGCTCTACGAGCAGCATCAAAGATTTATCATGGAGTGATCACCTAGTATATCTCGAGCCAGCAGCTATCGGCGGCTCAAAAACTCTTAGCGAATATCAAATTCCCATCGCAACCAATGTCGTTTCAGTCACCTTCAATATTACGAAATATGTGGATATTCCAGAAACGGAAGAAATTGAGACTGCCCCTGTCAGCATCACCCTGCAAGCAAGGACTAAAAACGATTCTCCTGATCGCTATTTTGACAGCATTGGCCTCTCCTTCTACTCTCATCAATATTGGAATAACTTTGATAAAGCTAATCGCAATACCTGGCAATTAATGGGCAATTCTTCAATTGCTATTTTTAGAGGTCTCGGAGCCTTATTTACTTCTCCTGATTCAGTGGGAGGCATCATTGCTGTCGGCTATGTCAGCACCTCGACTTTGAGAAATTTTGGATTAGTGTCCTTCCTTCAACTCTGGGGAGTGATCTCCATCAACCTCGCCATCATTAATCTATTGCCTTTCCCGGGCTTAGATGGCTGGCAAATTCTCGTCCTTATTATTGAATCGATAATCAAAAAAGAGATCTCTCAAAAAGTTAAAAATATCGTCTCGACGGTGGGCATGCTCCTCCTCTTTGGATTGATGTTTATCTTGCTCATCAAGGATTTGCTATTTTACGTGATCTAATATGAATGAAAAAATGGTTCGTTTCTTAAATAGTCTAGGCATCGAGAATCTCGATGATTTTGACCTTGACTTTGAGATGATCGGCCGCAACCGCTTTAACAAGCAGCAGTGGGATATGGTCATCGTCAAAACGAAACCATGGAAGTATCACTTGCTCCGCCAATTTCAAGATGGCTTGATCAATATTACTTATCCATATTCATTGCGCTTCTCCTATTTAGTGCGCCCAGATTACACGGACGCTCTTTCACTCTTTGCTGATTGGTATCAAACCATCTATCGCCTCCCCCATAATTTAGTTATTTCCGGAGATGAGGAAGACCATCTATTCGTAGAATACTTGAACCAAAGCGAAAAGGAGCAATACTCTCAAGCGATCGCAGACTTCCGCGAGTTCTTGAATTTCATCAATTATGAATTCACGATTACGGAAACCATTAAACCCATCGACGAAGAGCGCGTTGAAGTGTCCGCTCGCCAGCTCAAGAAGATTGTCAAAAATGCCGAGATTGAAGCTGTAGAAACCATGATTGATATCTCGGAGAAACCTGAAATAGTCGATCGCAACGATGCGATTGATGTCGCGGAAGAAGAGCGAAAAGATTTAAAGGAAAAAGTCGAAGCCGCCTATCTCGACATCATGAAGCGAAACGCGGAAGAAATGGCAAAAGAGAGACGCAGAGCTCGCTTAAACCGCCGCGGGAATTACGAACCAATTGAGCGCATTGACTCCATTAACGAGAATTCCGGAAACGTCGATTTCTCTGGTCAGATATTTTCGCTTGAAACTAAAGAATTTGGCGATTCGACGAAGATTACCATCGGCGTTGCTGATAACTTTGGTGGCGCCATCATGGTGGGAGCCTACCAAAATAAAGAGATTCCAGCGGAGACCATTGCCTTATTAGATAAGGGAGTGAATGTCCGCATCTGCGGAGCAGCCTACATGGATAACTTCTCCAAAGAAGTGACAATTAAAGTCCATTATATCTATCCCCTTCCTCCCGATGTCATTGCTCCCGATGAGGAGCCAGTGAAAAGAGTTGAACTCCATCTCCATAGCGCGATGTCCAACATGGACGGCGTCACGAGCATGGACGATTATTGCAAATATGCTAAAGCCCTTGGCCACCAAGCGATTGCCATCACCGATCACGCGGTAGTGCAGGGTTATCCTGATGCGCAAAAAGCCGCGAAGAAAAATGGCTTAAAGATGCTATATGGCGCGGAATTATACATGGTTGACGATAAGCTCAATTACATCAATAATCCCGTAAATGTGCCCTTAAATAAGGCAAAATATGTGGTTCTCGACTTAGAAACCACTGGCTTAAGCTCTCGCTATGATAGCATTATCGAGTTCGGAGCTGTCCGAGTGGAACACGGCCTTGTGACCTCCCATTTTGATGTGCTAATCAATCCGGGGTTTTCTATTCCTCGGCATATCACTGAGATCACTGGCATCAAAGATGACATGCTCAAAGATAAACCGACCATCGGCGAAGCGATTAAAGATATCTTAGAATTTTTGGACGACGCCATCTTAGTCACCCACAATGCTGAATTCGATATTTCCTTCTTGCAGGAGTCACTAGTTAAACTCGGCTTGCCACCCTTAAATAATTCAACAATTGATACTCTGTCTCTATCTCGCTTTCTATTTCCTGATAGCAAGCGGCACACCCTTGGGGCCTTGTGCCGAAACCTGGAAGTCAATTACGATGAAGAGCAAGCTCACCGAGCAGATTACGATGCTCAGGTCCTTAATGATGTCCTTCAACCGATGATTTCTCGCCTTATCAGACAATACAATATTTTAACGCATGCTGATTTGGAGAAGCTGGAGACTCCTCCAGAACTTTTGAAGCACATCTTCCCTGTTCACATCTCCGTTTTAGCGAAAGATAAAGCTGGTTTAAAAGATCTCTATAAGATGATCTCTTTATCCCATATCGATTACTTAGCGGAGGTCCCTAAGATTCCTCGCCGAGAAGTGGAGAGATATCGCAGCCACCTATTGATAGGTTCTGCTTGCTTCAATGGAGAAGTATTTCGCACGGCCAGATACTATAACGCCCAACGCTTAAAAGAAGTGATGGAGTTTTACGATTACATTGAGATTCAACCCATCCCGAACTATTCCTATTTAGTCAACATGGGTGAGCTGACCGACGAAGCCGTCAAAAAGTATCTTTCCGATATCGTTGAGACTGCCAGTCAGATAGGCAAGATCACAGTCGCTACCGGCGATGTCCATTACCTGACACCCAAAGAAAAAATCTACCGCGATATCTATATTTCTGCTAAGGGATTAGGTGGTATTAACCATGCTCTTAACCCCTATGCCAGAAGTAAGATGCCACCTTTTGAGAATCCTGATCAGCATTACCGAACTACCAAAGAAATGCTGGAATGCATGGATTTTTTAGGCAAAGAAAAAGCCTATGAGATCACCGTTATTAACACCAATAAAATAGCTGACATGATCGATGCTATTATTCCTCTTCCTAACGATAAGCTCTATTCTCCAAAGATCGAGAATTCTGAGCAGATGCTCACTGACCTCTGCTATAAAAAAGCTCATGAATTATATGGGAATCCACTTCCTAAACCGATTCAAGACCGCCTTGATACCGAACTACATGGCATTATTTCTAACGGCTACTCGGTTATTTACTACATCGCTCATAAGATTGTCAAAAAGACTAATGATGATGATTATATCGTTGGTTCTCGAGGTTCCGTCGGATCTTCCTTTGCTGCTACGATGGCAGGGATTACCGAGGTCAACCCTCTCCCTCCCCATTATTTGTGCGCTCATTGTCATCATTTGGAATGGACGAGCGAAACGATGCCTGAATATCGCTCCGGATATGACCTTCCCGAAAAGAAATGTCCAATTTGCGGTGAGCCAATGATTCACGATGGACAGAATATTCCTTTCGAAACCTTCCTAGGATTCCATGCTGAAAAGACCCCCGATATTGATTTGAACTTCCCTCGCGATTACCAATCGAGAGCCCATGATTACACCAAAGAGCTCTTGGGAGAGAACAATGTGTTCCGCGCTGGTACTATTGAAACCGTGAAGGATAAAACAGCCTTCGGTTTTGCTCGCGGCTATATCGAGAGAAAAGGCCTTGATCCCAACACTTTCTCCAAGGCGAAGATTGCTTACTATGCTTCTGGCTGTATTGGCGTTAAGCGAACCACTGGGCAACACCCTGGTGGCATCGTGGTTATCCCCAACGAATATGAAGTATACGATTTTACTCCTATCCAATATCCCGCTGATGAACCAGAGTCATCTTGGAAGACGACGCATTTCGATTTCCATTCCATCCATGACACGATTTTAAAGCTCGACTTATTAGGGCACGTTGACCCGATGGCTTTGCGCATGATGTCCAAATTGACAAACATCAATGTCGAAGATATTCCTCTCAATGATAAAGACACTCTCTCCATTTTCTCTTCTGCCAAGGCTTTGGGCATGAAAAACGATTATTTAGCCTCCAAAACGGGCGCGATGGGTATTCCGGAATTCGGCACTTCTTTCGTGCGTGGTATCTTGGAAGAAACCAATCCAAAAACCTTCTCAGACTTAGTGATTATCTCTGGTCTATCTCATGGAACCGGTGTCTGGCAAGACAATGCCGAAAGCTTGATCAACTCCCATAAAGCCTCTCTTCAAGAGGTGATTGGATGCCGCGATGATATTATGACCTATCTCATCAATAAAGGGCTCCCTGCTGCTGTCAGCTTCTCCATCATGGAAAGCGTTCGTCACGGCAACGGCTTAAAGCCTGAATTCGTCGAGATTATGAAGGCAAATAAAGTCCCTCAATACTATATCGATTCCTGCAATTTAATTAAGTACATGTTCCCTAAAGGACACGCCGTTGCTTATGTCACCATGGCAATAAGAGTAGGTTACTTTAAGGTTCACTATCCTCTCGAATACTATGCGACTTTCTTCTCTGTTCGTTCCAAGCAATACGATATTTTTGCCATGATTAAAGGAAGAGATGCTATCATTAATCGCCTCGATGAGCTAAAATTGAAAAGCAAAAGCAAGACGGACAAGCTTTCTCCGAAGGAAGCTGACCAGATTGTCACTTTGCAAATCGCCTTGGAAATGGTTCAGCGGGGATATAAATTTGAGAACATCAACCTTTATAAATCTGATGTCACCGATTTCATTGTCGACCACCAAAACAAAGCCTTGATTCCTCCCTTTACGACCATCGACGGTTTAGGTGAGAACAACGCTGTCACGGTTATCGAAGCGCGCAAGGAAGGCAAGTTCTTCTCTCAAGAGGATTTGCTCCGCCGCACGAAATTGACCACGACAAACGTCAAGGATCTTTCGGAGCTCGGCGTTTTGGATGGCATGAGCGAAACAGATCAAATGTTGCTCTTTGATCTCAGCGATTTAGCCTAATCCGGGAAGTAGCACAGCTTGGTAGTGCGCTTGGTTCGGGACCAAGAGGTCGTGGGTTCGAATCCCATCTTTCCGACCACTCGACATCAACTCTTCATCGAAGAGTTTTTTTCTTTTTGGCACTCTTAATATTGCCGATTAGTGCTGAACATTTGACAAATTAACCACTCTCTCATATTTTATTCGTTTTCGAATAAATAGGTTTTATCCTAGCGCGCACGTTGATATAATTGTAATAGTTATGGCTTCGACAACAATATTAGCAAAAAGAACGGCGGAAAAGCAGACGACTTTCGACCGACGAGTACACGAGATTGATTTACTGAGAGGGCTCTTAATCATCTTGGTTGTGGTGGACCATATTTTTTGGAATTTAAAGCATTATGGTGGAATCTGGTATGAGGTTTCCAATGATACGAATGCGGTTTTCCGTTTCTTCCAGGACTTTTTTGGCTGGTATTGGACTTCGAGTGCTAGAGCAGTAATTCAACCTTTGGTCTTGATGGCCTTCTGCTTTATTTCTGGCATCTCATGCGCTTTTTCACGCAATAACTGGAAGAGAGCAATCCAAACTTTAATTGTTTGGGGGCTTTTAGCAGTTACCACCAACCTCGCTCAACTTTTGGGGTTCTTTCCAGATCAAGGCACAATCAGAATTGACTTCAATATTATCGGTGTCTTAGCTGTTAGCACCATTATTTATTGCTTAGTGCAAAATCGCAGTTGGAAAGCCCTAGCGGCCGGAACTCTGATTAGCTTTTTCTTATCCTGGTTTGTGATTCCGAGCGTTGCCTCAAATTTTATCAATTACTTTGGTTCATCTGAAATCGTCCACGCCGGACACGTTCAAACCGTGCCAAATTTCTATTTTCCTTTCTTCTGGGAGCCAGCGGAGATGTTTGGAGGTTCAAGGCAAGCTGACTATGTCGCTTTGTTCCCCTATATCATGTTCTTCTTTGGAGGATCATTAGTCGCATATTTCCTCTATCGAAAAAAGAAAAAATCGCTCTTCCCTTCTGGAGATTGGGAGAGGCCAATTTGCTTTTTAGGACGCCATACATTTTTGATATATGTTGGACATCAGATGGTTTTAATGGGAATATTTAATATAATTAACTTTGTAATACAAGCTTATTATTAGGAGGAAGTATGTTTGAAAATTTATCGCTTTATGAAGCCTTTCAACTATCAGTAAAAAACACCCCATCAGGGAAAGCTGTTTATTATCAAGGAACGCAGATGTCATATCGTCGGCTCTCTCATTTAGTCGATCGCATGGCAGATATTTTAGTTCACCGCCTTAACGTTAAGAGAAACGATGTCATTTTGGTCGCTCAGCCGAATATTCCTGATACATTGATCCTCGTTTATGCTCTCAATAAAATTGGAGCTATTGCCAACTTAGTTCATCCATTCACTCCCTATAATCAAATTCGCAACATCATGGAAAAAACCAAGACTAAGATTGCCATCATGTTCGAGCAGAGAGTGGCAAAAGAAGTTGAAAAGTATCGCGAGATTGCTGATCGCATTTATGTGACTAGAGTCGAAGACTATCTGCCTATCGCTAAAAAGAATATTTACCATCTATTCATGAATCGCGATATCCGCAAGAAACTCGGCAGATTCCGCGGGAAATTCAAAGGTTTCCGATATCTCTATCAATTAAAACCAACAGGATTACCAGTGGAAACTGTGACCGGAAAATCAAAAGAGATATCTGTCTATCTCCATAGTGGTTCTACCACAGGGGAACCCAAAATCATCTGCTTATGCGATGAGAACTTCAATTTTATCTGCGATCAGACAGACGTGGCTGCGAGCCTTCCTCGCGAGCAGCTCAAATATCACGGCATGCTCAGCGTTTTGCCGAGCTTCCACGGCTTCGGATTCTGCATGACCATGCACAATAGTTTGACTAACTCAATGAACTGCATCTTAATTCCTAAGTTTTCTCCTAAAGAAGTAGTAAAGACCATGAAGAAAACTAAAGTTTCTCTCTGCGTCGGCGTTCCGACCATGTACGAGAGCTTGATTAATTACCCACCATTTGTGAAGTCGAAAAAGTTAAAGAATTGGTTTGTCTGCTTCTCGGGTGGAGATACCTTATCAGCTGATCTCAAGACTCGCTTTGATGAGGTGATGAAAGCTCATGGCTCTCCCTGCCAGGTGTTTGAAGGATATGGCCTGACTGAATCGGTCGCTGCTATCTCTATCAACACCTTCGCACATAATCGCCTCGGCTCCATCGGTTATCCTCTCAACGATGTGTCAATTCGCATCGTCGATGAAAAAGGCCAGGAAATACCTCGCGGAGAAATCGGTGAAATCACCATCAAAAGCAAGGCGACGATGGTCTGCTATTTAAACGATCCTGAAGCTACTAAAAAGGCTGTCGTTGACGGCTGGCTATACACTGGCGACTTAGGCTATGTCGACCAAGATAATTACTTATTTTTCAAGCTCCGCAAAAAGAGAGTCATCAAAGTCTCGGGCGTAGGGGTATTTCCTACGGAAATTGAAGCTTTGATCAACCATGTTCCTGGCGTCAAAGGATGCTGCGCTATTCGCATCCCCGACCCACGTCTGCAATCAGCAGTCAAAGTATTTGTCGTCGCTGATTATTTCGATGAGCAGGGCATGAAAAATGAAATCATCGAAACATGCCGCAAATACTTGATTCGTTGGGCTGTTCCAAAAGAGATTGAATTCATCGAAAAGCTCCCCATGACGATGCTCAACAAAGTCAATTTTGCAAAGCTTCAAAAAGAAGAAGACGAACGCCGTCATCTAGAAGGATAAAAGAATGAAAAAAAGATATCTACCTCTCATCTTGCTTGCTTTCCTAACGCTCACCGCCTGCGATTTTTCGTCGCACTCAAAAATTCCTGTTACTGGAGTCAACATTAACCAAGCAGAAATTTCTATCAGTGTTGATGAACAGACAACTTTGAGCGCTACTGTTCTGCCAGAAAACGCCACTGATAAAGAAGTGACATGGTCAATTGCAAATAGTGCTATTGCAACCATTAATTCTGCAACTGGATTGGTCACCGGAATGTCGGAAGGCGACACTACAGTAACTGTTACCACTCATGATGGCCATTTTACTGACACGCACCCCGTTGCTGTCAATCTACCTGTTGATCCCACCCTTGTCGCTTCGGTGAGCCTCGATCAAGAATCGCTTACTATGCATGTCGACGATCAAAGAACTCTTTTAGCAACCGTCCTTCCAGATACCGCCATCGATAAAGTTGTAACTTGGGCGAGTTCTGATGAAAATATTGCTTCCGTCAATGCTAGCGGATTAATCACTGCACTAGCAGTTGGCAATGCTACAGTCACAGTGACCACTCACGATGGTGGTCACACCGATACTTGCTCCATCCGCGTTAATAATCCCAGCGAGCTGTGGGATTCATCGCAAGATAGTTTAAGAAATGGCAGTAAAATTCTCGACTTTTATAGCCTCAATGACTTTCATGGCGCTACTGAATACGACAATGAATCCAGCTATGAACCCGGCATCAAAAAACTATCGACTTATTTGAATAATGCTAAAGCCACTAACCCAAATGGGTTTGTATTAACCAGCTCGGGAGATATGTGGCAAGGAAGCGCTGATAGCAACATCACTCGTGGTCGTCTAGTCAACGATTGGATGAGCTTGATAGATTTCTCTGCCATGAATTTAGGCAATCACGAATTTGATTGGACAATCGATGTCATAAAAAGCAATCAAGCTTTAGCGGGATTTCCCTTGCTTTCCTGCAATATCATCGACGATGATACTGGCCAACCTGTCGATTGGATTGACCCCTATACTACCATCACGAAAAATGGCGTTCACATCGGCATTATCGGTGCGATTGGGGAAGGAATTACCAGCGATATATTGGCGAGCAATGTCGAAGGATTAACATTCGCTGATCCAGAGCCTTATGTCGTTAATTGGGCGAGCTATCTCCGCACCAACGGAGCAGATGTAATTCTATACTTGCTCCACGATACTGTTGGAAACATCTCCACTGCGGAAGGAAATGCCGTCGACGTGATCTTCGGTGGCCATTCGCATCAAGGAGAAAATACGATCGAAAATAATCCTTATGTCTCTTATAGCACTCCCGCTCTCCAGGCTTGGTCAAACGGAAAAGATGTGGGGCATTTCAACATGACCTATAGCTTCGTCAATGAAGAAGTCGCTTCTTGCACCGCGGAAATTCTCGACACCCGCTCATTTAAAATAAGCTCTTTAGCGGATGATCCAGCTACTTCCAGCATGTATCAAACTTATTTGGATAATGAAATATCAGCCATCAAAGATGAAGTCAAACTAGCCGATGGGCCGGGAATTGCCAAGGGAGACATTCCCAATGTATACAATCAGTATGCTTATCGCTATTTCAAAGATTTTAAAGATGCTGCAAATGATTACAATATCTTCATGGTTCAGACAAATAATGCCCGCGCAGCTATCGCTAGCGGCGATATCACGTATGGCATGATTTATAAAGCATTGCCTTTTGACAATTCACTTTGCTTAGTCACAGTTAAAGGTTCGGATATTGTCAACGAGCTGAGCTGGTATGGATTTTTCTATCTCCCATCACAAAATTCCCAAATTGATGGCAGCAATTTATCTAGTTATCTTAATCTCTCATCCACATATTATGTTTTGATGATTGATTACATCGCCCTTAATGTTGACTTCCGCCAGTATGTGACCATGGTGAAAACATATGGGGAAGAAGAAGCTCTGCCGAGAAATATCGTCAGCCGCTATATTTCTGGATATCCCAGCAATATTCACTAGCTTTATTAATCCACGTAGTTATGATCGAAATTAATCACGAGATGATACGTGGATTTTATTTTTTTGAATTCTTGAGTTAAGTAGTTTAATAGCTCTACATCTTTTACCAGCGAATCGGAAGGGATGACAACATCGAATAGAATATTGGTGTGAGTCGGCCCACTCACGGCTCTAAAGTCATGGAAAGATAGACTTTCTCCCCCTGGATAAGCGGAGATAATTTCCTGTGTTTTAGCAATTAATTCATTGATCTCCGGGGAGTCAGTGATGATTGGGTCCATATGAATAGTTAATAAAATATTGTATTTTTGCGCGATTTCTTTCTCAATATTGTCGATCATATCATGAGACACCAAAACATCAACTTTGTGGTCTACCTCGACGTGGAGGGTCATGAAAACTTTTGTCGGACCATAGGAATGGCACATCATATCATGAACGCCTAGCACTCCGGGATAACTGAGAATATCATCGACGATTTGATGGACGATTTTCTGATCTGGTGGCAAGCCAATTAATGGATTCGATGTCTCCATCAGTAGTTTAATGCCAGTCACGATAATAAAGATGGAAACGGCGAGTCCCATATAACCATCAATGTGAATGTCATAACCATTGAGATAGAGAATAAATTCCACCAAGGTGGCAATTAATACTGCGGAGGTGGTGATCACATCATTAAAAGAGTCTTGAGCTGAAGCTTTTAAAGACACGGAATTGATGATTTTTGCCATCTTCCGATAGAAGAGACCTTGAAGCAATTTCGTGATGATTGCAACCCCTAAAATAATGAAGACTGCGATATTGACAGTGGGATTGCTGTAGTTGGTGGGAGTATTGTTGATAATTTTCATCACTGATGTGTAGCCAAGCACCACAGCGATAGCGATGATGACAAAGCTGATGATTAGACCAGCGATATATTCGATTCGCTCATGTCCGAATGGATGTTCCTTGTCAGCTGGCTTGTTTGCTAATTTGAAGCCAAAGAGATTGACGATGCTGCTCGCCATGTCAGTGAAGTTGTTGAGAGCATCAGTGATAATTGACATGGAAAATACTAAAATGCCAATTGTCAATTTAAAGACAACCAGCGATAGATTTGTGATAATTCCGACTATTGATGCTAGATAGCCATGTCTTCGGCGGACTTTCGGATCACCTGTATTGCGGTAATCCTTAATAAAAATTTTTCTTAATAAATTTACCATTGGAGTATTATAGCACATAAAAATTATTATGAAATATCGCGCATAATGTATATACTATTTCCGTTGCGGTTATGGCGGAACTGGTAGACGCGCTAGATTCAGATTCTAGTGAGGTTACACTCATGGAGGTTCAAATCCTCTTAGCCGCACCAATTAGTAATGAATAAAGATTATATAGAGCTGAAGGAATGGTTGAACCAAACCAAAGACGAACCTTTAGAGAATATGGCGGGGTTTTTTGACAAAAGACTCGATGAGTATGAAAAGCATATGTCACGCTGGAAAAGGCATTACCAGCAGTTTTCAAAGCTGGTTCCAGCTGGTGCTGAGACTCTTTTGGATATTGGCTGCGGAACGGGTTTAGAGCTCGATTTCATTTTTAAAAAGAATAAAAATTTAAAAGTTACGGGCATTGATTTATCAAAAGCGATGCTCCAAAAACTAAAAGAAAAACATCCGCATCAAAGCTTAACTTTAATCAATGATGATTATTTGAAATGCGACCTTGGCAGAGAATGCTTTGATGTTGTTGTTTCATTTCAAACGCTTCATCATTTCTCTTCAGAGAAAAAAATAGAATTATTTAAAAAAATCTACCATTCATTAAAACTGGGTGGAATGTACATCGAATGCGACTACATCGCCTCTTGCCAAGAAATTGAAGGCTTGGCATTAACTGAATATCAAAGGCGAAGAAGAAGAGATCATATTCCTGATGATGTTCTAGTTCACTTTGATATTCCTTTCACTTTGGAACACGAGATTGAATCCCTCAAGAATGCTGGGTTCAAGAATATCGAAAGCCAGTTTTTAAGCGGAGATAACCACACTGTTTTGTTTTGGGTGAAGAAATAAAAGCAATTTGAACAAAGTCCTCCTATTTTAAGAAATAAAAAAGCATTACCATTCTCTTTTTTTATTGGCGACTCATCAGGTCGTTTCCTTTTTTCTTAGAGTAAGATATAATCATGGCGGTTAATTGCTCTAATTAATTGGAGGGATCTTTCATGGGAATTCTAAAAAGCATTATTCAATTTTTAACTGTAAATATGAATAGACCCACAAACTACGGATGGTTTCATCTCATGTTTGTTGCTTTGCTAATCATCGCGTGTATAGGCATGGTATTTTTAGCCAACCATCAGCACAACGAAAAAACATTGCAAATGGTTTTATTGATTTGCGGTGGCATCATGATTTTGTTTGAAATATATAAGCAATTTGTATTTACCTTCCGCCTTGACGGAAGCAACAATCTCATCATCGATTATCAATGGTACGCCTTTCCCTTCCAGCTGTGCTCGACGCCCATGTATGTCATGATTATCGCTGGCTTAGTCAAGCCAGGAAAATTTCGCGATGTACTGCTTGGATTTTTGACTCTATTTGGTCTATTTGGCGGATTAGTAGTTTATGTCTATCCTAACGATGTCTTTACTTCTACCGTCGGAATCAATATTCAAACGATGGTGCACCATGGCTTGCAGATTGCCGTTGGTGTCTTCCTTTTCACTTATTATCGTAAGTCTTTAAATCTTCGCTTTTGGCTTGGGAGTTTCGCTGTTTTTGGCGCTTTCTTCTTCGCCGCTTTGGCGGTGGACTTCATTGTCCCAATGTTTGTCAATGAGACGTTTAATATGTTCTACATCAGCCTCAAATTTGGCAATCACCTCCCGATTTTGCACGATGTCTTTATCAGTGTTCCTTACCCTGTATTTTTAATGATCTATGCTTTGGGATTCTGCCTTGTGGCCACGATTATCTATTGGATAGCCTTTGGCTTAAATCAAATTTGTCATCAATTTCATCAGAGTTATTTAAGAACCGTAAAAACCCAACAATAATATGAAACGATCCCGAGATATCTTTCTCACCATTTACTTGCCAATTTTTCTTTTGATAGAACTAGTTTTGTATTTAATGATCGTTTTCATTCCCCATCCGTTAGCGATTAATATTCTCGAATATTCCGCAATTTGCCTCTGCTTTATCAGCGGCTTAGTTTTCTTTTTGAAAATGAAAAGCCACTTAACTTTCTTCATTTTTGGGGGCTTATTGTTCACATTAGTCGCTGACACATTTCTCGTCTTATTAAATGCCTATCTCAATTACGCTTTTCAATGCATTGCGATGACTTCCTTCAGCATTTGTCAAATCTTCTATCTTCTCGCTATTCAATCAATCAGCAAATCCTCGCGAGAGCGGTGGATTAACTTAGGGGTTAGAATCTTCTTATTCATCGCTTTTGAAATAGCCGCTCTAATCATCGTTTTCCCATCCTTCAATTATCTGGTTTTTATCTCTCTATTTTATTTCTCTCAATTAATTGCCAGCATCATCTTCAGTTTTTTCCACATCAAGTCTCATCCTTTCCTCGCGATTGGATTGTTGCTCTTTATCGGATGCGACATCTTCATTGGACTTTATTACTTGGTGGACATCCTCGCTTTGCCAAGCACGCATTTCCTCGCTATTTTCACCTCCTATAATTTTAATTATGCTTGGCTATTCTATTTGCCCTCTCAAGTGCTTCTGTCACTCAGCGGAAGAGTTTTCGTCCGGCGTCAACTTTAACTAAATAACTAGGACTAGTTAGTATATAGTTATAAGAGATGCGCTTGTAGCTCAGTTGGATAGAGTACAACCCTCCGAAGGTTGGGGTCATGCGTTCGAATCGCATCAAGCGCGCCAATAAAATAAAAAGTCCGAATTAATCGGATTTTTTATTCAGTTGTCTACAGACTGTAGCCAGCTGAAATATATTGAAATAAACCAATAAAGAAAGCGATATAGCTTAAAAGGATATTATGATTTATTCTTCGCTTTTCAATGTGCAATCTTCCACGGGAAGAATGAAACACAGAGCGTTCGAAGGTGTTCCTTTGCCGTGAGTGGCTTTTACTTCTTCGCTGATTTTGTGAGCGACACTTTCTGAGACGACGCTGAGAAGAATCTCTCGCTCGGGTTCATAATTAATGCCGAGAATTTTGGTAAAATTTTGCCCAGTGCCACGCGCGGAAATTATCGTGGCTCCTCTGGAACCGCATTTCTGAGCAAGCTCGACAATTTCATCGCTGAAGCCAGCGGTGACGATGATGAATAATACTTTCATTGTTTCTGCCATTGTGAATGATCCTCCTAATAGCTTATTTTATCGAGTGGAATCGTGAAGGCGATCCCAGAGTTAGGCTTATTGAAATTGTACTGAGATTTGAGCAAATCGAAAATCTCACCAACTTTTTCATGAGGGACAAAGCCGCTTAAAAAGACATATTGTTCCTCTCTTGTTAAACCGAGGGTGCGGAGCAGTCCTTCTTTGGCGGAGCCCTTCGCCAAAACTTGGTTGATCATGGCAACTCCAAAATCGACTATCGACTGCAATATTTTTTGCTTTTGCGACCTCTTGGCAATGATGGCCAGCAATACCCATTCGTCTTTATTTGCCATTTGCGCTACCTTCTTTCTCGATATTTTTGCTTGTATCGTATTCGATATCTTCATAAGCGACGATTTGCTTTCTCGACTTGCGATCATAGATGATCCCGATTATCTGCACGATAATGCGCGGCATGACGCTGATGAAAGCAATAATTCCTAAGCCTGATGTCAGAACATTGTCGTAAGCTTGCGGGTCTTGTACTCCTAGAGCAGTGCTAGCTCCTAACATCATCGGCGTTAAGAATGCGCTTGTCACCGCGCCAGCGCTGACCGTTCCGCCATCGAATGCCAACCCAACGAATAATGTGGGGGTGAAAAAAATGAGAGCGATTGCCAGCGCATATAGAGGGACGATGAACCAGAGAATAGAGATATTAGTGATGACTTTTACGACCCCTAAAAATGATGCTAAACCAACGGATCCGGCGAGAGCAAATTTGATTAAATTCTTTGAGATTGTGCCGTTGGTCAAGTCTTCGACTTGCTCAGAAAACACGACCACGGATGGCTCGCTTAAAGTAATAGCAAAGCCTAAAACAAAAGCGATGGGCAATAGCCACATTTTCGATTCTGTTGTCTCCATGAAACTGCTGCCGATGTGGCTACCCGCAAAAGCGAGGCCATAATCAGTGGCAAAGATGAAAATATATAACCCGATGAATACCACTAAAGAGGCAATGGCCATCTGGCCGATTTTCTTCTTTGGCAGTTTAATGGTGAACGCTTGATAGATGAAGAATCCTATAACGATTGGAAAAACCGCGAGAGCCACTGGCCCTAAGTTCTTTAATAAGGAACCTGCTAGAGTGACATTTCCGGGATCGTAAGCGATTGTAGGAACATTGCCGACAATTAAGCCATAGACATAAACGGTAATAATTGGGCCAATTGCGGCAATTCCGACGATACCAAAGCTATCTTCTGTGCGGTGCTTGCCGACGGTATGTGAGAAGCCAGCACCTAACGCGAGAACAAAGGGAACGCTAATCGCTCCGGTGGCGGCGCCGCTAGCATCAAATCCCAAAGCTTGAAAGTTCTCAGGGACAAAAAATACGATGACAATGAGAGCTAGATAAAACCAAAAGAATATCTTCTTCATGCTGATGTTTTTCACTAGTCTATAGACTGCTAGAGCAGCCATCACTCCTAATCCAAAGCTCACGACGAAGATGAATAATGCACTATTGATAGATGCGCTCGTGACTTGAGTTACCTGAGCAGCTAAGACCGCGATGCCTGGCTCAGCGATAGTGGCGAGCAAGCTAAAGAGAAAAGCGAACATTAAGACAAAGGCGATTTTATTGAACTTGGCCAATGAGTTTCCGACGAATTTACCGATTGGCAGTAAGCTGAAATCCAAGCCGACTAAAAAGATAGCCTGACCGATGACCATGCCAGTATATCCTATGACAAGCTGGCAAATTTGCACTGGGTTAGTAACCGGATAAAGAAATACAGCTACCAAAACAATCACTGCTAAAAGGGGTAAACTTGAAACAAATACATCTTTGAGAGTGCGCAAGAATTTCAAAGGTCAGACTCCTTTCGGCTTTATATTATAAAATATAACACGAAAAATGCGTGTTCCTCCATCCTTTTTCTTTAATTTTCCGCTTTCTTGATGTTGCTTTTGAATGGAATGTGTCGATTATATTCAACTATTGTTTTTTGTTCTTTTGTAATATGCATAGTATAATTGCGAATATGGGATTAATTAAGAAGATATCGCTATTTATCATGCTAGGTCTTGCGGCGAATTTTATTGCGTTCTTTCCCATCTACTATTTCACTGGAGAACCTTCGGTGTTTTTCATTTTCTTCTTAGAAGCGATATTGTCCGTTTTGATTATCGCTAATTTCATCTTCTTTTTCATCAAGCCTAAAACAAGGGTCCTAAAGATATTAAGTGCATCATTTCTTGCATTCGCTTTCTTCGGCTCATTAGCAAGCGCAGGGACTTCCAAACTCATCTTTGACGATTACACTCATTTCACTGTGAAAAAATGGAATGCTTATGATGAGAAGTATAGATTCTATCTCGCGGAAAGCTTCACCGAAAAAATCGATTTAAACAATGATAAAGTTGCCGATATTAAAGCCCAACTGGGGGAACCTTCGATGGAGATAAGCGATAAAATCTACTATGATTTGGGATATCCTGTGAGGCAGTTCAATATCGATCCCTTTTTCTTAATCATTACTTTTGACACTAATCAAACGATAACCAGCTATTCGATAATGGAATCCTAAACATACGCCTCACCTTTTATGAGCGTTATCAGCATCGATAATAATTCCTTTTGCTATACTAAAATGAAAGAAGGTATTAGATATGCTTTACGATTACATTATGAAAGATTATAAGGGAGACGATGTCTCTCTCGCGAATTATAAAGGCCAAGTACTTCTGATAGTGAATACAGCCACCAAATGCGGATTCACTCCTCAATATGAAGACTTGATGACTCTTTATAGCAAGTATCACGATCAAGGATTCGAAATTCTCGATTTCCCCTGCAACCAATTCTTGAATCAAGCTCCGGGAACCTCGGAAGAGATTCACCAAGCTTGCATTCTCTCCTGGAGAATTAAATTCCCTCAATTTGCCAAGATTGATGTCAATGGCAAGTCCGAGCATCCCCTCTATCGTTATCTAAAAGATAACTCTCCTGTCGCACCAGGCAAGCGCATCAAATGGAACTTCACCAAATTCCTGGTTGATCGAGAAGGCAATATCGTCAACCGATATGAGCCAAATGTCAACCCGATGGCGTTCGAAGCCGACATCGCTAAGTTATTAAAGTAAAAGAAAAGGGCTAGATCGTTCAATGGTCTAGCCCTTTTGAGGGGGGATTTATTCCACAATGATGAACTCTACCACTTCGCTTTGAGTAACGTCGTCAATAGTGACAACTTTCTCAAAGAGAATGTGAGTGGTCACATCATCGATAGAATACCGGACATCGAGGAATTCTCTTCCTTCGACAAATAGCTGCTCGATGAAATACACTTTGTCATCTAATCTTAATTTGATCTCGGCATTTTCATCGGCTCCTTGCTCGACTTTTAAGCAGTAAGAGGTAACGACGGTTTCGCCATCGAATACGGTGTAGCGAATTCTGGATTCTACCTCATCATTTTCAATTTCGGTTTCGGTCATAGCTTTGACAAAGAAGCCAGCATCATTAAAGAGTTTAAAATTGACTTTAGTCTCTGTCTCGTCGCCCTCAACTTCTTCCTTCACGATAGAAGTGAACTGATAGGTCTCTTCTCCGGAGATCAAGATGCCATTGAGGAAGGACATGGTTTTAATTTTGTCGTTATTGCCATGCTTATCATCTTCTCCTTGCCCGTGGCGGTAGCCACTTTGGTCTCCGATTGCCTCGCACTCTCCATCGCACAAGTCTTCATCGCGGTTAGCGGTCTGATTGTAGAAGAGAGAATAGGAAGAGGAATTGGCGAAGATATCAGTATAGGTGACTAATAAGCCATATTCATAACCTTCTTGGGTAGAGGCGATTACTTCGCTGGTCACGCCAGTTTGGTTGGCTAATATCGTGTCGACTTGGCCGAGAATCGCTTTGATGTCAGCGATTTCTTGCTCGGTTAGATCAATCGCTTGGTCGGACAAAAGCGCTCTTTTAAGAGCGGTAGCTCCTTGCGGAGTATTTAAAAGCGAGAATGTCGATAGCGATTGAGAGGCAATCTCGTTATTAGCGGCGGCGCTTAGGGGAACTTCTTGAGAGGATGTGCAGCCGGCGAGGGCCATTCCTCCGAGGATTAGTAGGGCAGATGTCAATAGTTTAACTTTCATAGTCATGTGGCCTTTCTTTGTTCTACTAATAAATACAAACAAAAAAGGCTTTTATTGGAAAATTCTTGAATAAGTGAAATTAAATTTGTTTTCGGTGTAAGTGATGGTGTCTTCCTCGATGGAATAGACGATTACGCCGCTATATTCATCATGCACATATTGCATGCGGGACTTCGCTTCATCAATCTTCCAAACTTTATAAGAATATTGGCTGTCAGGATTAATGATCTCGACTTCTAGCCTCAATCCTTGTCCTTTTCTTTTGATCTCGACTTCGATGGATTTTGTCTCTTCTCCATCTTGAATATAAGTAAATTGGTAAGAGAAGCGATTGGGCTTCTTAGCATATTCAATTACTAGGCTCGAGGTCTCGCCAAAATGAAGCGTAAATTGCACCTCTTGCTTCTGGGTGTTGGAGTTTTGTTCAACTGTCATATCGACCTGATAGGAATGCGATTCGCTATCATGGATTTCACCAGATAGATCATTTTCATCTCCGCTTTGGGCACCGAGATTGTAGTTATAGTAAAAAGTATAGGAGTTTTCAATCTTCATCATGTATTGATAAGTTCCGAAGTCCATGGTGTAGCTTCCTTCGGTCACCAGATATTG